>PQAG01000044.1 GCA_003104895.1 Nitrosomonadales bacterium
ATCAAGGAGTGGCAGCCCGGTTTACTGGTGGTGGGCCTGCCGTTTCATCTCGACGGCAGCGAGCATGAAATGACCCTGCGCTGCCGGCGCTTTTCCCGCCAGCTGGAAGGGCGCTTCAGCCTGCCGGTGGCGCTGGTGGATGAGCGCCTCAGTTCTGCCGCGGCGAGCCAGGACCTGCGCGAGACCGGCATTTCCGGCAGGCGGCAGAAAGTGATGCTGGATCAGGTCGCGGCGCAACTGATATTGCAAACTTATCTGGATGATAAAAGACATGCAGCTACCTGATGCCGAGAAGCTGGCGCAAACCATGGCGCAGCAGCTCGAGCCCTATCTGAACGCAAACAGCGCGCTGGTGGGCATTCACACCGGCGGCGTGTGGCTGGCGGAAAGAATCCATGCCCTGCTGGGGCGGAAAATTCCGCTCGGCACGCTCGATGTGTCCTTCTACCGCGACGATTTCAGTCGCTCCGGCCTGCACGCGGAAGTGGCGCCCTCGGACATCCCCTTTGATGTCACTGGCCGCGACATCATCCTGGTGGATGACGTGCTCTACACCGGGCGCAGCGTGCGTGCCGCAATGAACGAACTGTTCGATTACGGCCGCCCGGCCAGCATCATCCTGGCCGTGCTGGTGGACCGGGGCGGGCGGGAATTGCCGATCGCCTCCCAGGTGACGGGGGTGGTGCTGGTCCTGGCGCCGGACCAGAACATCCAGTTGAATCGTGACCAGGAGGGGCGGCTTGCGCTCAGCCTGCATCAAACAACCGCCTGACGGAGTCGTTCCATGGCTTTCCTGAATCGTAATCCACAGCTCAACCAGCACGGTGAGTTGCAGCACCTGCTCACCATCGAGGGTCTGGGCGCGGGGATGCTGCGGCATATCCTCGACACCGCGCAATCCTTCGTCAGCGTGTCGGAACGGGAAGTGAAGAAGGTTCCGCTGCTGCGCGGAAAATCCATTTTCAACCTGTTCTTCGAACCCAGCACGCGCACGCGCACCACCTTCGAGATTGCTGCCAAGCGGCTTTCCGCCGACGTATTCAATCTCAATATCAGCGCCTCGTCGCAGTCCAAGGGCGAAACCGTGCTGGACACCGTGGACAACCTCGCGGCGATGCAGGCCGACATGTTCATCGTGCGCCACGCCCAGTCCGGCGCGGCGCACTTCATCGCGCGCCATGTTTCTCCCCACATCCATGTCGTCAATGCGGGCGACGGGCGCCATGCCCACCCCACCCAGGGCCTGCTGGACATGTACACCATCCGCCACTACAAAAAGGAATTCCACAACCTCTCCGTGGCCATCGTCGGCGACGTGCTGCATTCGCGCGTGGCGCGCTCCCAGATCCACGCCCTCACCACCCTGGGCGTGCCGGAAGTGCGGGTAATCGCGCCCAAGACGCTGCTGCCGGCCCAGGTCGAGCGCATGGGGGTGCAGGTCTATCACGACATGAGCCAGGGGCTGAAAGACGTGGACGTGGTGATCATGCTGCGGCTGCAGAACGAGCGCATGCGCGGCGCCCTGCTGCCATCGGCGCAGGAGTATTTCAAATCATACGGCCTGACCCAGGACAAGCTGTCACTGGCCAGGCCCGACGCCATCGTGATGCACCCCGGCCCGATGAACCGCGGGGTGGAAATCGACTCCGACGTGGCCGATGGCAGCCAGTCGGTGATCCTGCCCCAGGTGACCTTCGGCATCGCGGTGCGCATGGCGGTGATGAGCATACTGGCGGGGAACTGAATATGGGTCTCGAACTATTGCCGTTAGTCATCACGTCTCAATATGAGGTGCATGAGTGGAAGCATGCCTCCGCTATTCTTGCCCAGGACTTCCCTTGCGAGTGGCAGGACATCATTGAAGTAGTAAGCGCATTTCGGCTGAGGAGGAGCTGGGTTGAGGCCGGAGGAAAGAATAAATCGGATATCTCCAAGCAAATCGACCAGGAATTTTTTAAGCGAGGCTGGGAAGAGAAGCAGTTTTCGACATCAATCGTCGTGGATGGAAAACCAACCGATTCCCCTACTCATAAGGTTGATTGTTTCAAGAACAGGATCGCGCTGGAGATTGAGTGGAATAACAAGGACCCGTTTTATGACCGTGATTTGAACAACTTCCGCTTGCTGTTCGACCTGCGCGTGGTTAGCGTGGGGGTTATCATTACTCGGACCGACGAACTGCAGCAGATATTTGACAATCTGGGTCGAGGCAAGAGCTTCGGCAATTCCACAACCCACATGGGCAAGCTACTTCCCAAAATCAATGGTGGTGGCGGTGGCGGGTGTCCCCTGCTAGTGTTCGGCATCAGCAAGAAGCTGTTCTTGGAGGAGGCATAGTGAAGAACGTAAACGATTTGTCGGACGCTGGCAGGGATCTATTGAGGGCGGCTGCGGGAACACGATTCCAGACCATACTGGCGGATCCGCCGTGGCGTTTCGAAAATCGCACTGGAAAAATGGCGCCGGAACATAAACGCCTTTCCCGGTATGGCACCATGACATTGGAGGACATCTGCGCACTTCCCGTTTCCGAGGTTTCGGCGGAGCCTGCCCACCTATATTTATGGGTGCCTAACGCCCTTCTCCCGGAGGGGTTGAGGGTGCTGGCCGCGTGGGGATTTACTTACAAGACAAACTTAATCTGGCATAAGGTCCGGAAGGATGGTGGCCCGGATGGCCGGGGCGTCGGATTCTACTTTCGCAACACCACGGAGTTGGTCTTATTTGGGGTGCGGGGGAAGAATGCCCGTACCCTCCCTCGCGGACGAAGCCAAGTTAATATCATACGTACCCAAAAACGCGAGCATTCGCGCAAGCCGGATGAAGCCTACGACATTATCGAAGGGTGCAGTCCTGGCCCGTATCTGGAATTGTTTTCCAGAGGAACCAGACCGGGGTGGACAGCATGGGGGAACCAGGCGGAAGAGTATTACCCGGATTGGCCAACGTATGCCAATCACTCCCAGTCCCTGGATAAGCAAATGAGGCTGTTGCAGCAAACGGGTGAGTATTGTATCGAACCATGAAAATTCACATCAAGAACGGCCGCCTGATCGACCCGGAAAACGGCATCGACGGGCAAAGGGAYGTCTACATTGCCGCCGGCAAGGTGGTGGCSATCGGCGCTGCCCCGGACGAYTTTCACGCCAACCGGGTGATTGATGCCAGCGGKCTGGTAGTCTGCCCGGGGCTGGTTGATCTTTCCGCGCGCYTGCGCGARCCYGGCTTCGAATACATGGCMACCCTGGARTCCGAGATGCATGCCGCGGTGGCAGGCGGGGTCACCAGCCTGGTGTGCCCGCCCGAYACCGATCCGCCRCTGGATGAGCCGGGGCTGGTGGAAATGCTCAGGCATCGCGCCARGAACCTSCAYCAGGCSCGYGTSTTYCCSCTKGGSGCACTGACGCAGAAACTTGAAGGCCAGCGCCTCACGGAAATGGCGGAGCTGCATGATGCCGGCTGCATCGCCTTCTCGCAGGCGGATGCGCCCCTGACCGATTCCAATGTGTTGCTGCGCGCCATGCAGTATGCATCGACCTTCGGCTTTACCGTATGGCTGCGCCCGCAGGATTCCTTCCTGGCCCGTGACGGCGTGGCGCATGACGGCGAAGTGGCCTCGCGCCTGGGCTTGGCGGGGATACCCGCCTGCGCCGAGAGCATTGCGATTGCCAGAATTCTGCTGCTGATGAAGGAAACGGGGGCCAAGGCGCACCTGTGCCGTCTTTCCACCCGCGATGGCGTCGACATGGTGCGCGAAGCCAAGCGCCAGGGCTTGCCCCTGACGTGTGATGTCGGCGTGCATCACGCGCACCTTTCGGAAATGGACATCGGCTATTTCGATTCGAACTGCCATGTGATTCCGCCGTTTCGCAGTTTGCGTGACCGGGATGCCCTGCGCGCAGGCCTGAAGGACGGCACGATCGATGCCATCTGCTCGGACCACGCGCCGGTGGACGACGATGCCAAACTCCTGCCCTTTGCCGAGGCCGAGGCTGGCGTGACCGGACTGGAGCTGCTGCTGCCGCTGACGCTGAAGTGGGCAAAGGAAATGGGGGTCGAACTTTCCTTGGCGATTGCCAGGATCACGACCGAGCCTGCACGAGTTCTTGCGCTCAACAAGGGGGTGCTGGCGCCGGGACTCAACGCCGACCTGTGCATTTTTGATCCCGATGAGTGCTGGACAGTGATGCCTCGCGCGCTGAAAAGCCAGGGGAAGAACACGCCATTCCAGAATGCGGAGCTTGCCGGCAGGGTGAGATATACCCTGGTCGAGGGGGCGGTGGTTTACGAGGCAGGGGGGGTTGCTGGGTCTTGAATTTTTGCCATGAAGGCTTATATTTAATTCCGTCAGGTAGTTTTTTCTTTAATCAAATTAAGGAGATAAGTCATGGCAGACATTATTCGCAAAGATCCCCTCAGCCTTTCCCGCTTTGATCCCTTTGCCGATCTGGATGACCTGTTCAAGGGCTTCTTCGTGCGCCCCATGGTCTTCGAAGGCCAGCCGCAGCAGATGCAGATCAAGATGGACGTCAGGGAAGACGACAAGGCCTATATCGTTCATGCCGATATCCCCGGCGTGAAGAAGGAAGACATCCAGGTCACCATCGATGGCAGCCTGGTATCCATCAGCGCCGAGGTGAAAAAGCAGAAGGAAGAAAAGGAAGGCGAGAAAGTGCTGCGTTCGGAACGTTACTACGGCAAGGTGGCGCGCAGTTTCACCCTGGGCCAGGATGTGGACGAGAGCCAGGCGGAAGCCAGATATGCAGACGGCGTGCTGGAACTGACCTTGCCCAAGAAGGCCGCCAGTACTTCCAGAAAGCTGACGATCAAGTAGCGTTTGTGCAACCCAGCAAAAAAGGCGGCCGCGGCCGCCTTTTTTGCTGTCAATGCCGCTCCGGAATTACCCGGCCAGGAAGGGATAGTCGGTGTAACCCTTTTCCTCTCCCGTATAAAGCTTTTCATAGTCCGGCGCGTTGAGCGGGGCGCCGCGGCGGAAGCGCTCGACCAGGTCCGGGTTGGCCAGCAGCAGACGGCCAAAGGCGATGGCATCGGCCGCGCCCGTCGTGATCGCTTCCTGGGCGCTGGCGAAGTCGTAGCCATTGTTGCGGATCAGCTTGCCGGTGTAGAGCACGCGCAGGCGCTCGTAGTCGAACGGAATCCACTGCTCTTTGGGCGCGCCGCCCATGCCCTGCAGCAGGTCGAGGAACGCCAGGCTGAAGCGGTTGAGCTGGGCCGTGACGTATTCGAAGGTTTCCTGCGGATGCTCATCATGCAGATCGTTGAACGGCGTGACCGGCGACAGGCGAACCCCCACCCGTTCGCTGCCAATGGCGGCGCACACGCCATCCAGCACCTCCAGCAGCAGGCGGGCGCGGTTTTCCTTGCTGCCGCCATAGGCATCCGTGCGCTGGTTGCTTGAGGAGCGCAGGAACTGGTCGAGCAGGTAGCCGTTGCCGGCATGCACCTCAACGCCGTCAAAGCCCGCTGCCATGGCATTCCTGGCGGCCTGTGCGTAGCTCGCGATCAGGCCGGGAATCTCGCTGCTTTCGAGCGCGCGGGGCGTCACGAAGTCCTTCATTTCCTGGCCGGTGAAGACCTGGCCTGCAGGGCGCAGCGCCGAGGGCGCCACCGGCAGCACGCCGTTGGGCTGGAGATCGGGGTGTGAGATGCGGCCCACATGCCAGAGCTGGATCACGATCCTGCCTCCTGCTGCATGGACGGCCTGGGTGATTTTTTTCCAGCCGGAAATCTGCTCAGCCGTGTAAATGCCGGGGGTGCGCGGGTATCCATGCCCTTCCGGGCAGACCGGGGTGGCTTCAGTGATGATCAGGCCCGCCGAGGCGCGCTGGCGGTAATACTCGGCCATGAGATCGGTCGGCACGTTTCCTGTGCCGGCCCGGCAGCGGGTCAGAGGGGACATCACGACGCGGTTGGCCAGTTCGATGGCGCCGAGGCGAAGGGGGGAAAACAGGTCGGTCATGGGTCGTCTCCATCACTAAACAACCACCTGCTAAAGCTGGTGGGTTTGAATTACGGACTGATTATGCGCTGCAGGCTACGCGTAATCATATTGCCATCTTTCGTGTTGACGAAAATCCTTTGACATAATGCCTCTCTCGATCGTTCCGTTTGCGCTCACTTCAGCCCGCATGCCCTGGAAATGGGGTCTTGTTCTCATCCCGCCAAGGTGCGGATGCTTGCGGGAGAGGGGCGGGGTGAGGGAAAATGGCAGCCAGATGAACCATTAACTCAAGCATAAGGCCTATCCATGTCTCTTACCCCTGCTTCCGCCAAGGAAAAAGCCAATATTCTTTCCGAGGCGCTGCCCTATATCCGCCGCTTCCAGGACAAGACCATCGTCATCAAGTACGGCGGCAACGCCATGACCGAGGAACACCTCAAGCACGGCTTCGCCAAGGATGTTGTGCTGCTCAAGCTGGTCGGCCTCAATCCGGTGGTGGTCCACGGCGGCGGGCCGCAGATCAACGACCTCTTGAAGCGCGTCGGCAAGCAGGGCGAATTCATCCAGGGCATGCGGGTGACCGACGAGGAAACCATGGACATCGTCGAAATGGTGCTCGGCGGCCAGGTCAACAAGGAAATCGTCAATCTCATCAACCAGTACGGCGGCAAGGCGGTGGGCCTGACCGGGACCGACGGCGGCATGATCCGGGCGAAAAAGCTGCTGGTCAAGTCCAAGGGGGATGGCGAGGAGATGATCGACATCGGCCTGGTGGGCGAAGTCAGCCACATCGACCCGGCGCTGGTGAACCTGCTGGACAGCCAGGATTTCATCCCGGTGATCGCCCCGATCGGTGTCGGCGACCTGGGCGAGGCGTTCAACATCAACGCCGACCTGGTGGCCGGCAAGCTGGCAGAGACGCTCAAGGCCGAAAAGCTCATTCTCATGACCAATACCACCGGCGTGCTGGACAAGGACGGCAAGCTGCTCACCGGCCTGACGGCGGCCCAGGTGGACGCGCTGATCGAGGATGGCACGATCTCCGGCGGCATGATCCCGAAAATCTCCATGGCGCTGGAAGCGGTGAAGAATGGCGTCAAGACCAGCCATATCATCGACGGAAGGGTGGAACATGCGCTGCTGCTGGAAATCCTCACCGACGAAGGGGTGGGCACGCTGATCCGTTCCAACGCATGAGAAAACCGGGGGGTGGCCTGACCTGGGTGTTCGACCTTGACAACACCCTGCACAATGCATCGCCGCATGTCTTCCCGCATCTCAACCGCGCCATGACCCAGTATCTGCAGGATCATCTGGGGCTGGATGCAGAGGCAGCGAACCGCTTGCGCGACCATTACTGGCGCCGCTACGGGGCCACATTGCAGGGGCTGGTGCGGCACCATGGCACCGACCCCGGCCATTTCCTGTGGCATACCCACCAGTTTCCCGCGCTGGAACGCATGGTGCTGCGCGAGCGCGGTCTGAGAGCCGCCCTGAAGCGCTTGCGCGGGCGGAAGATCGTGTATTCCAATGCGCCGGCCTTTTATGCGCAGGCAGTGCTGCGGCTGCTCAAGGTGGACGATCTTTTCGATACGGTGTTTTCCATCGAGGGGGCTGGCTATCATCCCAAGCCGGATGCTCAGGGTTTCTACCGCCTGTTTCGCAGCCAGCGGCTGTTGCCGCGCAATTGCGTGATGGTGGAAGACTCCCTGGCGAATCTCAAGACGGCGAAAAGGCTGGGTATGCAGACGGTTCTGGTGGGCCCGGTGCGGAAAAGGGTGGCGGGCGTGGATGTCAGCCTGCGTTCCGTCCTCGAACTGCCAAGGGCGCAGCAAAAATTAAGAAAACAATAGGAGGAAAGTCAATGGCGAGCAAACCAGGCGAGCGCAAGCTGCAGATTCTGCAGGTACTGGCAGAAATGCTGCAGCATCCGCAAGGGGAAAAGATCACCACGGCCGCGCTGGCGGCCAGGTTGGAGGTATCAGAGGCTGCCCTGTACCGCCACTTCGCCAGCAAGGCGCAGATGTTTGAAGGGCTGATCGAGTTCATCGAGCAGAGCCTGTTCGGCATCATCAACAAGGTGACAAGCGAGGAACAGAATGGTGCCAAGCAACTGGAAACCATGCTCTCCCTGCTGCTCGGTTTCGCGCAGAAAAATCCAGGCATGACGCGGGTGCTGACCGGCGATGCGCTGGTGAACGAGAATGAGCGCCTGCAGGCGCGCATCAACCAGATTCATGACCGGCTCGAAGCCAGCATCAAGCAGTCGCTGCGCATCGCGGCCAGCCAGGGCGGACTGGGCATCAGCGCCGACCCCGCCGCCCACGCCAATCTGATCATGAGCTTCATCGCCGGCCGCTGGCACCAGTTCGCCAAAAGCGGCTTCAAGCGCGAGCCGATGGAATTTCTGGAAACGCAGAAAAAGATACTGCTGGGCTGAGCATCGGCCACTTTGAACTGGCAAGCGCCGGTAGGCCGGGATAAATCCCGGCCTACCGGGCTGGGCCGCACACCGGGCAGGCGGGGTCTTTCTTCAGGTTTATCTGACGCCACTCCATGCTCAGGCCGTCGAGCAGTTGCAGGCGCCCCAGCAGTGGCTGGCCGATACCGGTCAGCAGCTTGAGCGCTTCTGCCGCCTGCACCGTGCCGATGATGCCCACCAGCGGGGCGAATACGCCCATCACCGCGCAGCGTTCGCCTTCCTCCTGCGCGCTTTCCGGAAACAGGCAGTGGTAGCATGGGCTGTCCGGCCGGCGCAGGTCGAACACCGTGGCCTGGCCATCGAAGCGGATTGCTGCGCCGGAAACCAGGGGCTTGCGGTGCCTGACGCAGGCGCGGTTGACGGCGTGGCGGGTGGCGAAATTGTCGCAGGCGTCCAGTACCACGTCGGACTGGGATACCAGGTGCGCCAGCTCCTCGCCCTTGATGCGCTGCGGAATGGCCGTCACCTGGATTTCGGGATTGATCGCCGCCAGCGTGCGCTGCGCCGAGAGCGCCTTGTTGCTGCCGAGGGAATGGGTGAAGTGGGCGATCTGGCGCTGCAGGTTGGTGAGATCCACACTGTCGCCGTCGCAGATGGTGATCCGGCCCACGCCGGCYGCGGCCAGATATAGCGCGATGGGTGATCCCAGCCCGCCGGCGCCGATGATCAKSGCATGSGARGCGAGCAGTTTTTCCTGGCCCTCGACGCCGATCTGTGGCAGCAGGATGTGGCGGCTGTAGCGCAGGAGCTGGTTGTCGTCCATGGGGGGTTCACTTCCGGTTTTAACCCTTCCCCGGCCCTCTCCTTGTGCGAGCATCCGCTGCGCGGATTGCCTGCTTGACCCACTTCAGGGGGGGCTCGGCTTCCCCCCTGACAAGGGGGATTGAGGGGGTTAGCGGTTTTTCAGAATCTGCAGGCCCTTGAGCAGGTTGACCGCCTGGTTCAGCTGGTAGTCGTTTTTCGACACTATTTCGCGTTCGCCGCCCTTGCTTTCATCCTTGCTATCGCCCTTGTCCTTTGGAGTCTCTTTCTTGGGCGCCTGCAGCTTGAGGGGGGCATGGTCGGTCTTGCTGTCCTGGCCATTGCTCAGATGGCGTTCGAGGTCTGCCTCGCGCAGGTTGAATGCGGCATCCTTCTCCACGCCATTCACCGTGGCTTCTTCCACCATGATGTCGGGCGTGATGCCCTTGGCCTGGATGGAGCGGCCATTGGGGGTGAAGTAGCGTGCCGTGGTGAGCTTGATGGCGGTGCCGTTGCCGAGCGGCAGGACGGTCTGCACCGAGCCCTTGCCGAAGGACTGGGTGCCCATGATGATGGCGCGCTTGTGGTCCTGCAATGCGCCGGCCACGATTTCCGAAGCGGAAGCCGATCCACCGTTGATCAGCACCACCATGGGCACGTTTTTGACGCCTTCAGGGAGGTTCTTGAGGTAATCGCTGTCCTTGGCGCCGCGCAGATAATTTTCCTTGCTCGCGGTGAGTTTCATTTTCGCGTCCTCGGTGCGGCCTTCGGTATACACCACCAGGGCATTTTCCGGCAGGAAGGCGGCGGACACGCCCACTGCGCCGTTCAGCAGACCGCCCGGGTCGTTGCGCAGGTCCAGAATGAGGCCCTTGAGGGATTCCTTGTTCTGCTTGTAAAGGCTGTCCAGCGCCTTGGCGAGATTCTCGCCGGTGTGTTCCTGGAACTGGGTGACCCGGACGTAGCCGAAACCGGATTCGAGCAGTTTGGATTTCACGCTCTGGATCTTGATGATGGCGCGCGTGAGCGTGAAGGTCAGCGGCTTGTTCTCGCCCTTGCGCATCACGGTCAGGGTGATCTGGGTGTTGGGCTTGCCGCGCATGCGCTTGACTGCATCGTTGAGCGTCATGCCCTTGACCGGGGTGTCGTCCAGCTTGATGATCAGGTCGCCGCTCTTGAGCCCGGCATGATAGGCCGGCGTGTCCTCGATCGGCGCAACCACCTTGACGAAGCCGTCTTCCATGCCAACCTCGATGCCGAGACCGCCGAATTCGCCCTGGGTGCCGACCTGGAGATCCTTGAAGGCATCCAGGTCGAGATAGGCGGAGTGCGGGTCGAGGCCGGAAAGCATGCCGTTGATGGCTTCGGTGATGAGTTTCTTGTCCTCTACCGGCTCCACATAATCGGACTTGATCTTGCCGAAGATTTCGGCAAAGGCGCGCAATTCCTCGACGGGCAGCGGTGTTGCCTGCGGTTTGTCTGCCACGGCAGAATAATTCAGGCTGAGCATCACACCGAGCAGGGCGCCCATGGCGATGAGTCCGAATTTTTGCAGTTTGCCGCGCATGCTTTTCTCCATTTGCATTTGATTTGTCAGCTGATCTTGCACCATTCCAGAGGATTGAAAGGCCTGCTCTGGTAGCGAAGTTCGAAGTATAAACCGGTTTCCGGGTTGCCGCCGCTGTTTCCCGTGCTGGCGATCACATCCCCGGCGCGGATCTCTTCCCCCGCCCGTTTGAACAGGGATTCATTGTTGCCATACAGGCTCATGTAACCGCTGCCATGGTCGACGATGATCAGGTTGCCGAAGCCGCGCAGCCAGTCGGCGAATACCACCCGGCCGCTGGCGATGGAGTGAACCTCCTGCGCCGCCGCAGTGCGAATGAACAGGCCGCGCCATGGCGAGCCGCTGTCCTGTCGTGGAGTGCCAAAGCGCCCTGTGAGTTCCCCTCGCACCGGCAACAGCAGTTTGCCTTTCAGCTGCGGGAATGAGGTTCCGGCAAAAGAAGCATCCGGCACATTCGAGTTGCGCGCCGTGGACGGAGGGCGTTCCGGCTTCTTGTTCGCGGCCGGCCGCTGTCTGGCAAGGCGCTCGATGAGCTGGGTCAGCTGCCGCTCGTTGCGCTGCAGGCGCGAAAGTTCGCTGCGTTGCTGCCCGATCTGTTTTGCCAGTTGCGTGACCAGCTTTTTTTTCAGCTGCTGCTGTGCGACAAGTTTTTGCCGCTGTCTATCCTGTTCGATCTGGATTTGGGACAATTCGGCCTGCCTGCTTTCAGTTTCCTGAGTCAGCTTGTGCAGTTTTGCGAGGTTGCCGCGCAGGCGTTCGATCAGCTCGCTGCGGGCGCGGGCAAGGTAGGTATAGTAGCGCAGCTGGCGCGCGGCCAGACTGGGGTCTTCCTGGTTGAGCAGGATCTTGAGCTGATCCTGCTGGCCGGAGCGGTATTGCTGGTGCAGCAGGCGGCCCAGCATCACCTGTTCGGCGCCGATGCGCTTGCCCAGACCGCCCTTTTCCTGCTCCAGCGAGTTGAGGGTGGACTGTGCGGACTGCCGCTGCCGGGCCAAGTCGCGCAGCGCACTATTGATGCTGCTGATGGCTTGTTCCGAGGTTTTGAGTTCGTCCGCGGCGTCTGCCTTGGCGTCTTCCTTGCTGTCGAGCGCCTTTTGCAGCGACTCGATGCGTCCGCGCAGTTCCTGCAGCTCGGGTTTGGGTGCGGCGGAGGCGAGTGTGCTCAGGCAGGCCAGTGCCAGGGCGCTGGTTGCGAGGATTTTTCCGGGGGCGGGAGTCACTCGAGCGTGATCAAGGGATGCCCCCGCATTTCCCGTGGCTGGGGCAACCCCATCATTTTCAGCAGCGTCGGAGCGACATCTTCCAGGGCGCCGGTATCCGCAATTTGCGCCGGCCGGCCAATATAGACGAACGGCACCAGGCTGAGGGTATGGGCAGTGTGGGAGTCCTGCGTGCCTTCATCGAACATTTTTTCGGCATTGCCGTGATCGGCGGTGATCAGCACCTCGCCACCAGTTTCCTGCATCGCCGGGACGATTTTTCCCAGGCAGCTGTCGATGGTCTCGATCGCCTTGATCGCGGCCTGCAGGTTGCCGGTGTGGCCAACCATGTCGGGATTGGCGAAGTTGCAGATGATGGCGTCGTACTGGCGGCTCCGGATCGCCTCGACCAGTTTTTCCGTCACCTCGCAGGCGCTCATTTCCGGCTTGAGGTCATAGGTGGGAACATCGGGGGAAGGCACCAGGATGCGATCTTCTCCCGGGTAGCAGGTCTCTTCGCCGCCATTGAAAAAGAATGTGACGTGGGCATATTTTTCGGTTTCCGCGATGCGCAGCTGGCGCAGCCCCTGATGCGAGAGATATTCGCCGAGACCGTTGCGGATGCGCTCTGGCGGGAATGCCACCGCAACGTCATAGTCCGCGCTGTACGCAGTCAGGGTGCAAAAGGCGCTGAGCCTGGGCACGTATTCGCGCGCAAAGGCATCGAATCCCGGCTCGATCAGGGTGCGGGTCAGCTCGCGCGCGCGGTCGGAACGGAAGTTCATGAAAACCACGCCATCGCCATCCTTCATTTTTACCGGCTCGCCAATCACCGTGGCCTTGACGAATTCGTCGCTTTCGTCGCGCGCATAGGCGTTGTGCAGGCCTTCGATCGCGGTGCCGGCCCTGAATTCGGCGATGCCCTGGGTGAGCAGGTCGTAGGCGGTCTTGACGCGCACCCAGCGGTGGTCGCGGTCCATGGCGTAATAGCGGCCAACGATGCTGGCTATCCGGCCGCTGCCGAGCTGGCCGATCTTGTCCTGCAGCCGCTGCAGGTGTATTTCCGCACTCTTGGGCGGGGTGTCGCGGCCATCCAGAAAGGCGTGGACGTAAATTTCCTTGATTCCGGCGCGGACACCCAATTCCAGCATGGCCTGGATGTGGGTTTCATGGCTGTGCACGCCGCCATCGGAAAGCAGGCCGAAAATATGCAGGGCGCCCTGGTGCTGCTTGATTTCTTCAACCGTGGCCGTGAGCGCATGGTTGGTAAAGAACGATCCGCTCTTGATCGCCATGTTGATGCGTGAAATTTCCTGGTAGATGACCCGGCCGGCGCCAATATTGAGGTGGCCAACCTCGGAATTGCCCATCTGGCCTGCAGGCAGTCCTACGGCGGCCTCGGAGGCGTGAATCAGGGTATGCGGGCAGGCGGCCCAGAGTTTGTCCCAGTTGGGTTTGTTTGCCAGAGCGACGGCATTGTCCGGCCCGGCTTCACGGCAGCCGAAACCATCAAGAATCAAAAGTAGAACAGGCGTAACCTTCATAACTTGTGCAGGACTTTATTTTTCGATCATGAACATAATTGATGTATCATTTTATTATGTTTTAATAATGTACGCATTAAACTTGTTCTAAATTTCTTGCGAAGTGATGATGTTTTCATGTTGAATTTTGATCAGGTCGAATTGATAGATAAAGACGAGCATATCGAACAGGCGTCGCGGGCGATGAAGGCAATGTCTCACCCCCTGCGCCTGAAGATTCTGTGCGTGCTGGGCGACCGTGAAATCAGCGTGCAGGAGATCGTCGAAAATGTCGGCACCTCGCAGAGCAATATTTCCCAGCATCTGGCCATTCTGCGCGACAAAGGCGTGCTGCGCACGCGCAAGGACGCCAACCGCGTTTACTATCGCGTTGGCGATACCCGCACGCTCAAGCTGATCAGCATGATGCGGGATGTGTTCTGCGGTTTCACCAAATAGCCTCGCCGGGCCTCGCAACTGCAGGGCCTTTATCCGCTTGTAATCTGTTCAGGCTGCCATTATCTTGTAGTCATTGCCTACACGCGGAGTCTGCGCTGTGCTGAAATTTTCCCTTGCGCTCGTTGGAGCGCTTTTCCTTGTCCCGGCTGCCGAGGCTGCTCCGCCCTTTGCCACGGCGCCGGTTCAGTTTCGCGAAGTTGACCAGACTTATGCTGCCGAGGCGGTGGTGGAGGCGGTGAATCAAGCTACGGTAGCGGCACAGATCCCGGGGCGTGTGGTGGAAGTGGCATTCGATGCCGGCGATGCGGTCAGGAAGGGCCAGGTGCTGGTGCGCATTGACGAAAGCGAAGTGCGCCAGGCGGTGGCGGGCAGTGAAGCCCAGGTGGCCCAGGCGCAGGCCAATCTCCAGAATGCCCGTCTCGCCCATGAACGCAGCAAGCAACTGCTGGCGCAGAAATTTGTCAGCCAGGCGGCAGTGGACAAATCCCTCGCCGATTACCGTTCCGCCGAGGCCCAGCTGAAGGCGGCTTTGGCTGGCGCCGGGCAGATTTCTGCGACGAGAGGGTTTGCAACCATTGTTGCGCCCTACGATGGGATCGTTGCCGCGCGCCAGGTGGAAGTGGGTGAAATGGCCAGCCCCGGCAGGGCGCTGATGACGGTTTTTTCACCCAAAGGCCTGCGCGTGGTGGCGAGCATCCCGCAGTACAAGCTGGCGCAGGTGCGCCAGTCGCCCCGCGCCCAGGTTGAATTTCCCGAGCTGAAACAGTGGGTGGCAGGCACCCGTGTCACGATACTGCCGGTGGCAGATGCGCGCACCCATACCACGCGTGCCAGGGTGGATCTTCCTCCCGGCCTGAAGGGCGTCTATCCGGGCATGTTCGCGCGCGCCTATTTTTCCATCGGGCGGGCGCAGAAACTGCTGGTCCCGGCCCCGGCGGTGGTGCGCCGAAGCGAAGTCGCCGCGGTTTACGTGGTGGACAAGGAAGGCCGGATCCGCTTCCGTCAGGTGCGGCTCGGTGAACCGGCCGGGCAGGGCGAGGTGGAAATCCTGTCCGGCCTGATGCAGGGTGAGCAGGTTGCGCTCGAGCCAATCAAGGCGGGCATGGCTTTGAAGGGTAAAGAGTGATGAGGAATGGGTAATGAGTGAAACCACCCCCCCATCCCCCATTTCTCATCCCCCATCACCACCGATGGGCATTTCCGGGCGCATTGCCAGGCTCTTCCTGACCTCGCAGATGACGCCGCTGATTGCGCTCATCGCCTTCCTGCTCGGCCTGTTTGCGGTTCTGGTCACGCCGCGCGAGGAAGAGCCGCAGATCAACGTCACCATGGCCAACGTATTCATCCCCTTCCCGGGCGCCTCGGCCAAGGATGTGGAGAACCTGGTCGCGACGCCGGCCGAGCAGGTGCTGTCGCAGATTTCCGGCGTCGAGCACATCTATTCCGTATCGCGCCCCGGCATGGCCATTCTCACCTTGCAGTACAAGGTGGGGGAGGACCGCATTCAGGCCCTGGTGCGCCTGTACGACACGGTGCAGTCCAGGCGCGACTGGGTTTCTCCCAACCTGGGCGTGCTCGATCCCATCATCAAGCCGGTCGGCATCGATGACGTTCCCATCGTGGCCCTGACCCTGTGGACGGAGGATCCCGCGCGCGGCGAATATGAGCTGGAGCAGATTGCGCATGCCGCCGAGATCGAGCTGAAGCGCATCCAGGGAACGCGCGAGGTGACGACCATCGGCGGGCCCAGGCATGTGGTGCGGGTGCTGATTGACGCGGAGCGCCTGAAGTCGTACCAGGTTTCAGCCCAGGATATCCGCGATGCGCTGCAGGTGAGCAATGCTTCCCAGCCCTCGGGCAAGCTGGTGAACAATAACCAGGAAATCCTGGTGCAGACCGGCACTTTCCTGTCCTCCGCCGCAGACGTGCAGCAGCTGGTGGTGGGCGTGCAGGACGGGCGCCCGGTATTCATGAGCGACGTGGCCCAGGTGATCGACGGGCCGGACCAGCCGGGGCGCTATGTCTGGCTTGGCGCAGGGCCTGCGGCCAAGCATCAGGGCATCAGCCAGCAGGGAGAATTTCCGGCAGTGACGCTGGCGATTTCCAAGAAACCGGGCGAGAACGC
>PQAG01000045.1 GCA_003104895.1 Nitrosomonadales bacterium
CTGCTGGAAAGAACGCCGGATCTGCTGAAGGCTGACGTCATGGTTGTCCCTCATCATGGCAGCCTGACCTCTTCCACGGATGCCTTCATTGATGCGGTGCGCCCCGCAACTGCGATTTTTACTGTCGGCTACCGCAACCGTTTCGGCCATCCCAAGGATGAAGTGGTGGAACGATATCGGGCGAGAGGGATCAAAATTTACCGCAGCGACGAGAGCGGCGCGCTGGATCTTCATTTCGGATCGGGCGGCCTGTCCTTGCAGGAACATAGACAGCTTAGGCGACGATATTGGCGGTTCAATGATTAAAGCGAAACTCGCGGAACGAGCCTTCGTCCCCCTCTGCCTGCCGTTGCCTGCCTTCGGCTGCGCTCAGGCAACGGCAGGCAACGGCAGGCAGAGGGGGATGGGCATGGCGAGTTTCATCATCAGGGGTGGCAGCATTGCCATGCCCGTTAGGCTATGATTGATCCATGGTAAGCATCGCAAACAAACATCTATCCGAATCCGGCGGCATTGCCCTCCAGCCCTGGCTGCAAGCCATGGAAACACGGTTTTCCGGAACCGATCTCGACTCGATCCGGCGCGCCGCCGATCTGGCCGCCATCCTGTATGCTGAAAAAACCACATCGACGGGTGCGCCCCTGCTGGATCATGCGCTGGGTACCGCGGCGATCCTCGCAACGCAGAACATGGATGCGGAGAGCATTGTCGCGGCCCTGCTGCAGGCTGCCACGGAAGGTGCTCCTGAGCGCGCCGAGCAGATCGAGGAGGGCTTTGGGCGGGGCGTGGCCGCCCTGGTGGACGGCGTGGTGCGCATGGGGCTGATCGGCGAGCTGGGCGGCGCCCTGGGCCAGGGCAAATCTGCCAGGGACGGCAAGAAGGATCAGCAGGCGCAGATCGAGGCCTTGCGCAAGATGCTGCTGGCGATGGTGGAAGACATCCGGGTGGTGCTGATCAAGCTGGCCGAGCGCACCCAGACCCTGCGCGAATTGCCCGGTGCCGATGAGGAAACCCGGCGGCACATCGCGCGCGAGACCCAGGATATCTATGCGCCGCTGGCAAACCGCCTCGGCGTGTGGCAGGTGAAGTGGGAGCTGGAGGATCTTTCCTTCCGCTTCCTCGAGCCGGAGCTGTACAAGAAAATCGCCAAGCTGCTCGACGAGCGCCGCCTGGACCGTGAGCAGTACATCAATGCCGTGATGGCTACGCTGCGTGCGGAGCTGAAGAAGAATGGGGTGGATGCCGAAGTCACCGGGCGTCCCAAGCATATCTACAGCATCTACAAGAAAATGAAGCGCAAGAAGGTGGATTTTTCCGAAGTGTACGACGTGCGCGCGGTGCGGGTGCTGGTGAACGATCTCAAGGACTGCTACACCGCGCTGGGCGTCGCGCACAGCCTGTGGCAGCCCATTCCCAGTGAATTCGACGATTACATTTCCCATCCCAAGGGCAACAACTACCGCTCCCTGCACACCGCCGTGATCGGCCCGGAAAACAAGGCGCTCGAGGTGCAGATACGCACCCACGACATGCACAATCACGCCGAGCTGGGCGTTGCGGCTCACTGGCGCTACAAGGAGGGCGGCAAGGGGGATGCCCGTTTCGAGGAAAAAATCGCCTGGCTGCGGCAGATCATGGAGTGGAAGGACGACGTTCAGGACGTCGATGAGTTGGTTGATCAGTTCAAGACCGGCCTGTTCCAGGACACCGTTTACGTGCTGACGCCGCAGGGCCGCGTCATCGCGCTGGGCCAGGGTGCTACGCCGGTCGATTTTGCCTACCAGGTGCACACCGATGTCGGCCACCGCTGCCGCGGCGCCAAGGTGAATGGCAGCATCGTGCCGCTCACCTACACCCTGCAGAACGGCCAGCGCGTGGAAATCCTCACCGCCAAGGAGGGAGGGCCCAGCCGCGACTGGCTGAGCCCGGCCCTGGGATACACGCAGAGCAGCCGCTCGCGGGCAAAAATCCGCCAGTGGTTCAACAGCCAGCACCATGAGGTGAACGTGCAGGAAGGGCGCGCCGCGCTGGAAAAGGAAGTGCACCGTCTGGGCGCGGCATTCCCCAACCTCGAAAAACTGGCGCAGAAAGCACAGTTTTCCAAGGCGGAAGAACTCTTCGCCGCTATCGGCAGGGGAGATGTCACCGCGCGGGAAATCATGGCGCTGGTCCAGGATGAGGGCAAGCCCAAGGCTGAGGAAGCCCTCTGGCAGATCCGCAGCCTTGCGCCAGCCGCATCCGGCGTGCTGGTGGCGGGGGTGGGGGATTTGATGGCCAGCATGGCCAAATGCTGCAAGCCGGTGCCGCCCGACCCGATCATCGGCTTTGTCACGAAGGGCAGAGGAGTCGCGATCCATCGCCAGGATTGCAGCAACATCGTGCATATGCCGGAATCCAGGCGCGAACGCTTGCTGCCGGCCAGCTGGGGAAGCCGCAGCGGCAGGGGCTACGAAGTCGACATGGAAGTGGAAGCCAATGACCGGCAGGGTTTGCTGCGGGACATTTCGGACCTCCTGATGCGCGAAAAAATCAACGTCACCGCCGTGAATACCCAGAGCCGCGGCGACAAGGCGCGCATGAGCTTTTCCGCCCAGGTGGCGGATCAGGAGCAGATGTCGAGAATCCTGGCGCAGATTCGCGAGGTGCCGGGCGTGACCGAGGCGCGGCGGAAATAGGCCGGAAATAGAAAACGCCGGTCGAAACCGGCGTTTTCAGATTTGGTGGAGGTAAGCGGGATCGAACCGCTGACCTCTTGCATGCCATGCAAGCGCTCTCCCAGCTGAGCTATACCCCCAAAGCGTTGCGCATTCTAATCAGGATCATCATCGAAGTCAAGAAAGCTGTTCCAGAGTGTACGCAATGTTTGCTTTATGGCTGGCTCATCTCCTTTTTGTGGTGGCCTTGAAGCTTGCTGAAACACCGCCGATGCTGAGGGTGAGTGTCGTGGTGGTATTTCGCTTGGCGGAGGATTTCTGGCGCACCACGACCGTGTCCCCGTTGTTGACCGTGGCAGTAATGCCGTAGGCGTTCCAGACGGTGGAATTATTGATGTTGTACTCGCACAGGCTGCTGGTGCATGCGCTGATCGAGATCGGCGCAGGGGCGTTGATGCCGCTGGCCTTGATGGCATTCGATGTCACAAGGGTGTTCAATGCGACATTGGTCAGCGCCGTGAAGGCGAATGCATCGGGTGTGGTGTCCGGGGCAAGGGGGGCGTTGACGGCCTTGCCTGCATCCAGGATTCCGGCGCCGCACAGAGCGGTGGTGCAGGTCGATCCGGCCGGAAAGGGCCGTGCCGTGCCCTGGATCGTTGCCAAGAGCTGGGAGGGGCTGAGGGCGGCATTGGTAGCCAGGATCAGCGCGGCTGCGCCGGAAACATGGGGAGTTGCCATGCTGGTGCCCTGGTAGTAAGCGTAGCTGTCGGCGCCGGGTACGGTGGTGCCGCTGTTCAGGGTGGAGAGGATCATGCTGTCCACTGTATAGTCTCCGCCGGGGGCGGCAATTTTCACGAGCGAGCCGTAGTTGCTGTAATAGGCCCGCTTCCCAAGCTGGTTGATGGCGGCGACGCTGATCACGTTGTTGCAGCTGGCCGGGCTGAAACCGGAAACATTGGTGTTGCTGTTGCCGGCGGCGGCCACCACCGCCGTTCCTGCGGCTGTGATGGCGTCGATGGCTGACTGCTCGGTGGTGCTGCAGCTATGCGCGCCGCCCAGGCTCAGGTTGATGACCCTGGCGGGAGAGGGGTTGGCCGGCACGCCGGTGACGCCAAGCCCTGCGGCCCAGCGCATGCCGTCCACGATGTCCGAGGTGTAGCCGCCGCATTTGCCCAGCACCCGCACCGGCAGAATCCTGGATTGCCAATTCACGCCGGCGACGCCGCTGCCGTTGTCCGTCACAGCCCCGATGGTGCCCGCGACGTGGGTGCCATGCCAGGAACTGTTTGCGGCAGGGGAGCCCGTGTAGCAATCATTTGCCGCCACCCAGTCGCCGGGATCCCGGGCATCTGCATCACGCCCATCTCCGTCGTTGCCCATCCAGGCGTCGGAGACAAAATCGTAGCCGGGAAGCACTTTGGCCGCGAGGTCGGCGTGGGGCCTGTAGCCGGTGTCGGCTACTGCCACCACGATGCCGGCGGAGCCGGTGATCTTGTCCCAGGCAGCGGGGAGGTTGACGCCGCCGGCCGGATCGAAATAATGCCATTGCAGGGAATAATAAGTATCGTTCGGAGCCAGCGTGGCCTGCTGGAGGTAGTCGGGCTCAACCAGCTCGATGTCCGGGTCCAGCGCCTTCAGCTGTCTGGCGATCCTTATTATGTCTGCAATGCTGGCGGCCTTCGGGAGTTTGAAGACGTGCGCGTCATCGCTCATGGCGCGCTTGTGGGCCATGTCCTGGCCGCTGTTGGCGATGAGGCGGCGGGTGACTTCGGGGGGAACTGCTGCCACGCCTTTCTGGCTTTTGAGCTTGATGATCAGCTGGTTGGTGGCGCCTGGGTCTGTCATTCCCATCGGCTCACTGGGCGCGGCAGAAGCCTGCAGGGCAAGCAACATCCCCAGTGCCGAAAAACCAACGCTGATAGCGACTTTGTGGTGCGAGGTGGCCATGATTCCGGTCTCCTGATCCTGTGTGTGACTTGTGTGGGGCCTGATTGTGAGTTCAGGCTGTTAGCATATTCGCCATGGAAAGCCCCTTGAGTTACGGATTTTTCATCTTCATGCACCGTTCCCTGACGCTATCTTGCTGCTGCCATCCTCTCCAGATAGCTGGCCACCTGATCGAGCCCGCTCTCCAGCTGCTGCAGGTGCAGCCCGGCGTTCTCCCAGTCCAGCGCCTGCGCAGCGTTTTCCAGCTGGCGGGCGCTCTCGGCCATGGTCATGGCCGCGATATAGGTGGATGCGCCCTTGATTTCGTGAGCGATGCGTTTGCAGGCCATGGGGTCATGCGCGCTCAGCGCCTGTGAAATTTTCTCCAGCAGGGGACGGGTGCTGTCGAGATACAGCGAGATCATCTCGCGCTGGAAGGCCGGATCGCTGCCCAGCGTGGCCTGCAGGCGCGAAATGTCGACGGCTGCATGGGAGGCGGGCGGCAATGGCTTGATTTCGCGCAAAAGTTTTGCCAGCTTGTCGAGGTTCACCGGCTTGACCAGATAATCGTCCATGCCTGCCTCAAGACAGCGTTCACGGTCGCCCGGCATGGCATTGGCGGTCATGGCGACGATGGTTCTGTGCAGGCCGTTATCCTGCTCCTGGCGGCGAATCTCGGCCGTGGCTTCAAAACCATCCATTTCCGGCATCTGGCAATCCATGAGAATCAGGTCGTGGGTGGAGCGCTTCATCGCCTGGAGCGCTTCCTGGCCGTTGCTGACAATCTCGGGCTCGATGCCCAGTTTTTTCAGCATGTGCTGGATCACTTTCTGGTTGACGCCATTGTCCTCGGCGACCAGCACACGCAAGGTTGAGGGAAGGGCGCTTTCGACAGCCGGGCGGCCGGGTTCGATCTGCCGTCCTGATGCCTTGCCGGTGGCTTCCAGGATAGCGTCGAGCAGGCGTTGCTGGTGCACTGGCTTGGTGAGGCGGATCGCTTCCGGCAGTCCATCCATTTGCTGCCGCTGAGTCAAGGGCGAAAGCAGTATCCATTTCGCCGGAGGGGGCACGATTTCGCCCAGCGAGCGCAGTTTCGCCTCCGCATCGGGGTGGGAGGCATCCACGATGACCAGGTCGAAGTGTTCGGGGGGATTTTCATCCTGCGCGGCAGTCATGTTTTCATGGCAGGCAATGCCCCATTGCCCGAGCAGGCCTGCAAGCATGCGCATCAGGCTGTGATTGGGCACCAGCACGAGCGCCCGCAGCCAGTTGAAGGTGATGGCTTCAAGCGGAGGCGCAGATGGCGCGCCGTGTTTCTCCATGCATGAAGTGAACCAGAAGCGGCTGCCTTGTCCTTCCTGGCTGGCCATGCCGATCTCTCCGCCCATGAGTTCGGCCAGCTGCTTTGAAATGGCCAGGCCCAGGCCAGTGCCGCCGTATTTGCGGGTAGTCGAACCATCGGCCTGGGAAAAGGACTGGAAGAGGCGGTTCCTGGCCTGGGGGGGGATGCCGATGCCCGTGTCCTCCACTTCAAAGCGCACCAGCAGCGTGGAAGGCGTTTCTTCCTGCATGGAAGCCTTGATGACCACTTCGCCATGATCGGTGAACTTGATGGCATTGTCGGTGAGATTGGCAAGGATTTGCCGCAATCGGCCGGGGTCCCCGTGCAGGCGGCGGGGCAGGGCGGGGTCGATATCGCAAATCATTTCCAGGCCCTTGCGCTGCGCGCGCTGGGCGAACAGTTCGGCCACATTTTCAACGGCCTGCAGCAGATTGAAGTCAATTGCTTCAAGCTCGAGCTTGCCCGCCTCGATCTTGGAGAAGTCGAGAATGTCATTGATGATGGTGAGCAGGGCAGCGGCAGACTGATTGATGGTTTCCGCATAATCCCGCTGCTCGGGGTTGAGAGGCGTATCCAGCAGCAGGCTGATCATGCCGATGATGCCATTCATCGGGGTACGGATTTCATGGCTCACATTGGCCACGAATTCCGACTTCATCTTCGAGGCTTCAAGTGCTGCGTCGTAAGCCTGATGCAGTTCTTCCTCGGCGAATTTGCGTCCGGTGATGTCGCGGATGATCGCCTGGGTAATGACCTGGTTCTCCAGACTCATCGAATGCAGGGCGATTTCAGCCGGGAAAATGGTGCCGTCAGCCCGTTTCCCGCGCCATTCGAAGTAACAGTGGCCTTCTGCCATGGCCTGCCGGATATGATCAATGGCATAAGCCTCGGTGGGCGTGCCATCCGCCTGGAGCGGAGGACCAAGATCAACTGGCGAAAGGCGGGTGAATTGTTGTGCGGAAGCAACCTGGAACATGTGCAGTGCGGCCGGGTTGCAGTCCACAAAATGATTCTGATCCATCAGCACGATGCCGTCGGAATTGGTTTCGAACAGGGTCTTGAATTTGAGCTGCTGTTTTTCGATTTCCAGGGTTTGCTGGGCGGCGCGGCGGATGACGAATATGGCAATAAATATGCCCAGAAAAGCAGCCGCCGTGCCGAGCAGAACCATCAGCCATTCAGTCTGCCGGTATGACTGGGCCGCTTCCTCAGCCGCCCTCCGGCTGGCATTCTGTTGTTCCCGGAGCAGGTCATCCAGTTCGTTCAGCAATTTCCTCTGGGTCGGAATGGCCTCTTTCTGCAGCATCGCCAGGGCAGAACCGCTGTCCCGATCCAGCGCATATTCGATGGTCCTGATGACAATGGGCTGGGTGGCGGTGGTCAGGATGTTGATCTGTTCCAGCGCGAATTCCTCGGCATTGCTGGAGATCATCTGCTGCAGTTTTTGGCGTGCCTTGGTAAAAGAAGTGCCCAGCTCATAGAAATGCTGCAATTCTTCGTCCTGCGCAAAAGGATCCTGCAATACCACTATGGAATGCATGCTGATTGCGCGTTCGCGGAGCGCATCACGCATGGTCGTGGCGAGTTCGATTTTGACGTTGTTCTGATTCACGATCCGTTCCAGACGGCTGTTGATGGCATCCATCTGCTTCAGCCCTATCACCGTCAGGGCGATCATCAGCGCCAGCACCAGCGCAAAGCCGGCGCCTACGCTGAATTTCATGTTTCGTGCGAACATTTATCTGTTATCTATTGAAATATATTTAGAAATTGTTTTTTAACGGCAATCGCCAAATTTCATTGTCACATTTGGCAGCTTAGCTGCATAGAGGCAGATGGCCGTCGAGAAGGGCGATTGGCCGTTATCACCGAGGGGAGCTACGGCAGGGGAGGGATCGAGGATTACGAGGGGGCAGGCTGGCGGCCGCGAGGGCAATGAATGGCAAGCGGTGTTTCATAAAAAAATGCGAGATTGCTGGTCAACGGGGGAGCCGTACAGCACTCCCCGCGAAGCCGCATTCAAGCTGCTTGCCTATTCTTCAAGCACGCTGCGCAACATCCAGGCGGTTTTCTCGTGCACTTCGAGACGTTGTGTCAGCAAATCCGCCGTGGGTTGGTCATCGGCAGCGTCCGCCACCGGAAAAAGCTTGCGCGCGGTGCGTGCTGTCGCCTCCTGGGCGGAAACCAGGTGGCGGATCATGTCGTCAGCCTTGGGTACACCTTCAACTTCCTTGATTGATGCCAGCTTGACGAACTCCTTGTAAGTGCCGGGCGCCGGATGGCCGAGGGCGCGAATGCGTTCGGCGATCATGTCGAGCGCGTTCCACTGCTCGGTGTATTGAGCCATGAACATCAGATGCAGGCTGTTGAACTGCGGCCCGGTCACGTTCCAGTGGAAGTTGTGGGTCATCAGATACAGCGTGTAGCTGTCGGCGAGCAGGGCGGACAGGCCTTGCACGATTTTCTCCCGGTCCTCGGCGCTGATGCCGATATCGATGGAAGGGGTTTTGGTTTTCTTGGTAGCCATGATTCAGTCCTCCTGGTGGGTGTGAGACAAACTTCATTGCTGGTTACTGCTGTGGTACAGCACTGCGAATCAGGTGATCGAAGGCGGAGAGTGATGCCTTGGCACCCTCGCCCATGGCGATGATAATCTGCTTGTACGGCACGGTGGTGCAGTCTCCTGCGGCGAAAACACCGGGCAGCGAGGTCTGGCAGCGCGCGTCGACCTCGATCTCGCCGTAACGCGAGAGGTTGAGCGTGCCCTTGAGCCAGTCGGTGTTGGGCAGCAAACCGATCTGCACGAAAATGCCCTCGAGTTTCACGCGATGGCTTTCGCTGGTAATGCGGTCAGTATAGACAATGCCGTTGACCCTGTGGCCGTCACCGGTGACTTCGGTGGTCATGGCGCTCCTGATCACGGTGACATTGGGCAGGCTGTTCAGCTTGTCCTGCAGCACCGCATCGGCGCGCAGCGTGTCGTTGAATTCGAGCAGGGTGACATGCGCCACGATGCCGGCCAGATCAATGGCCGCCTCGACGCCCGAATTGCCGCCGCCGACCACCGCCACGCGCTTGCCCTTGAACAGCGGGCCATCGCAGTGCGGGCAGAAGCACACGCCCTTGGCCTTGTATTCCTTCTCGCCCGGCACGTTCATCTCGCGCCAGCGCGCTCCGGTGGCGAGGATCACGGCCCTGGCCCTGAGCGTCGCGCCGCCGGCGAGTTTCACCTCGTGCGTCTTGTCGCCGGGGATCAGCGCCTCGGCGCGCTGCACGTTCATGATGTCGACGCCGTATTCCTTCACATGCTGCTCCAGCGCCACGGCCAGCTGCGGGCCTTCGGTGTGCTGCACCGAGATGAAATTCTCGATGGCGAGCGTGTCGAGTACCTGGCCGCCGAAGCGCTCGGCCACCACGCCGGTGCGGATGCCCTTGCGCGCGGCGTAGATCGCCGCTGCCGCTCCGGCCGGGCCGCCGCCGACGACCAGCACGTCGAATGGCTCCTTGGCGTTCAGCTTCTCGGCATCGCGCGCCGCCGAGCCGGTATCGAGCCTGGCGACGACCTCTTCGATGGTCATGCGGCCCTGGCCGAAGGGCTCGCCGTTGAGATACACGGCCGGCACGGCCATGATGCCGCGGGCGTTGACTTCCTCCTGATGCAGCGCGCCGTCGATCATCACGCTCTCGACGTTAGGGTTCAGCACAGCCATCAGGTTGAGCGCCTGCACCACGTCCGGGCAGTTGTGGCAGGACAGCGAAATGAAGGTCTCGAAATGGAATCTCCCTGGCAACGACCTGATCTGCTCGATCAGCGCGGCCCCGACCTTGGGCGGGTGGCCGCCGGTCTGGAGCAGAGCGAGGATCAGCGACGTGAACTCGTGGCCCATCGGCAGGCCGGCGAAGCGGATGCGCGGGGCCTCTCCGGGACGGCCGACCGAGAAGGAAGGCTTGCGTGCGTCCGTGCCATCCTCCCGCACACTGACGAGGGACGAAAGGGCAGCGATATCGCCGAGCAGTTCGCTCATCTGGCGCGAAGCGTCGCTGCCATCCGGCGTGGCGACGAGTTCAATGGGTTGTTGCAACTTTTCGAGGTAGGCGGCGAGTTGCGTCTTGATGGCGGGATCGAGCATGAGATTCTCCTGGCGTGGATTGCACTGCAAAGGTGGCGCGGAAACGCCGCCTTTACGCTGGAATCCGGCTCCCGGAGCCGGACTCCGGGAGCGATGGAACGGATCAGATCTTGCCGACCAGATCCAGGGACGGGGCCAGCGTGGCCGCTCCTTCCTTCCACTTTGCCGGGCAGACTTCACCCGGGTGCGCGGCCACGTACTGCGCAGCCTTGATCTTGCGCAGCAGCTCGGATGCGTCGCGGCCCACGCCGCCGGCGTTGATCTCGATGATCTGGATCCTGCCCTCCGGGTCCATGACGAAGGTGCCGCGTTCCGCCAGGCCCGCCTCCTCGATCATCACGCCGAAGTTGCGGGTGATGGCGCCGGTCGGATCGCCGATCATCGGGAACTGGATCTTGCCGATGGTCTCGGAGGTGTCATGCCAGGCCTTGTGGGTGAAGTGGGTGTCGGTCGAAACGGCGTAGATCTCGACGCCCATCTTCTGGAACTCGGCGTAGTTGTCGGCCAGGTCGCCCAGTTCGGTGGGGCAGACGAAGGTGAAGTCGGCGGGGTAAAAGAACACCACCGACCACTTGCCCTTGAGCGTGGCGTTGGTGATATCGACGAACTTGCCATTGTGGAAGGCGGTGGCCTTGAAAGGCAGGACTTCGGTGTTGATCATGGTGCTATTCATCAGGGTTTCTCCTCAGGTTGGTTGAAATGAACTGCTGCGGTGAAACAAATAGTAAGAGCCTTGCAAGAATAATTCCAATTGATTGTTTCAATTTATGCAATAGCCGAAAGCTATTAAAGTTCTTCGCTTTTGCTTTGCAATTCAACTGTTCGATAGATTGGATTGGCCATGCCTTTCACGGCGGCAACCAGCGCCTCGATGGCCTCGGAGCGGGTGAAACCCCGGCGCCAGGCCAGGGCGACGCGGCGCGAAGGTTCCGGCTTCTCGAAGGGAATGGCGCGCACCATGGCGGAGCAGTAGGGACCGGTCAGGGCGCTTGCGGGCAACACCGATATGCCGAATCCCGATGCCACCATGCAGCGTATGGCCTCGATGGAGTGACCCTGGCGCATGGCCCCCTCGGCGTGACTGATGTCGGGGCAGGCATCCAGCACCTGTTCGCGAAAACAGTTGCCTGCCTTGAGGACCAGCACATCTTCGCCACGCACTTCGCTTGCCGGAATGCTGTTACGTCTTACCCACGGGTGACTCCGCGGCACGACCACCTGGAATGGCTCGTCGTAGAGCGTTTGAGTGACGATACCTGGGACGTCGAAAGGCATGGCGATGATGGCGGCATCGATCGTGCCGTACTTGAGGTAATCGGCCAGCAAGGCCGTCATGCTTTCCTCGATATACAGATGCATTTCCGGCGCGATACGCTGGAGCGAAGTAATCAGATCCGGCAGCAGATAGGGGCCAATGGTGTGGATGACTCCCAGACGGAATTCTCCCTGCAGCGGATTCAGACCCAATTGCGCGACCTGTTCCACCCGGCGTGCCTCATCCAGCGCCTTGCGCGCCTGTGCGACCACCTGATGGCCCAGGCCGGTGAGGGAAACATGGCCCTTGATCCGTTCGATGAGAGAGACACCCAATTCCGCTTCCAGGTTCTGCAGGGCAACGCTCAAGGTAGGCTGGCTGACATGACAGCGTTCAGCGGCGCGACTGATGGAACCTTCGTCGGCAAAAGAGACCAGGTAGCGCAGGGAAGAGAGTTTCATTTGGCCTTCCTATAGCAAGGGGCTATGACGCATATAGATAAAAACAATATAGAAATCATTGACTTGCATTATACAGGCGGCTAATATTGGATAGCAATATCCGTTTATCGTCAATTGACATTTCCCAAAAGGAGTTCGCCATGAAAAAGCGTTTTGCTCTGCCTCTAATAATCGCCGGCATCCTGTCTGCAGCCAGCGCCGTAGCCGCCGATGATCCCTACGCCAAGTTAAAGCAGAATTTCCAGCAGCTGCCGGCAATTCCGCCGATACCGGCCAACAATACCCAGACGCCTGAAAAAGTGGAACTCGGCAAGATGCTCTATTTCGATGCCCGTTTGTCCCAGGACGGTACCATCGCTTGCGCTACCTGCCATAACCCGGCTCTGGGCTTCACCGACCGCATCCCGCGTGCGATCGGCCATGGCGCCCAGCGCGGCCCGCGCAATTCGCCGACGACGCTGAATGCCGCCTTCCTGTCCTCCCAGTTCTGGGATGGCCGGGCGCCGGACCTGGAAACCCAGGCGCTGGGCCCGATACAGGCAGGCATCGAACACGGCACGACGCTGGACAAGGCAGTCGCGACCCTGAAGAGCTTCCCCGAATACCAGAAGCGCTTCGCCGATGTTTTCGGCGGCAAGGACCCGGTCACTGCCGAGAACCTCGCCAAGGCCATCGCCGCTTTCGAGCGCACTCTCATTACGCCCAATTCTCCCTTTGACCGCTACCTGGCCGGCGACGAGCAAGCTGTAACGACCCAGCAAAAGCGCGGCATGAAAGCCTTCGTCGAGAAAGGATGCGCGGGCTGCCACAGCGGCCCCAGCTTCACCAACGGCGGATTCTTCAAGATTCAGGTGCCTGGCTCGACCGACGAAGGGCGCTATACCGTGACCAAGAAGGAGGAAGACAAGCACGCCTTCCGGGTTCAGACCCTGCGCAATGTCGCCCTGACCTATCCCTACTTCAACAACGGCTCGGTCGACAAGCTGGACGAAGCGGTGAAGATCATGGGCAGGGAAATGCTCAAGACCGAACTCACCAAGCAGGAAGTGGCTGATCTGGTGGCCTTCCTCCACAGCCTGACCGGCGAGATGCCCAAGTTCAACTACCCCGTACTTCCCTAAGCGGTAATGGCATCCAACCAAGGGGGCGGCGAGCCCCCTTGGTCTTGGTGTCCCGCAAGCGCAGGTTCCTGATTTTATGTTTCCGGCAAGGCGCCTGCGCTTTTGCACTCCGGGCAGGGGTTGATTTCCACGGTGAGGTGAGCCAGTTCGCCGAAGCGGCTGAGCAGCGACTTCACGGCTTGGGGGGTGACGGCAGGATCGCCGCTGACCAGGCCGAGGATGCAGGCGTATTTTTCCCGCCCCACCCGCCACAGGTGAAAATCCGCAATGCTGGTGGCGGGCGCCCAAACAGGATGGTGTTCGACCGCCTGGCGGATGTCCGCCGCGAGGGGAACGTCCATCTCCCGGTCGAGCAGCACCCGTCCGCTTTCCTGTGCCAAACCCCAAGCCCAGAATGCGACCACAATCGCGCCGGCGAAGCCGATCAGCGGATCGAGCCAGGCCCAGCCGAGCACCATGCCGCCGGCCAGGGCGAGGATGGCCAGCAACGAGGTTGCCGCATCGGCGAGGACATGGAGGTAGGCGGCACGCAGATTGAGATCGTGGTGATGTTTGCCGTGATCGTCGTGCTCATGTTCGTGCTGGTGGCCGTGCGTTTCCCCGAGCAGGAAGGCGCTGATGAGGTTGGCCGCCAGGCCGGTGCAGGCGATGATCATGGCTTCGAAGTAGGCGACGGGCCGGGGGTCGAGCAGTCTTTCCAGCGAGGCCGCCCCCATGTTGGCCGCTACGCCGAGCAGCAGGATTGCGCTGGCGAAGCCCGCCAGCACTTCGATTTTCCATGCGCCGAAGGCGAAGCGCCTGTCTTCTGCATAGCGCCGCGCGGCGGCATAGGCGAAGGCGGAGAGGCCGATGGCCAAGGCGTGGGAGCTCATGTGCCAGCCGTCGGCCAGGAGCGACATCGAGTTGTAGCGCCAGCCGGCCCAGATTTCCACCGCCATCACCACCAGGGTGAGGGCCAGCACCAGCCGCGCGTTTTTTTCCGCGCTGCTGTTGCCTTCGTCGAATACGTGGGTGTGCGTCCAGTCGCTCAGGTCATGGGCATGCATGGTCAATTCTCCATCAGGTTCCGCATTTCGCCAGATTTTCCGCAATCCAGTCCTGCCCGATTTCACCCGTGCGTCTGGCGCACAGCGAGCCGTCCGGCCGCAGCATGGCGCTGTAAGGGATGGCCCCGCTGGCATTGCCGAAGCGCCGCAGCAATCCGCGCGGGTCGCTGGGGCCGAGCAGCGCGACGTGGCTGGCGGGATCTCCCGGTACCCGCGGCCAGTGGGCGCGGGTTTCCCCCGGCGTTTGCAGGGCCACCGTCACCAGGCGGAACCCCAGGCGCGACGCTGCCTCGACCAGCAGCGGCAGTTCCGCCACGCAAGGCGGGCAGTCCGCGCGCCAGAAATTCACCAGGGTGACGCGCGGCGGAAGCTCGCTGAGGCGCTGGAATTGACTCCCGCTGACCAGGGGCAACTCGAAATCCAGGGCCTGGGCGTTCGCCGCGAACAGCAGGGCGGCGCCCAGAATGATATGGCTGCGCTTCGCGACTTTCACGTTAAAGATCAAGGCGAACACCGGCGTAAACCTGTCTGCCTCGCGTCGGCCCCCAGAAATGGGTGACGTCGTAATTGCCGGCGGAATCCACCCACAGGAAGTCCTCGCGGTCGGTCTGGCGGAAGTCGAACAGGTTGTTGACGCCCAGGACCAGGGAGGCGGTCTTGTTGACCTTGTAGCGCCCGCTGATGTCCATCACCCAGTAGGAGGGGCTCTTGTCCAGCTTGGGCGTGCCATCCAGGTTGTAGCGCGGGTTGTTGGCGTAATCGTAGAAGCGCTTGAGGTCCATCGGTCCGGTCCAGGTGGCGCGGGCGAGGATGTCCCAGCCGCCGGCGTCGTAGTCGAGGCGCAAGTAGACGCGCTCTTCGGGGCGGGCGAAGGAGAGGTCGCCGGGGCGGAACTGGTAGCTGAATTTCTCAGCGCCCAGCGTGCCTTCCAGGTTGCTGGTAAAGCGCCAGGTGTAGGAAGCGTCGATGCCCTTGACGATGACCGGTTCGCTGGACTGGGTGAACACAGTGATCGGCGCGCCGCTGACCGGATCGGTGGCGCCGGAATCGAGCAGGGCGTAGTTTTTGATCTGGTTGTAGTTGACGGAAACCACCAGCGCATCGCGGTCGCCGGCGTGGGAGAAGGCGTAGCTGGCGTTGTCCGAGATTTCCGGGTTGTCGATGTGGCGCTCGATGCGGGTGGTGGCGAGAATGCCGTGATCCTGCTCGAAGAACGAGGTCGGCGCGCGGAAGCCCCGGCCGATGGCGAAGCGGCTGCTGGTTTCGGCGCTGTGGTGCCACAGGGCGTTGACTCTTGGGCTGGTGATGCCGCCGAACACGTTGTGCCTGTCGTAGCGCAGCGAGCCGTTGAGCTCCAGGCGGTCTTCGAACAGGGCGCGGTAGGCCTGGACATAGACGCCCGGGGTCTTGTAGATATAGTTGTCGAGACCGTTTACCGCCGTGCCGTCGGCGAGGCGGCCGTGGGATTCGAGGTCTTCATAGCGGTAGTTCAGGCCCGCCGTGAGCAGGGTCGCGCCGAACGGGTTTTGCAGGCTGGCTTCGCTGTAGTGCTGGTTTTGCCTGGCGAAGTAGTAATCGCCTTCATAGAAGGAGTCCTGGTCGTGATTGGCATAACCGAAGGCGAGCTTGAGCCTGGCGCCGCCGGCGAGCTTGCGCTCGCCCACCAGGATGGCCTGCTGGCGCCGGGTTTCGATGATTTCCGACATGCCGCCGCGGCCGCCGTCATAAGGGCGCAGAATGCGGCCGTCGGCCAGGGTGATGTCGCCCGCCTGTGCCACGCCGCCGGGAACGACCCAGCCAGCGGAACTGGGCGAGCCGTTCTTGCCGGCGCTCCAGTCGAAGGGGTTGCCGCTCATGCTGGCCTTGATGTTGCCGTAGTCCTTGCCCAGCGCGCCGCCGCCGCGGCTCTCGTCCACCAGATCCAGGCGCCCGCGCAGCTTGAAGCCGCCGGCATCGTCGAGGAACAGGCCGAAGCCGCCCAGGGTGCGTTCGTAGCCGGTATATTCGCCGACGCCATTGCCGTTGCTGTCGATACTGTCATGATGGTTGACGTTGAGCGCGGCGGTGAAGGCGCCGCCCGCGAAGGGGCGGGCGAGGAAGCCGTCCAGCCGCCGGTAGCCGTATTGGCCGGCTTGCGCTTCCACGAGCGATTCCGCCTTGGCGGGGCGCCTGGAGACGATGTTGACGGATCCCGCCAGGGCCTCCGGGGCGATCAGGCTGGTGCCGGCGCCGCGCGAGATGTCGATGCGTTCCACGCCGTTGATGCCGATCATGTCCAGGCCGTAGGCGCTGGATACCGAGGAGAAGATCGGCACGCCGTCGATCATGACGGTGGTGAAGCGCCCCGGCAGGTTGTTGAGGGTGATGTTGCGCACGTTGCAGATCGAGCATTCGGTCTGCACCGAGACGCCGGGATTGTTGTCCACCGCTTCGTTGAGGGTGGCGGCGTTGGTCTTGCGGATGTCGGCCTCGGAAATCGACTCGGTCTTGATGATTTCATCGCGCAGCTTGGCTTGCAGCTTGCCTTGCGGCGCGCCCTTGACTTCCACGGTGGAGAGCTGGCGTTCTTCGGCATGGGCCAACGGCGCCAGCGCGTAAGCCATCAGGATGGCGAGATGGATCGGCTTGAAGCGTTTGGTGCGTGGGCTCATTGCTGTTTTCTCCCTGAGTAAATGCTGTTTATCGCGCCGCCGCGTTCGTCGGGTCGGTGATGAATCCGATGCGGATGACCCCCTGCCGGGATGCCTCGGACATTACCTGCGCCACCTTTTCGTAAGGCGTGGTGCGCTCGGCGCGGATATGCAGCTCCGGCTGCGGCTGCTGGGCAGCGGCGGCCGCCAGGCGCTGGGCGAGCTGTTCCGGCGCGACCGGCTCGCCGTTCCAGAAGATGCGGCTCTGGGCGTCGATCGCCAGCTGCACGTTGTCGGGCTTGGTCAGATTGGGCGCCGAGGATGCCCTGGGCAGATCCACCTTGACCGCGTGCGTGAGCAGCGGCGCTGTGACCATGAAGATGATCAGCAGCACCAGCATCAC
>PQAG01000046.1 GCA_003104895.1 Nitrosomonadales bacterium
CATCGCCGCCACCGCGAGCAGGCCCATTGCCAGACAGAGCAGCGCTGCCAGGTACCAGTACACGCCGGGATGAGGGCTGCCCAGCGCCGCCCTGGCGCGCATCCACTGCCAGCCAGCCAGGCGCGCAACGGCCAGCAGGGCGAGAGAGGCCGCAAACAGCCGGACGGATTCGGGCAGACTGAAGGCAAAAAATGCGGCCGCCAGCAACCCGGCCTGCCAGGCCAGGCCAGCCAGCAGCTCCACCTGGCGCGCTGCCATTCCGCTGCGCGTCAGCACGGGGACAAAATGTATCATTGCCCCCATGATCAGGGGCATCACGCCCAGCGCAAAAACCAGGTGGATATGGGCGGCGCGATGCAGGTCCGTCAGAAGCGGCAACACCATAGCGCCAGCCATTGCCAGGATAGCCGCCATTACCATTAAAACCAGAAGCATGAAGGGATCTCGCAGTGGGGACGTCATCATCATAACAAGACGTCAAAGGATCCTGGAAAAAGTTCCCTAAGACCATCAACCTTGATCCACGTCAAGGACTGGGGCGATATGCTAGGCTAATGTGACCGTGCCGCGTTCCAGGGGATTGGTTGCGCGGTTTTTTCCATCAACGCAGCGATGGAGAACGCGGGCAATCAAATTAGATCCGATAACCACCAACCACAAGCTAATCAGGAGGTAATATGAGCGAAACATTTACCAAGTCGATGGCGCGGAATATTTTTTACGGGGGAGCTGTATTTTTCTTCCTGTTGTTCCTCGCCTTGACTTTTGACACCATGCAAACGCTGCCAAAGCGGGATCACCGTGAAAACATCACCGATTCTGTCGTGCGTGGTAAACACATCTGGGAGACACGCCAGTGCATCGGCTGCCATACCCTGCTGGGTGAAGGCGCTTATTTCGCTCCTGAACTGGGCAATGTCTATACCCGCCGCGGCGGCGAATTCATCAAGGCATGGATCAAGGCTCAGCCTACCGGCGCACCTGGCCGCCGCCAGATGCCGCAATTCAACCTGACCGATCAGGAACTGGACGACATGGTTGCCTTCCTGAAATGGATGTCGGAGATCAACACCAGCAAGTGGCCGCCAAACATTGAAGGCTAATCACGGATACCCTGACACAACAAGGTTTAGGAGGAATTAACATGCAATTTCAATCACAGGCGGTGGCGAAGCCGTACTTCATTGCCGCGATTGGCCTGTTCGTCGGACAGATCATTTTTGGTCTGATCATGGGCTACCAATATGTCGTCGGCGACTTTCTGTTCCCGGCAATCCCCTTCAACGTGGCCCGCATGGTCCACACCAACCTGCTCATCGTGTGGCTGCTGTTCGGCTTCATGGGCGCGGCGTACTACCTGATACCGGAGGAAACCGAAACCGAGCTGTTCAGTCCCAAGCTGGCGCTGCTCATGTTCTGGATCTTCCTGGTGGCTGGCGCGCTCACCATCGTCGGTTACCTGATGGTGCCTTACGCCACCCTGGCCTCGATGACAGGCAACGACATCCTGCCCACCATGGGACGGGAGTTCCTGGAGCAGCCGCTGGTCACCAAGGTCGGCATCGTGATCGTGGCCCTGGCCTTCCTGTTCAACATCAGCATGACCGTCCTGAAAGGCCGCAAGACCTCGATCAGCCTGGTGCTGCTGCTGGGCCTGTGGGGTCTGGCGGTGTTCTTCCTGTTCTCCTTCTACAATCCGTCCAACGCAGTGCTGGACAAGTACTTCTGGTGGTGGACCGTGCACCTCTGGGTGGAAGGCGTGTGGGAACTGATCCTGGGCGCAATGCTGGCCTTCGTGCTGATCAAGGTGACGGGCGTTGACCGTGAAGTGATCGAGAAGTGGCTCTACATCATCATCGCCATGACACTGATCACCGGCATCATCGGCACCGGCCACCACTACTTCTGGATCGGCACGCCGGAATACTGGCAGTGGTTCGGTTCCGTGTTCTCCGCTCTGGARCCCATCCCGTTCTTCATGATGACCGTGTTTGCCTTCAACATGGTGAACCGCCGCCGCCGCGAGCACCCCAACAAGGCCGCCACCCTGTGGGCCCTGGGCACYGGCGTGATGGCGTTCCTCGGCGCTGGCGTRTGGGGCTTCCTGCATACCCTGGCTCCGGTGAACTTCTTCACCCACGGCACCCAGATCACCGCAGCCCACGGCCACATGGCCTTCTACGGCGCCTACGTGATGGTGAACCTGACCATGATCTCCTACGCCATGCCGATGCTGCGCGGCCGCACCGCCAACTCCGGCGCTGCGCAGAGCATGGAAATGTGGGCGTTCTGGCTGATGACGGTGTCCATCGTGTTCATCACCCTGTTCCTCACCGCCGCCGGCATCCTGCAAGTCTGGCTGCAGCGCATGGGCACCACGCCGCTGGGCTTCATGGCGGCGCAGGATCAGATCATGCTGTTCTACTGGCTGCGTGAGATCACCGGCTTCGTGTTCCTGCTGGGTCTGGTGCTCTACATCTGGAGCTTCTTCTGCAAGAAGGGTGAGGCCCACACCGCAGCTTAACTGTTTCATCCGTGAGGGGCGTTCGCGCCCCTCTTTTTTAGCCGAAATACCATACTATTTTGATAAACAATACAAAACCGCACGTGATCCACGCCACGCCGCCCGGCGACCTGGCGATCTGGTTCTTCATCTTCGCCGAATTGCTGGCTTTCGGCGTTTTCTTCGTTGCCTACGCTTTCGCGCGGGCAAACAACGTGGAACTGTTCAACGAATCGCAACAGCACCTCAACCGCATATCCGGCGCCATCAACACCCTGGTGCTGATCACCAGCAGCTACTTCATGGTGCGCGCGGTCGCGGCCATCAAGCAGGGATTTTCGAACCTCTGCGCGCGCTGGATCGCCTCYGCCATCGGGCTGGGGTTYGTGTTTCTSGCCATCAAGATYGCCGAGTTYCAYGAAAAATTTTCTGCCGGCATCTCKCTCAGCACCAACACCTTCTACATGTTTTACCTGTCGCTGACGATCTTCCATTTCATGCACGTCATTCTCGGCATGGTGATCCTGGCAGCAGTGATGTTCAAGGCGCAGCGCGGCGGCTATACTGCGTCCAGCCACACCGGCGTGGAAACCGGCGCCTCCTACTGGCACATGGTGGACCTGCTGTGGATCATCCTGTTCCCGCTGGTATATGTGATTCGATAACGAGTATTGAACATGGACACTAAACCCCGCTTCATCCGCCCCTGCACCCGCGTCTGGCTGGCGCTGATGATCCTCACGTTCACCACTTACGCCATAGGCGAAGCCGGCTGGAGCGGCACCGCCGTCATGCTCATCGTACTCGGCACCGCCGTGGTCAAGGTGGAAATGGTGGCCAATTACTTCATGGGCCTGCGCCGCACCCGCTGGCTGTGGCGCGGCATCATGCTGGGCTGGCTGCTGCTGGTGTCTTCGCTGATTACCATCGCTTATCTGAAAACGGTCTAGCAGACGCATGCCCTTTTGAGTTAGTCTAAAACAGAAATAAACCACGAGGCACACGGGGAGCACGGGGAAAACCCTTAACCCCCCGTGAGCCCCGTGCTCCCCGTGGTTAACTTTCCGGCGACTGAAGATGAACGATCTACCTTTCTACAAACCCCACGGCAACGAAATCGAGCTGTTCGAGCACGCCTACCGCAACCATCTGCCGCTCCTGATCAAGGGCCCCACCGGCTGCGGCAAGACGCGCTTCGTGGCACACATGGCGAGCCGGCTCGGACTGCCGCTCTACACCGTGGCCTGCCACGACGACCTCACTGCGGCCGACCTGGTGGGGCGCCATCTGATCGGCGACGGCGTGACCTACTGGAACGACGGCCCGCTCACCCGCGCCGTGCGCGAAGGCGGCATCTGCTACCTGGATGAAGTGGTGGAAGCGCGCAAGGACACCACCGTGGTGCTGCACCCGCTGTCCGACGACCGGCGCATCCTTCCCATCGAGCGCACCGGGGAAATCCTCGAAGCGCCGCCGGAATTCATGCTGGTGGTGTCCTACAACCCCGGCTACCAGAATTTCCTCAAGGGCATGAAGCCCAGCACGCGCCAGCGTTTCGTCAGCCTGCGCTTCGATTTCCCGGAGTCGGAGCTGGAGCAGCAGATCGTCGTGGGCGAAACCGGCGCCGATGCCATGCTGTCCAAGAAATTGGTTAACCTCGCCAACAGCCTGCGCGCGCTCAAGGAGCACGATCTGGAAGAGGCTGCCAGCACCCGCCTGCTGGTCTATACCGCGGCCCTGATCGGCAGCGGATTCGACCCGGTGGAGGCCTGCCGCGCCGCGCTGGTGGAGCCGCTCACCGACGACGAGGAAACAGCGGAAGCGCTGATGGAGATCGTCTATGCCAGCTTCGGCAGATGACAGCAGCCCCCTCCCCCACCCCTCTCCCAACGGGAGAGGGGAACCATCCCAGCCTTCTCCCGGAGGGAGAAGGCTGGGGGATGAGGGCCCGCCCGGACAGACGCTCGCGGTAGCCGCGGAAGGGCTTTACATCGCCAACCTCCTGCTGGCGCCCGGACTGTGCTTCATCATCCTGCTGCGCCTGTATTTCAGGCACCGCGCATCCGCCCCCGCGCTGGCCGTGTGCCACCTCAGGCAGACCGTGAGCGCCAGCATCTGGGCCGGCGTCCTGCTGGTGATCGCCAACCTCGCCATCTTCCTGCTCGGCGGCTACACCTCGGCCAATACCTGGACCGTGGCCATCATCTACTTCACCACCTGCCATTCCACCCTGGTGCTGCTGGGCATTCTCGGCCTGGCCAAGGCGATGGCGGGACAGAACTATGTCTTTCCGCTGATCGGCCGGCGCTGCAATGGATAAAATCCAGCGCAACCGCCTGCTCGCGCAGGCCGGATTTTTCATCCTGTTCCTGCTGGCGCCGGTGTTCGACTTGTTCCGCCTCGACCTCAACCTCAAGCACTTCTTCTTTCTCGGCATGCACTGGACGCTGGGCCTGGATGATTTTGCCGCCAGGAAAATCGACGCCACCCAGGCCGCCATCAACATCGTGCTGCGCGGGGGCCTGCCGATTCTCGGCACCATTGCGCTGGGCGTATGGATTTCCTGGAAATACGGCCGCCTCTACTGCGGCTGGCTATGCCCGCATTTCTCGGTGGTGGAGACCATCAACCAGCTGATGCGCCGCGCCACGGGTAAGCAGAGCCTGTGGGACCATCACGCGCTGCCGGAAAAAAATGCCGACGGCTCCATCACCAGGGCCAACCCGCTGTACTGGCTGGTGCTGCTGCCGCTGGTGACCGCCTTCGCCTTTTTGTGGGCCGTCGCCCTGCTGACCTACCTGCTGCCCCCGGCGGAAATTTACGGCAACCTGTGGCGGGGGGCGCTCACTGCCAACCAGGCCCGCTTCATTGGTATCGGCACTTTCCTGTTCTTTGTCGAATTCATGTTCGCGCGCCACCTGTTCTGCCGCTATGCCTGTGCCATCGGCCTGTTCCAGTCTCTGGCCTGGATGGGCAACCGCAAGGCCATGGTGATCGGTTTCGACCGGCGCCGCGCGGCCAGCTGCATCGGCTGCAACGCCGCCTGCGACAATGTCTGCCCGATGCGCATCAGGCCGCGCAGCATCAAACGCCTGATGTTCACCTGCACCCAGTGCGGGCAATGCGCCAACGCCTGCTCGCAGGTGCAGGCCAGCAACCCGCAAGGTCAGCTGCTGAAATGGGTGGAACACGAATGCGCGCTCGACAAGTCGGCACGGGATTTCGGCCACCACATCGACATCCCGGAGCATTGTTACCGCAAGGAGAGCAAATAGGCCGGGCAATGCCGGCTCATTCCGGAAACAGCGGACGGGTGCCGGTGTTATAATCCCATAAGGCATTCTTATGCCAATTTCCAAACACACACAGGAGCTTTCATGAAGATTCTATCCCTCGCCTCCGCCGGGCTCATTGCTGCGCTGGCACTGGCCTCATCCGGCGCATCCGCCGCGGAAGCCAATCTAAAGACCGTCGCGGCCCTGCACCAGAACAAGGCGGCCCTCGCCGGCCAGACGATCCGCGCCCAGGGCAAGGTAGTGAAGGTCAACAACAACATCATGGGACGCAACTTCGTTCATGTGCAGGACGGCACGGGTGACGCCAGCAGCAATGACCTGATCGTCACCAGCAAGCAAACCGCCGCTGTCGGTGACCAGGTCACCATTTCCGGCGTGGTAGTGGTAAACCGGGACTTTGGCAGCGGCTATTCCTACCCCCTGCTGATTGAAGAAGCCAGCATCACGCCGAAGAAATAAGGACAGAGTATCTATCTGCGATGGATCAGGCAGCCTCGGTTAAGCAAGCTTGGCCAGTTTTTCTGCCTGATCAAGACGCTCCCAGGTGAAGTCCGGCTCTGCCCGTCCAAAATGCCCATAGGCGGCAGTCTGCCGATAGATGGGCCGCCTTAGATCAAGGCTGTCGATGATGCCGCGCGGCGTCAGTTTGAAGGTGCCGCGCACCATCGCTTCCAGCTTGTTATCCGGCACGGTTCCCGTGCCATAGGTTTCGATCAGCAGCGAGACCGGTTCCGCCACGCCGATGGCGTAAGCCAGCTGAACCAGGCAGCGTTTTGCATAGCCCGCGGCAACCAGATTCTTGGCAATATAGCGGGCCATGTAGGCTGCCGAGCGGTCCACCTTGGTCGGGTCTTTTCCGGAGAATGCCCCGCCGCCATGGGGGCAGGAACCGCCGTAGGTATCGGCGATGATCTTGCGCCCGGTCAGGCCCGTGTCGCCGTTCGGGCCGCCGATCTCGAACGGCCCGGCGGGGTTGACCCACAGCCTGAAACCCGGCGTGCGCAGTTCCAGCGGCACCAGCGGATCGACAATTTCCCGCGCGACTTCCTGCGCCACCCATGCAGGGTCAAGATCGCGCTCGATCTGCGTGGAGATCACCACGTTCTCGATGCCGGCCACTTTCTGTCCTTCGTAGGCCACCGTCACCTGGCTTTTGGCATCGGGGCGCAGCCACGGCAAGGCCCCGGATTTGCGCAGCGCGGCCTGTCTTTGCACCAGGCGGTGCGCCAGCCAGACCGGGTAGGGCATGAGATCCGGCGTCTCGTCGCAGGCATAGCCGAACATCAGCCCCTGGTCGCCGGCGCCGATATCCCCGCCCGCCAGGGTGATGCCCTTGTGGATCTGGATGGACTGGTGATTGAAGCGCACCTGCACCTCGCAGGCATCCGGGTCAATGCCGGTTCCGGCGTCGCGGTAACCGATGTCGCGCAGCACCTGGCGCGCGATCTCTTCGGCGCGGTTCTGGATTTCGCTGAACAGTTCCTTGCGCACCGTCTTGAACTCGCCGGCGATCACCACCAGCTTGTCGGCCACGAAAGTTTCGCAGGCCACCCTGGCCTCGGGCTCCTCGGCCAGAAAAGCATCCAGGATGGCATCCGAAATCTGGTCTGCGACCTTGTCCGGATGGCCCTCCGCGACGGATTCGGAGGTAAACAGATGGCGTCTGGTGTTCATTGATTCATTTCCTTTGGCCTTGAATTGTGTACATCGATCAACCTGACGAAAAAAGGTTCCTGCGCTCAACGCACCGCGAGGCGCCACAGCGAAGTCACCTCGGCCGCGCGCGCGGCGTGGAGCGGGTCGCTGGCATCCGAGGCGCGCGGGTGGACCGGCTTCACGTCCATCCGCCCCAGCACCTTCAGCCCCGCCTGGTCGAAGGCGGCGAGCAATTCCTCCCTTGATCGCAGCCCCAGGTGCTCGGCCAGGTCGGACAGGATCAGCCAGCCCTCGCCGCCCGGCTCCAGATGCGCCGCCAGCCCGGCCAGGAAGCCCTTGAGCATGCGGCTTTCCGGGTCGTAGATCGCATGTTCGATCGGCGAATTCGCGCGCGCCGGCAGCCACGGCGGATTGCAGACGGCGAGCGGCGCGCGCCCTGGCGGAAAAAGATCTGCTTCGACCAGTTCCACCTGCCCGGCCAGCCCGAGCTGCCCGATGTTCTCGCGCGCGCACGCCAATGCGCGCGGGTCCTGGTCGGTGGCCACGACGCGCTTTACCCCCCTCCTGGCAAGCACTGCGGCCAGCACGCCCGTTCCCGCGCCAATGTCGAAGGCCAGCTCCAGCGAAGGCAGCGGCGCCTTGGCCACCAGACCCACGTACTCGCCTCGTACCGGAGAGAACACCCCGTAGTGAGGATGGATGCGCCCGCCGAGCGCCGGGATTTCGACACCTTTCCTGCGCCACTCGTGGGCCCCGATCAGGCCCAGCAACTCGCGCAGCGAGACCAGCGAGGACGCCCCGCCCGGACCGTAAGCCTCGGTGCAGGCCAGMCGCACATCCGGCGCGCGCCGCAAGGGGATGCGGTAATCGGCCTCAAGCGGCAGCAGCAGCATGCCCAGGATGCGCGCGCGCCGCGACTGGAACTGGCGATGGGAATGGAATGCCTCGGCCGGCGAGGCGGCGGGCTTGCGCGGCTTGCGGTCGATGCGGCGCGCCAGCGCCTGCAGCAGCTGGCGCGCATTCTGGAAATCCCCCCGCCACAGCAGCGCGGCGCCCTCGCAGGCCAGGCGATAGGCGGCATCCGCCTTCATGCGGTCATCCGCAACCATCACGCGCCCGGGCGGCGGCGCCCCGCTCTCCGAACGCCAGCGGGCGGAGCGGCGCTCGCCCGCCTCGGACCACTCAACCACAGGATCATCACTCACGCAGGCACAACCTTTGGCGCGATCGCCAGATAATCAGGAAAAACGAACAATACAGCAAATCCGGCACGCGAAGTCCCGGCTTGATTATTTTGCCAGGGCTTCGTTGCTTCACTCGCAAATTTTCGGCATGATTCAAGCATTCATCAGCGGAGGGTCAAACCATGCGCATTCACGAAATTCTGGCCGCAAAGAAAAGCGTCGAAATCCACAGCATCGCCCCCGACCAGTTCATCCATGAAGCCGTTGCGCTCATGACCCGGCACGACATCGGCTCGCTGGTGGTGAAAGAGGACGGCAGGATGACCGGCCTGCTCACCGAGCGCCATATTGTACGCGGCCTGAGCAAAGCCAGATGCAACCTGTGCAATACCCTGGTGCGCGATGTGATGACGGCCTCCCCCATCACCGGCCACCCGGAGGATTCCATCGACCAGGTGCGGAAAGTGATGACCGAAAACCACATCAGCCACTTGCCGGTGGTGGACGAAAACGGGTTGACGGGCATTATCTCCTTCTACGACGTAGCCCGTTCCGCCTTGAGCAACGTGGAATTCGAAAACCGGCTGCTCAAGAGTTACATCAAGAACTGGCCTGAGGAAGAGGCTTAAGGAACCCGCGCCTTGATGCAAAGCAAGGCACCGCGCGCCAGATTCGCTAAACTTCCACCTCCCCCACACATGAAGCTTGAGTAAATGGAAGAACAGGTCGGCGCACTCTGGCACAAACTCATTACCGGCGCGGCGGACAAACGCTATCCGAAGGAGGCGGTTTCGCTGGAACAGATCAGCAAGACCGCCGGCATCCTGTTCCGAGCCTGGGGCGGCGACAGCGGGCTGGCGGTCAAATCCGCCACTGCAACCGGACACGGCGCCCGGCGCAGCCTGCTGCAGCGCATCGCCGGCAGCAACCTGAAAACCGAGCTGACCTGGCTGGACGGGGAAACGCTCAACCTGCCCGCGTCTATCGACCTCTTTCCCCGGCGCGGGCTGAACCGCGACCTGTACCTCTGGCTGATCGCCCTGGCCGCCACCGGATCCGACCCGGCTCAGCCCTGGCTGCGCCGCAACCAGCAGGCCACGCTCGACGTGCTGGCGCGCTTCCCCGGCCTGGCTCCGCGCTACCATCGGCTGGTGGATGCGGCGCTGGCCCTGCGCCCCCAGCCCGCGCGCCTGCCGCCCGGCGAACGCGAGCAGGAGGAAGCCATCCGCGCGGCGCTGCGGCATCCCGGCAGCGTGGCGGGCATGCCCCGCGCCAGGCGCCCTCCCCAGCCGGTTCACCTGTGGCTGCACCCCACCCCCCCGGCCAGCGCGCCCGCCAGTGCCGGTAACAGCAGCGAACCGGAGAACCACGAGGGCGGCGAGACCCAAAAAGGCGCAAAAGACAAGCGCTACCAGGCCGAGCGCGCCGACATGCCGGACGGCAAGGACGGCTTCATGCTGTTTTTCCGCGCCGAGAGCATTTTCAGCTGGGCCGAATACATCAAGGTCAACCGCCCCACCGAGGATGACGATGCGCCCGACGAACGCCCGGCCGAGGATCTGGACCGCCTGAGCGTGGCGCAGGACGGCAAGACCACCGCCTCGCGCCTCAAATTCGACCTCGACCTGCCCTCCGAGGAAGCGGACGACCGGCCGCTGGGCGGCGGCATCCTGCTGCCGGAGTGGCATCACAAGAAACAGAAGATGCAGCCCGGCCACTGCCGCCTGCAGCCCATGGTGGCGCGCAACGCCGGGCCGCTGCCGCTCCCGGCCCACCTCTCCGCCACCGCGCGCCGCCTGCGCAGCCAGTTCGAGGCGCTGACCCCGGCCAAGGTGTGGTTCAGGGGCCAGTTCGACGGCACCGAGCTCGACCTCGACGCCTGCGTGCAATTCAGCGCCGACCGCATCAGCGGCCTGCAGGCCCGCGAACAGGGGCTGTACAGGGCCCACCACTACCGCGACCGCGACCTCGCCTGCCTGCTGCTGGCGGAYCTGTCGCTTTCCACCGATTCCTACGTCAGCGACCASGCGCGCGTCATYGAYGTCATCCGCGACACCCTGTTCCTGTTTTCCGAGGCCCTCTCGGCCACCGGCGACCGCTTCGCGCTSTACGGCTTCTCCTCCCTCAAGCGCGAAAACATCCGCTACCACGTGCTCAAGGAATTCGAGCACAAGTACAACGCCGAAGTGCGCGGCCGCATCCAGGCCATCAAGCCCGGCTTCTACACCCGCATGGGCGCGGCCATCCGCCATTCCAGCCAGCTGCTCGCCAGACAGGCGGCAACGCAGCGCCTGCTGCTGATCCTCACCGACGGCAAGCCCAACGACCTCGACCAGTACGAAGGCCGCTACGGCGTGGAAGACACCCGCGTCGCCATCCACGAGGCGCGCCAGATGGGCCTGCGCCCCTTCTGCGTCACCATCGACGAAAAAGGCAGCAGCTATCTGCCGCACCTGTTCGGCGTCAACGGCTACGTGGTGATCCGCAAGCCGGAGGAACTGCCGCGCGAACTGCCGATGCTGTATGCGCAGCTGACGCGCTGACAGACGTGGCAATGGCGCAACCCCGGATAATGAAACTCGCCATGGCCGTTTTCCTCCTGCCTTCGGCTACGCTCAGGCAACGGGGCTTACCCATGCTCAGGCTCCGTTGCCAGAGCGTAGCCGAAGGCAGGAGCTTGCCCACTCTCCGCTGTTGTCGTTGCCTGAGCGTAGCCGAAGGCAGCGCGCCACATGATTTTCACGTTACCCCTCCACCCTTGTCGGGGAGGAGCCTCCAGCACTTGGACAATGGGCTCCCCCCTGACAAGGGGGGACTGAGGGGGGTTAGCTTTGTGACATAATTTCCACTTTGAAAAAACAATCAGGCATGAACATGGATTGGCAAACCGCAGGCAGCTTTCAGGACATCCTCTACCACCAGGCGGAGGGCATCGCCAGAATCACCATCAACCGCCCCGAGGTGCGCAACGCCTTCCGTCCGCAGACCGTGCAGGAACTGATGCAGGCCTTCCAGCAGGCGCATCTCGACCCTGAAATCGGCGCCATCATCCTCACCGGCTCAGGCGGCCTGGCCTTCTGCTCCGGCGGCGACCAGAAGGTGCGCGGCGGCGACGGCGGCTACCACGACGACCGGGGCACGCCGCATCTCAACGTGCTGGACCTGCAGATGCAGATCCGCCGCCTCCCCAAGCCGGTGGTGGCGATGGTGGCGGGCTACGCCATCGGCGGCGGCCACGTGCTGCACCTGGTATGCGACCTCACCATCGCCGCCGACAACGCCCGCTTCGGCCAGACCGGGCCGCGCGTGGGCAGCTTCGACGCCGGACTCGGCGCCAGCCTGCTGGCGCGCGCGGTGGGGCTGAAAAAAGCCAAGGAAATCTGGTTCCTGTGCCGCCAGTACGACGCCCATCAGGCGCTGGAAATGGGGCTGGTGAATGCGGTGGTCCCGCTGGCCGGACTGGAGTCAGAAACCGTCCAGTGGTGCCGCGAAATGCTGCAACTCTCGCCCACCGCCCTGCGCATGCTCAAAGCCGCCTTCAACGCCGACACCGACGGCCTGGCCGGCATCCAGGAACTGGCCGGCAACGCCACCGCGCTCTACTACATGACCCCGGAAGGCCAGGAAGGCAGGAATGCCTGGCTGGAAAAAAGGCCGCCGGATTTTTCAAAATTTCCGCGCCGGCCATGACCCATTAGCGAAGCCGCAACCATGCCCTTGAGCTGGAACGAAATCAAAAGCCGCGCCCTGGGATTTTCCCGCGAATGGCAAGATGAATCTTCCGAGGATGCGGAAGCCAAGTCTTTCTGGGACGGCTTCTTCAACATCTTCGGCATCAGCCGCAAGCGGCTCGCCTCGTTCGAGGAGCCGGTCAGGAAACTGGGCGACAGGCAGGGCTTCATCGACCTGTTCTGGAAGGGCGTGCTGCTGGTCGAACACAAATCGCGTGGCAAAAGCCTGGACAAGGCCTACACCCAGGCGCTGGACTACTTCCCCGGCATCGCGGAACGCGACTTGCCCAAATATGTGCTGGTCTCCGACTTCGCGCGCTTCCGCCTCTACGATCTGGATCCCCCCTCGCCCTTGTCCTCGGGCGGTTTGGCCGGGGGCTCTGGGAGAGGGGACGGGGGTGAGGGTGAATTCCACGAATTCGAACTGCAAGACCTGCACAAAAACGTGCGCCTGTTCGGCTTCATCGCCGGATATCAGACCCACAGGATACAGGAGCAGGACCCGGTCAACATCCAGGCCGCCGAACGCATGGGCAGGCTGCACGACCAGATGCGGGAAACCGGCTTTGACGGCCACCCGCTGGAACTCTACCTGGTGCGCCTGCTGTTCTGCCTGTTTGCCGAGGATACCGGCATCTTCGAGCGCCAGCAGCTTCAGGACTACATCGAGCAGCGCACCAACAGCGACGGCAGCGACCTCGCCTACCACCTCGGCGCCCTGTTCCAGGCGCTCAACACGCCCGAACCAAAACGCCTGAAAAACCTGGACGAACAGCTCGCCGCCTTTCCCTGCGTCAACGGCAAGCTGTTCGAGGAAACCCTGCCCATGGCCAGCTTCGACAGCAAAATGCGCCAGTCGCTGCTCGATTGCTGCGCGCTGGACTGGAGCCGCATCTCCCCCGCCATCTTTGGTTCGCTGTTCCAGTCCATCATGGACAAGCAGGCGCGGCGCAATCTCGGCGCGCACTACACCAGCGAAAAGAACATCCAGAAGCTCATCAAGCCCCTGTTCCTCGACGCGCTGTGGGACGAATTCAGCAAGGTCAAAAACAGTAAAAACAAACTATTCGAATTCCACAAGAAACTGCGCAGTCTGACATTTTTTGACCCCGCCTGCGGCTGCGGCAACTTCCTCGTCATCGCCTACCGCGAACTGCGCCTGCTGGAACTCGAAATCCTGCGCGCCTCGCGCGCCAGCGAGCAGCTCACGCTCGACGTGCACAGCCTCATCAGCCTCGACGTGGACCAGTTCTACGGCATCGAAATCGAGGAATTCCCCGTAAGAATCGCCCAGGTCGCGATGTGGCTGATGGACCACCAGATGAATTTGCGCGTGTCGGAAGAATTCGGCCTGTACTTCGCCCGCATTCCCCTCAAGGCCAGCGCCAATATCGTGTGCGGCAACGCCTTGCGGCTGGACTGGAACGATGTGGTGGCGGCGAAGAAATGCAGTTTTGTGATGGGGAATCCGCCGTTTATCGGCGCCAAGTATATGAGCGATGCCCAGCGCGAGGATGCCCGCGCGGTCTTTGCCGGCATCGACAACGCCGGGCTGCTGGATTTCGTGGCGGCGTGGTACGTGAAGGCGGCAAGATACATGGCCCACTCCTCCCCCTTCAAGGGGGAGGTTGGGAGGGGGATGGGGTTGATTGCCGCGAGCGAACCCCATCCCCACCCTAACCCTCCCCTTGAAGGGGAGGGAATAAAAATCCGCGCCGCCTTCGTCTCCACCAACAGCATCAGCCAGGGCGAGCAGGTTGGCGCGCTATGGGGCTGGCTGCTGGCGCAAGGCGTCAAGATCCACTTCGCCCACCGTACCTTCAGCTGGAGCAATGAGGCACGCGGAAATGCCGCCGTGCATGTGGTCATCGTTGGTTTCGGGCTGGGCGACGTGACGGGAAAAACCATTTTCGAGTACGAGGATATCAAGGGCGACCCCCATGCCGTCCGGGCGGCCAACATCAACCCCTACCTGGTGGATGGGCCCGACGTGGTGCTGCCGCGCCGCTCGAAACCCATCTGCAAGGTGCCGGAGATCGGCATCGGCAACAAGCCCATTGATGGCGGGCAATACCTGTTCACGCCCGATGAGAAGGTGGCATTTCTGGCAAAGGAACCCGCCGCCGCGCCTTTCTTCCGCCGCTGGATTGGCGCCGACGAATTCATCAACGGCCATGAACGCTGGTGCCTGTGGCTAGGGCGACTGCCCGCCGCAGCAACTGCGCGCCATGCCCGAAGCGATGAAACGGGTGCAGGCGGTACGGGCGCTGCGCCTGGCCAGCAAGAGCGCGCCGACGCGCAAGCTGGCGGACACGCCGGCGCGGTTTCATGTCGAGAACATGCAACCCGCACCGTACCTGGTGCTGCCGGAAGTATCGTCCGAGCGCCGCCTGTTCATCCCCATTGGTTTTGAGCAGCCCGAAACGCTCGCCAGCAATCTGGTGAAAATCGCCCCCAATGCCACCCTCTACCACTTCGGCATCCTCGCCTCCACCATGCACAACGCCTGGATACGCGCCGTGTGCGGCCGGCTGGAAAGCCGCTACCGCTATTCGGCCAGCATCGTCTACAACAACTTCCCCTGGCCCGATCTCCCCTCGCCCCAGCCCTTCACGCCGGAGCGAGCAGATCTCCCCTCCCCCGCAAGCGGGGGAGGGGCCGGGGGAGAGGGCTCGGGATGGAGCGGCGATTCCATCGACGCCCCTCGCTGTGACAGTTCCCTCTCCCCAACCCTCTCCCACAAGTGGGCGAGGGAGCAAACGACAAAAGCCATGGTTTCGACCGAAACCGCCGCCCAGGCCGTCCTCGACGCCCGCGCCCAGTTCCCCGGCGCCAGCCTGGCCGACCTCTACGACCCGCTCACCATGCCGCCCGCGCTGCTCAAGGCGCACCAGGCGCTGGACAAGGCCGTGGATGCCGCTTATGGTAAAACCGGTTTCAAAACCGAGGCCGAGCGCGTGGCGTTCCTGTTCGAGCGCTACCAGAAGCTCACGTCCCTGCTCCCGGCGGCATCCGGCAGCAAGGGCAAAAAAACACCCCGGCGGGGAGAAAGCCAATGAGCGGAGAGGCGATCCATCCCTTGCAGGCGTGGCTGCTGGCCGCGCGCCCCAAGACCCTTTCGGTTTCTATCGCGCCGGTGCTGGCCGGCACCACGCTGGCCTGGCTGGAAACGGCCACGGTTCTATGGCTGCCCGCCGTCGTGGCGCTGGTCGCAGCGCTCCTGATCCAGATCGGCACCAATCTGCACAACGATGCGGCGGACTTCGCGCGCGGCGCGGATGCGCCGGGGCGGCTGGGACCGGCGCGGGCGGTGGCTTCCGGCTGGCTCTCCGCGCGCCAGGCCGGAATGGCGGCGCTGGGCTGCTTTGCCCTGGCTTTCGGCTGCGGCGTTTATCTCGCCTGGCACGGCGGCTGGCCGATCATCGCGCTCGGGCTGGCGGCGCTGGCCTCCGGCTGGGCCTATACCGGCGGACCGCGCCCGCTGGCCTATAGCGGACTGGGCGAGGTGTTCGTGTTCCTCTTTTTCGGGCTGGCGGCGGTGATGGGGAGCTTCTACCTGCAAACCTTCCGGCTCGACTGGGCCGTCTTTATCGCCGCCTCCATGCTGGGCATGCAGGCGGCGGCAGTGATCGTGGTCAACAATTACCGTGATCTCGACCAGGACCGCGAGATCGGCAAGAACACCCTGGCGGTGCGCCTGGGGCGCGAGCGCAGTCAGGTCGAATATGGCCTGCTGCTGTTTCTGCCCTACCTTCTGCTGCCCGTGCTGCATGTCCTGACGGGCATGTCGCAGTGGGGGGCGGCCCTGCCCTTCCTGTCCCTGCCCTGGGCCATGCGCTTGCTGCAGCGCTTCGCCACCGAGCCGGCGGGGCCGGTGTTCAACCACATCCTGGCCCAGACGGCTCAACTGCAGCTGCTGTTTGGCGTCCTGTTAAGCTTGGGAATGATGCTATGAAACAAATGTTTTACCTGCTGCTGGCCCTGTGCCTTTCTCCGGGCGTCCGGGCGGCGGACGAAATTTCTCCGGCACCGCTGTACCAGGCGTCCTTCAACGGCCTTGCGGGCCAGCCGGTTGCGCTGGAGCAGCTCAGGGGCAAGGTGGCGGTGGTCAATTTCTGGGCTACCTGGTGCCCGCCCTGCCGCAAGGAGATTCCAGACCTGATCGAGGCGCAGGACAAGTACCGCGAGCGCGGCGTGGCCTTCCTCGGCATCGCGGTGGACGACAATCGCGAGCTGGTGCAGGACTTCGCCCGCGCCTACGGCATCAACTACCCCCTGGCAAGCGGCAGGGAGCAGGGCATCGCGCTGATGCAGAAGCTGGGCAACCAGGCGGCCGGCCTGCCCTTCACCCTGGTGCTCGATGCAGAGGGCAACATCGTCGATACCCGGCGCGGCCCGATGAGCGCCGCGCGCCTGGAGCAGGCATTGCAGGCGGCGCTCGCCGGCCCAGGACAAGCCGGTGCGGCCAACGGGCATGGCAACTGAACAACGCCTGATCATGAAACTCACCATGCCCGCCCCAGCCCTCCCCCCCCGTTGCCTGAGCGCAGCCGGAGGCAGGAGGAGGGGGGCGCAGGCTCGCTGCGCGAGTTTCACATTAAGCGCAAGCCGTATCATCCCCTACCGCCTGCCGCTGCGGGCGGAGTGGGCCAGCGCGCAGGGCAGCTTCGCAGAACGGCGCGGCTGGCTCTTGCGGCTGGAAACGGACGCAGGCCTGATCGGCTGGGGGGATTGCGCCCCGCTGCCTGAGCACGATGCAGCAGGAGAACTGGATGCGCTGGGGCAGGCGCTGGCCGGCCTGGACCTGGAGGCAGCCCGGCAACGGCTGTCTTCAGCCCAGCTCCACCCTGCCGTGCGCTGCGCGGCGGATGT
>PQAG01000047.1 GCA_003104895.1 Nitrosomonadales bacterium
TCCACCAGGCGCACGATGCCCGCCAGCACGCTATTGGCGCCGACCGCGCGGACGCGCAGGGTGAAGCTGCCCATGCCGTTGAGGCAGCCGCCGATGACCGGGTCGCCTGGGGCTTTCTCCACCGGCAGCGATTCCCCGGTCATCATCGCTTCGTTGACGCTGGAATACCCCTCGACCACCTCGCCGTCCGCCGGGATGCGTTCGCCCGGACGCACGCGCAGCATGTCTCCCACCACGATCTGGTCGATGGACACCACCAGTTCGCGCCCATCGCGCAGGAGGGTGGCCGTTTCCGGCTGGAGCTCGATGAGCTTGCGGATCGCCTCGCCGGCCTTGCCGCGCGCCCTTTCCTCAAGGAAGCGCCCGAGCAGGACGAAGGCCAGGATGCTGGCCGCGGCCTCGAAATAGACGTGGTGGCGGCGCTGGAACAGGCCGGGCAGGCTGTACAGGTAGGCCGCGCCGGCCCCCATGGCGATCAGCGAATCCATGTTGGCGGCGCGCTGGCGGGCCAGCATGCGGGCCTTGCGGAAGATTTCCGCGCCTGGCCCGAACATCACCGCCGTGGTGAGCGCGAACTCGACCAGGCGCATGGCGCGCGAGCGGTGCATCGCCATGCCCAGCGCCGCCACCGGCACGGCCAGCAGCGTTGCGGTGTTGAAGCGGCGGCGAGCCAGGGCGAGCTGTTCGCGTTCGTGTTCCACCACCAGCCGGCGCTGTGCCAGCGTGTCCATCGGCTGCGGCGTGTAGCCGAGACGGCGCACAATGGCGGAAACCTCGTCCCGCCCCAGCGCGCCTTCGACGCTGGCGGTGCCGGCGGCGTAGTTGACGCTGGCCTTCTTCACGCGCGGGTCCTGCTTCAGTTTCATCTCGACCAGCAGCGCGCAGGAGGCGCAGGTCATGCCTTCCACCGCGACCGCGCATTCCTGCGCTGGCCCCGTAACGGGTTCGGCTGCGGCCGCCTTCGGCACCTTGACGTCGAGGTTGGCCAGCAGCTTGTCGAGCGTGGCGAGCAGTTTTTCTTCCGGCAGGCGCAGCGGATCGTAATGCAGCGCGAGCGAGCCGATTTCAGGCACCGCGCGCACATGGCGGATCTCCGGCCGTTTCCTGAGCAGGATTTCAAGGATGTAGCAGCGCTCCGGATTCTTCGCCAGCAGCGGAGAAACCACCCGCACCCGCCGCGCAAGGCGGTGGACCACGGCAAAACGGGCGGGAGACGGCGCGTTCAAGGTTTCTTGGCCGCCTGTTTGCGCGAGCGCACCAGCAGGAACACCAGGTAGAAAGTCGTCAGCCAGGCGTTGCGGTATTTGAACGGCTGCCGCACCCACTTCTGCGTGATCAGGTCCCAGTGCACCTTGATCAGGTAGAAAGTCACGATGTCGTTGGCGAAATTGAGAATCGCCCGCTCCGTGAACATGCTCTTGAGCATGGGGTTGATCTGCGGATGGTAGGAAACGATCTGTCCCATGAGCCTGGCCTTGAACTTCCATTCCTCGACCTTGGCCCTGGCTTGTCCGGCCTTGGCCTTGATCCAGCCGGCGGGACTGGCGGAGCGCAGGCGCTGCATCAGCGAGCTTTTCGCGGATTCGCCTGGCGCACCCGCCTCTTTCAGCGCGTCACGGAGGCAGCGCGCCACATCGTGCAGTTCGCAGGCATGCGGGTGGTAGAACACCGAGAGCTTGTTCAGCTTGCGGTAAAGGGTGACCCGGTACACCCCGGGCTGATTGCGCAGGCCGTCCTCGATCGCCGCAGCGTTGTGCTCCTCACAGAGCGCTTCCGGCAGCTGGAAGCGCACGTGGCCGGCGCCGCGGTAGCGCACGACGATCTGCCGGGCCAGGGCATCCGGGCTGAATGCGTCACTCATCATGACCTCCCTGCAATTTGGTTTCCCGGCCGCGCGCGGCCGGGCGGATGTTTACGCCGCCGGCTGTTCCGGCTTGGCCTGCTGTTCTTCCTTCTCGCGGGTTTCCTCGATCAGGTCGGCCAGGCTTTCCTTCTGCTGCAAGATGAAATCCTTGCCCATGCCGGTGCCCTTGGCCAGCGCCAGCATGATTTCGTCCTGGTATTTGTGCAGGAAATAGCCCGCGGCGATGCCTGCCGCAAGCATGACCCAAGGATTGCGCAGCAGCGCCCCGCCCAGCAGTCCGCGCCCGGCGGCGTAGCCGGTCGCGGCCATCATTGCGCCCTGCATAGGACCCTGCATCGGCCCCATCATGGAACCCTGCTGGCCCATCATGTGCGCCATCTGTTTCATGCCTTCTTCCGTCATTCCGTTCATCGCTGTTCTCCTTTGGGTTGGTCGATAGTGGTGCTAACGGGTGGCAACTCGGTTTCGTGCAGCATCTGGTAAATCCCCAGGCAGCCCTCGCAGCAGAATTGCAGGCGTTTCTCCACGTTTTCAAGATAAAACGGTTTGATCCCGATGTCCAGACCGCACAGGTCGCAGGCGCGATTCTCGTTCATCGGGACAATTCCAGCGCATGGCGCTCGAAGGTCGCCTCGTCGGCTTCGCCCACCACCTTGGATTTGACGATGCCGTCGGCGCCCACGAAATAGGTGGTCGGCAACCCCACCACGCCGTAGCGGCGGGCGATTTCGGATTTTTCGTCGAGCAATGCCGGATAGCTCACGCCGATCCTGCGCATGAAGGCGGAGACCGTCTCCCGGTCCTGCCCGGCGTTGATCGCCAGCACCTGCAGGCCGTGGCTTTTCCGGCGCTGGTAAACCTGCTCGATCAGTTTCATCTCCCCTTCGCAGAAACGGCACCAGTCTGCCCAGAAGCGGATCACCACCGGCTTGCCCGCATAATCGCCGGGAAAGCTCACGGTTGCGCCGTCCGGCTTCACGGCAGAAAAGGCTGGCGCCTTGTCCCCGGTGTTGAGCTTGGGCGCGCCGCCATCGCAGGAGGCAAGCAACAGCAGCAGGATCAGCAAAAGTCTTTTCACGTCAGACCTCGAGCAATATCAGGTTGGAGCGCCACACCATGAAGGACGCGGCAAGCGCGAACAGCGCAAACCCGCCGGCCGCGGCCCAGGCCAGGCGGCGGGAGGTTTCCGGCACGATTTTCTCCAGGCTGGGAACGCGCGCGAATGGCTGCACCGCGCCCACCCCGAGTCCGGCAGCCGTGGCGGCGAACAGCGGGATATACATCCAGTAGCCCTGGTAGCCGTATTCCGGCTTGAGGATGCAGAAAGGGCAATGGTGGTGGGGATGTTCGTAGATGTAAAGCGAAACGAAGGACAGAATGCCGGCCAGGGCCGCGATGAAGGCAATGGCTGAAAATGCCGCCACCCAATAGCCGCCGCGGCGCGTCAATGCGTGGCCTGCGGCGGCACCCACGGCCACGGCCAGCGCGCCATAGAACAGCACCATCGCCAGTTTCGGCGGCAAGGCTGCGGCGTCCCCGGCAAGTGACTGTTTGCCCTCTGAAAACAGGCTGCCGCAGCAGGAAGTGATGACATTGGCCTTGAGATGGAGAAAATATTCGAGCTGCAGGGCGAATGAGCCCAGCAGGAAAGGCAGCATGGCGAGCAGCAGGACGTATTTCATGCGCACCAGCGGGTAGTCCTCGGCGCGGTTGTCGGTCTGGTTCACCACCAGCCAGGCGGCCGCCAGGAAAAACACCACGATCTGCGCGATCAGGGCGGGAAAGCCGAATGGATTGACGTTGAGCGTGCCCACGGCGCACATTGCGCCGACGAACATCACAGCCATCTTGTCGGCGTTGAACACAAACAGCAGCAGCGACACCAGCTGGGTGGCGAAGACGAAGCCGAGCAGGGTGGAAAACAGGTAGGTGCGGCGTTCCAGGGTCAACTGGCGCTCGCTGCCGCTCTTGATGTCCCAGTGGCGTATCACCTCCAGCGCGAAGGGCGACGCGGCCAGCAGCATGGCGACGCTCACCGCGGAGGCCAGCAGCAGTGCGATAACCGCCGGCTGGAACAGCATTAGACGATCTGCCCGTCACGCATGTTGATCACGCGGTCGACCACTGCCGATTCGACCACCAGCGGATCATGGCTGGTCAGCAGCACGGTCCTCCCCTGCCCCGCCAGCCTTTCCAGGATGGCGAGAAATTCCTTCGACAGCGCAGTGTCGAGGTTGGCCGTGGGCTCGTCCGCGATCAGCACTTCCGGGTCGTTGACCAGGGCGCGGGCAATGGCAACGCGCTGCTGCTCGCCGCCCGACAGCCATTCGACCCGCGCCTCCCGCCGGTGGCCGAGACCGAGCGAATCCAGCAGGCTTTCGGCGCGTGCGCGCAATGCGCGCCAGTCGCCGCCGAGCGGGTAGGCAGGCAGCATCACGTTATCCAGCGCTGACAGACCCTTGATGAGGTTGAACTGCTGGAACACGAAACCAAAAGTGGTGCGCCGGATGCCGGTCAGGAAACGCTCCGGCAGGCCGGAAATGTCGCGCCCCTTGAGCCGCACCCGGCCGCTGGTGGGACGCGCCAGGCAGCCGATGATGGTGAGCAGGGTGGTCTTGCCCGAACCGCTCGGGCCGCACAGTGCGGTCACCTTTTTCGCCTCGATGCTCAGGCTGATGCCGTTCAGGGCCCAGTATTCGTTGTGGCGCCCCTGGTTGAAAGCCTTGCGGACTTCGAAAACCTCGATCATTTCACACCCTCATCACCGCATCGGGATCGGTGATCGCGGCGCGCCAGATCGGCACGACCGTCGCCACCGCGTAGGGAAAAACGGTGAACAGGAACAGCGTCGCCACCTGAAACCCGTCCACCTCGGGCGTCAGCTCGAAACGCGGATACAGCACCGCCCAGCCCTTTAGCACCGGCTCGAACAGCAGCGAGGAAAAGCGGAAGACGTGCAGGTAGGCGGCGATATAGCCGAGCAGGAAGGCGGCCAGGGAAACCAGCGCGCCTTCCCAGAATTTCATCTTGATGACGTCGCCGGTTTCCCAGCCGATGGCCTTGAGAATGCCGATCTCCCGCTTTTCCTCGGCGGAAAGGCCGGACGCCTTTTCCCAGGCGAAAATGGCGAAGGCCAGGATGGCTCCCGACAGCAGCACCAGCACGATGCCCTCGCGCCAGTTGAAAATGGATTCGTAGGTGCGCAGCACTTCCTCGCGCAGGATGGGGCGCGAGTCGGGCAACTGGGCGGCCAGCTTGGTGGCGATGTTGCGCACCTCCTGCGGATTGGCGACCGAGAGTGCAATGTCGGTGTAATGACCCGGCGGGAGTTCGAAGAAAGCGCGGAAATCCTCCTCGCCGAGCAATACCAGGTCGGCGCTCACCAGTTCGGACTGGTGCGGCAGGACGGAGGCCACCTCGAACGTGAACAGCTTGCCGGAATAGGAGCGGAAGGAAATCGTGTTGCCGGGAACCAGGCCGCGCATCCTGGCGAGCGCCGCGCCGATCGCAATCTTGCCTGGATCCGGCACCAGCAGGGCGCCGGGCTGCGGCACCATGAAGGTGTAATTGGCCTTGAGCACCGCATCGTAATAGTAGCCCCACAGGCGTCCTTGCTTCTTCTGCACGCCGCGGATGCGGCCGATCTTTTCCAGGTAGCCCGGCGGGATCAGGTCGTGGCGGCCCGCCACCAGGCGCTGGAGGATGATTTCCGGCGAGTTTGCCAGCACCTGCCCCGCTTCCTTGCGCAAGGCGTGGGTAAACAGCATCACCGAGGCGAGCAGGAACACGATCAGCGCGTACACCAAAAGCAGGCCAAGATTCCTGATCTTGCGCCGCGCCAGCGAGGCCAGCGTGAAATCAATCAGGGCTTTTTGTTTTTCGATCCAGGTATTCATGTTCCGTGACAGGCAGGCGCGGCGCCGTCAGCGAACCGCTCGGGAAATGCTCGAATGCGAGGGGATGATCCTGGAACGCGCTATGCAGGTCGGCCTGCGAAAGATGCCGGGTATAACGAGCCTCGGTGAACAGGCACAGGTCTGTCAGTCCGAGGCGGGCCGCCAGGCCGGCCTCCCCGGCCAGCGCTCCGGCGCGCGAGGCGCGAAGATGAGCCGCGTCGGCGAAAGTCAATGCGAACAGCGCGAGCATGAGGGCAAAGAGGACAATAGCGCGATGGGAGAGTCTCGCCGTCATGGGTCAGGGAAGGAACTTGCGCACGGCATCGACCACCTTGTCCGGCGTCGATCCAAAAGCAACCATGTCCGCCAGGCGCCCGTCCGGCGCGATGACATACGTCTGCGCCGAATGGTCGACCGCATAGCTGCCGTCCGCCTGAGGGGGGCGCTTGGCGTAGCCGACCCCATAGGCGCGGGCAACCGCGGCCACCTGTTCCAGCGATCCAGTGGCCGCGATCATTTCAGGATGGAAATAGGCGGCATAGGCCTTGAGCGAGGCCGGCGTATCCCGCTCGGGATCGACCGAAATGAACAGCAGGCGGGTCTTGCTTCTTTCCTCCGGCGTCAACGCCGTCAGGGCCTGGGCATTCATCGACAGGGAAGTGGGACAGACATCCGGACATTTTGCATAGCCGAAATACAGCAGCACCACCTTGCCGTGCAAATCGTGCAGGGAAACCGGCCCGTCCGCCGTTTGCAGGGTGAAATCTCCGCCCAGCGGCCGCTCCGCGACGGGCAGAACGACGGTGTGGGCGTCCTGTTTGTGGGGCCACAGCAGCCAAGCGGCGGCGGCGCCGAGGGCGGCCGCGACAAGAAGGAAGGCTTTGAATTTGGGCATATTGACGGATCTTTGAAAATTCCATTCAGGAACAGTTTGCCACAGAGTCCGCCAGCAGTGCCAACCCCGGACTGCATGGCCGTCCGGGAAGACAGTCAGACCCGGTTGGATGCCCGCATCAGGGCGCCGCGCAAGGCGATGGTCAGGCTGGAGCCGAGCCCCACGCGCTGCGCCACCGCGGGCAATATGATGAGCGCGGCCAGCGCAAACCCGGCGCCGAGCAGCAACGACGCCAGTTCCTTGTTTTCAGCCTCGGGTTTCTTGTTCATGATTCATCTCCTCACCGGTTTCCTTACCGTGTGACGCAATGCTACTGCGATCAGTTGCCGCAGGTAATGCGGCATATTGCCGCAGCACCCTATGTCAGCCGCACCGGCGCGAACCCGCCCAGAGGTGTGCGGAAATTGGTGGTCTGGCCCTGGTACAGCCGCGCCGCAATGAGCTGGGCCGCGCCGGCATAGGTGTAGAGACGGAAATCCACTTTCAGACTGGAACGCGCGCCTTCATCGCCCAGCTCGCACTCGCTGGGCGGCACGAAATCTTGCGCCACATATTCCCCGTTGCGGATTTCCTCCCAGACTCGCCGGGTCAATTTCTCGCCCCGGTAGGCCCCCCTGCTGCCATACCCCCCTGCCGGTTTGAAAAACAGGCGGCGCCGCTGCTGCCAAAGTTGCCCGGCATTGTCCGGCGTGACCTCCACCGTGGCCGGGATGCTGCACCGCAGGGCCTGGATGACGTCTTCCGCCGCGCCGAACGCGCGCAGGCGGCCGGCATCGCCCAGCAGCACCAGATTGCGCTTGTCGGCGTACAGGGCATGCGCGCGCGGGTGCGGCGTCATCATCACGGCCCCGTCAAGGTAGGCGCGACGCAAGTTCTCATGGCGAGGCTCGTCAAGAAGGAAATCGGTCAGCCGGTTGTAGACCAGATCGCATGGCATATCGCGATGCCACAGCACCCCTTCCCGATAAGCCAGTTCCCCTGGATCGGCAATTTCGGCATTCAGGCCATGCCGCCGGAACAATGCCCGAAAGAGCAGGAATTCCGGATAGAGATACTGCCCGGCAGGCTGGTCGTCGACGATGAGAATGTTGCGTGGCGGCCTGTCGCCATGCCGGATGCGCCATTCCTCGCGGAACATCTCGACGAAGGCCCGCTCGCAATGATCGCCATCATTTCCGCCCAGCATTACCCTGGCAAGCTTGGCATTCAGCAGCCCTCCGCCCGCATTGGTGTTGATCTCGATCAGCTGCGGCCTGGCCCCCGCCAGATGGAAATCATAACCGATAAAAACGCCCCGCGCGCCGGGGTCGAAATGAACGATGGAGGGCGAACGGGCAAGCACCGCTTCCCGGTAGGCGGGCAAGGCGACCACGGTCTCGACTGCCGCAATCGTCTCCTGCATCTGGCGGGCCAAATCCCGCTCCAGAAACACCGCGCCCGAGGCAAACAAGTGGGGACGCTGACGCAGCAACTCGCTGCAAAGATTCTCTCCGCCGCATTCCTGTTCCAGCAGCAGGCGTAGTTTTTCCCGGTCTACGATCATGCCGGGGCGTTCCGGCCGGAATCAGGGAGGCCACAGGCCATGCAGGAAAAGAGGGCTATTCGTCGAAAGTCTTGTTGCGCGCCCGGTACAGCGTCAGGTGCCAGGCCGTGAAGCCGAGCATGGCAACGCCGGCCAGGGTGTGATAGCGCATCACCTTGCGGCTGCGCGCCATGGCCGTCCACACCAGAACGCCAAGCGAAACGCCCATGCCGGCTTTGGCCACGGTGCGCTGGGTTACCACGGACCGGTTTGGGCGGGGGGTTTTCTGAACGGGCAGCGGCTTTTTCACAGCAAAGGCTTTCGCGGACAGTGTGTCCAGTTTTCTGCCAAAGTTCACCTCGACGCTAGCAAGAAGAAGGATGAAGAATGCTCAAGCGGAATGGGCAACAATAAATCGTTTCACCGCATCGGCGCTTGAATCCATGACTTCATAGCGCTGTGGACGCTTTTCAAGGTCCGCCAGTTCGGCCGGACGTTCCGGCTCGCGCCCCAGCGCCTCGCGAATGGTTTCCTCGAACTTGGCCGGCAAGGCGGTTTCCAGGCACACCAGCGGGATGCCCGCTTCACGGTGTTCCAGGCCCACTTTGACGCCGTCGGCAGTATGGGTGTCGATCATCACGCCGTATTTCTGGTAAATGTGGCGAATGGTTTCGAGGCGGTTGGCATGGCTGCTCTCGCCCGAGGTGAAACCGAAATCCTTTACCCGGGCAAAATACGGGGTTGCGGACAGGTCGAAACTGCCGCCGCCATCGATCTTTTGCCACAGTTCCTTGACCACTGCCGGGTCGCGGCCCACCAGGTCATAGACAAAGCGCTCGAAATTGGACGCCTTGGAAATATCCATGGAGGGGCTGCTGGTGTGGCGGGTTTCCGGGCGGGGCCGGTACACGCCGGTGCGGAAAAACTCGTCCAGCACGTCATTCTCATTGGTGGCGACGATCAGCTTGTGAATCGGCAGGCCCATCTGCCTGGCTATGTGGCCCGCGCAGACATTGCCGAAATTGCCAGAAGGCACCGAGAACGACACTTCCTCGTCGTTACTCCGGGTCACGGCAAAATAAGCCTTGAAGTAGTACACCACCTGGGCCGTGACGCGCGCCCAGTTGATCGAATTGACCGCGCCGATCTTGTGCTTGGACTTGAATTCCAGGTCGCTGGAAACGGCCTTGACGATATCCTGGCAGTCATCGAACACGCCCTTCACGGCAATATTGAAAATGTTCGGGTCCTGCAGAGAGAACATTTGCGCCGTCTGGAACGGGCTCATCTTGCCCAGCGGCGAGAGCATGAACACCTTCACCCGCTGCTTGCCGCGCATGGCGTATTCCGCCGCGCTGCCGGTGTCGCCGGAGGTGGCGCCGAGAATGTTGATCTCGGCATTTTCCTGTTCCAGCACATACTCGAACAGGTTGCCGAGCAGCTGCATCGCCACGTCCTTGAATGCCAGCGTCGGGCCGTTGGACAGGCCGAGAATGTGCAGGCCCGGCTCCAGCGTCTTGACCGGCGTGATATCGTCGCTTCGGAATGTTTCGGCAGTGTAAGTTTTATCGACAATCGCCCTGAGATCGGCAGCGGGAATGTCGTCGGCAAAGCGGCGGATCACTTCGAACGCCAGATCGCGGTAGCTCATGCCGCGCATGGCGGCCAGCTCGTCCCTGCTCAGCCTGGGATAGGCATCCGGAATGGTCAGACCGCCATCGGTGGCGAGGCCGCCAAGCAGGATTTCGGTAAAGGTCTTGGGCGGCATGCCGCCGCGAGTGCTTAAGTATTTCATGCGTTCAGTTCTTCCAGCCGGATGCGCGTCACCTTGCCGGCGATGGTCGGCAGCGCCTCGATCTTGGCAATCGCCTGGTTGATGGCTTTTTCCACCGTCAGATGGGTGAGCAGGATCACATCCACGCTCTCCTCCCCTTCCCTCGGTTCCTTCTGGATCATGGCGTCGATGGAGATGCCCAGATCGGCCAGGATGCGCGTCACGTCGGCCAGCACGCCCGGCTTGTCGAAAGCCTTGAGGCGCAGGTAGTAGGAGGTGTGAACTTCTTCAATGGGCAGAATCGGCGCACTGGACAGGGCATCAGGCTGGAAGGCCAGATGCGGCACGCGGTTTTCCGGATCGGAGGTAAGCATCCGGGTCACGTCCACCAGGTCCGCCACCACGGCGGAGGCAGTCGGCTCGGCGCCGGCGCCGCGGCCATAGTACATGGTGACGCCCACTGCATCGCCCTTCACCAGCACCGCGTTCATCACGCCTTCGACGTTGGCGATGAGACGCGAGGCGGGAATCAGGCAGGGGTGCACACGCAGTTCGATGCCCTTGTCGGTGCGCCTGGTGATGCCCAGCAGCTTGATGCGGTAACCCAGTTGCTCGGCGTAGGAAATGTCTTCCTTGGTGAGACTGGAGATACCTTCGGTATAGGCCTTGTCGAACTGCATCGGGATGCCGAAGCCGATGGCGGACATGATCATCAGCTTGTGCGCGGCGTCGATGCCCTCGATGTCGAAGGTCGGGTCGGCCTCGGCGTAACCGAGTTCCTGCGCCTGCTTGAGCACGGTGTCGAACGCCAGCCCCTTGTCGCGCATTTCCGAGAGGATGAAGTTGGTGGTGCCGTTGATGATGCCGGCGATCCATTCGATACGGTTGGCAGAGAGGCCCTCGCGCAGCGCCTTGATGACCGGGATGCCTCCGGCAACGGCTGCTTCGAAAGCCACCATCACGCCCTTGTCCTGCGCCGCCTTGAAAATCTCGTTGCCGTGCACAGCCAGCAGGGCCTTGTTGGCAGTCACCACGTGCTTGCCGTTGGCAATGGCCTTCAGCACCAGGTCCCTGGCCAGGGTATAGCCGCCGATCAGCTCCACCACGATGTCGATATCGGGATTGTCCACCACATCCATCGGGTTGGTGGTGATATTCAGTTCGTTGCCGGCGAATTTGCGCGCCTTCTCCAGGTCGCGCACCGCAGCCATGGTGACACGAATCTCGCGCCCGGCGCGGCGGGTGATTTCTCCGGCATTGCGGCGCAATACGGTGAGCGTGCCTCCGCCGACGGTGCCGAGTCCTAACAGTCCTACGTTGATGGGTTTCATATGTGAGTTTTCAGTTAGTTTAGTGATTAGTTGTCAGTTGTCAGTAAAATCGGGTTCTGTGCGTGTCCTTGACCTTACTGAGCACTGAACACTGACAACCGAACTTCAGGAGCCATGCTGCTTGCGGTAATGCTCAAGGAAACGCGCAATACGGCCAATGGCTTCCTGCAAGTCATCCACGTTGGGCAGGAACACCACGCGGAAATGGTCTGGCGTCGGCCAGTTGAAGCCGCTGCCCTGCACCAGCAACACCTTTTCTTCCAGCAGCAGTTCGAGGATGAATTCCTGGTCGTTGTCGATCGGGTACATTTTCGGGTCAAGGCGAGGGAACAGATACATCGCCCCCTGCGGCTTGACGCAGGTAACACCAGGAATCGCCGTCAGCATTTCCCAGGCCAGGTCGCGCTGGCGGCAAAGGCGTCCAGCCGGCGCCACCAGATCGTCAATGCTCTGATAGCCGCCGAGCGCGGTCTGGATGGCATACTGCGCCGGCGCATTGGAGCACAGGCGCATCGAGGCCAGCATGGTGAGGCCCTCGATGTAATCCTTGGCATGGCGTTTCTCGCCGGACACTACCAGCCAGCCGGCGCGGTAACCCGCTGCGCGGTAGTTTTTCGACAAGCCGTTGAAGGTAATGAACAGCACGTCGTCCGCCAGGGAAGCAATGGAGGTATGCTGCGCCCCGTCATACAGCACCTTGTCGTAAATTTCATCGGCATAAACGATAAGCTGGTGCTGGCGTGCGATTTCCACTACTTCCTGCAGCAATTCCACCGGATACAGGGCGCCGGTCGGGTTGTTGGGATTGATCAGCACGATGGCCCGGGTATTGGGTGTGATCTTGCCGCGAATGTCGTCCAGATCGGGCAGCCAGCCTGCCGACTCGTCGCACACGTAATGGCGCGGCGTGCCGCCGGCCAGGGTCACCGCGGCGGTCCACAGGGGATAGTCCGGCATCGGCAGCAGCACTTCGTCGCCGTTGTTGAGCAGCGCCTGCATTGCCATCACGATCAGCTCGGACACGCCGTTGCCGATGTAGATGTCTTCCATCTGCACGTCGCGGATGTTCTTCTGCTGGGTGTAGTGCATCACCGCCTTGCGCGCGGCGAACAGGCCCTTGGAATCGGTATAGCCGGAGGCATTGGGCAGGTTGATGATGACGTCGTGCACGATCTCTTCCGGCGTCTCGAAGCCGAACTGGGCCGGGTTGCCGATATTCAGCTTGATCACGCGATGCCCGTCTTCTTCCATTTGCCGCGCGCGCGCCAGCACCGGGCCACGGATGTCGTAGCAGACATTGTTGAGCTTGGAAGATTTGAGTACGGGCTGCACGTCTTCGGTGTCCTTGGTTCGTTTATGGCGTTTTCGCGTCACTTGGTTCGCCTGCCAACCACAAATGCATGGCGCATTCGGATTCAGCCAAAAAGGTTATAATCTTACAAGACCGTGCCACTCCCCGCAATTGGAACGACCGCAATGAAACTGCACCTTCAGACCGCCAGCGATACCAACCTGTTTACTGCTTACGACAAGGATTACGTCGCAATCAATGGTGTGCGCTACGAACGCAGCCTGATCGTGCTGCCCGGGCAAGTCATCACGGAATGGCAAGCGGCCGCGCCGGACGCCTTGACGGTGGAAAACTTCAGCGCGCTGGCAGAACTTGAACTGGAAATCCTGCTGCTCGGCACCGGCCCCAGGCTGCACTTCCCCTCCCCGCGCCTGATGCATGCGCTGGCACAACAGGGAATCGGGCTGGAAACCATGGACACCTTTGCCGCCTGCAGGACCTACAACATTCTCGCGGCTGAAGGAAGAAAAGTAGCAGCGGCGCTGATTTTGGCGTGAGCGGTGAGCGGTGAAGCATGCACTAAATCCGCTCACCACCCTTCGCCTGGCAAAATATCGCGAAAATCCCGGATCGCCGCGAATTCCCCCACTTCCTTGTCCGGCAGACGCGTATCGGGCTGGTACACCGCCAGCAGATGGGCTATGCCGTAATCCTGCGCCGAACGCAGCACCGGCAGGCTGTCATCCACCAGCAGGGTCGCTTCGGGCCGGAAAGACTCCACTGCCTGCAGCCTTTCCCAGAAATCCGGGTGTTCCTTGGGAATGCCAAGATCATGGGCGCAGATCACGGCGTCGAAATATGAGCCGAGGCGGGTGCGCTGCATTTTCAGCGCCAGGCTTTTGTGGTGCGCATTGGTCACCAGAACCACTCTTTTATTCGCACGGCGCAGGGCTTGCAGGAAATCCACCACATGCGGATGCACCGCGATGAGGTGGGCGACCTCCTCCTTGAGGCGTGCAATATCCAGCTGCAGCTCGCGGCTCCAGTAATCAACGCAATACCAGTTCATCGTGCCCGCCACCTTCTGGTAGCGCGGCATGAGCGCCTCTCGTCCGGCCTCATGGCCCAGGCCATGTTTCTCGGCGTAACGCAGGGGAACATGCGACAGCCAGAAATGGTTGTCAAAATGAAGGTCAAGCAGCGTGCCGTCCATATCCAGAAACACACTGCCGATTCCGCTCCAGGCTATCATGGTCAAGATTGATTCCAGCTTTGCGCCCGCCGCATGTGTACAGTGTTGCATTATAACCAGGCTTTACAAGATTTTTTTTATTCTGTTATGCTGAACCCGCATTGAATGGCGTGACTAATCAGCAATTAACAGGATATTCGCATCTCGAAATGCTTGCGGCAAATTTATAAAAAATTGGCAATCGCATGACCTTAGCCAAACAATAACCGAAGGGGCCCAATAGCGTGAGCTGGAAGCAAAAGCCGCATTACTTCACCAAAGCCATATCCATTGGCATTTTATTGGGCTTGATTGCCGTTGCCATCGAATGGCTCATGGGCAATCTGCAAGACTATTCCAGCATTTTTTCAAGCACTGTCCATCTGTTCCTGATCGGTACGGTTTACTTTGGATGGGCGCTGATATTCAAGATCACCCTGGACAAGGCAGAAAAACAGGAGACTAGCCGATGGGCGGTTGCCGATTCAGACATTCTGGCACTAACGGCCAAGACGCAGGCCATGTTCCGGCAACTGCACCTGCAGACTGAAGAGCAGATAGTCAGCATCAAACAGGAAATCCGGCAAACCCAGGATATCCTCGCCGACGCCATCCACAAGCTGGTGGATAGCTTCACCGGCATGGAGGCCCATACCCGCGAGCAGCAACAGCTGACGCTCCAGCTCACCGATAGCAAGTACAGCAATGATTCAGGTGAGGAGAGTTTTGAGCATTTCATTCACGAAACATCCCAGACCCTGAGCACATTCGTGGAAACCACGGTAGAGACCAGCAAGGTTGCAATGTCCCTGGTGGAGATGATGGACAACATCAAAGTGGATGTGGACAAAATCATGGGGGCTCTGGGTGAAATCCAGTCGATTTCACAGCAGACCAACCTGCTTGCCCTCAATGCCGCCATCGAAGCCGCCCGTGCCGGCGAGGCGGGCAGGGGCTTTGCTGTTGTGGCTGACGAGGTGCGCAAGCTTTCGGCCCGCTCCACCAGTTTCAGCGATCTGATCGGCCAGCATATGAATACGGTGCATGTTTCGGTCAGCGATGCGGAAAAAGCCATTAATGAAATGGCCTCCAAGGACATGAATTTTGCCCTGCAATCCAAGACCCGGGTACAGGCCATGATGGATAATATTTCCGCCATCAACGACAAAATGGCATTGACCGTCGACCAGCTATCAGAGATTGCCAACAGCGTGGCTGAAGACGTCAGGGTTGCCGTCACCTCACTGCAATTCCAGGACATGTCCACCCAATTGCTGAGCCATATTCAGAGCCGTGTTGAAACCATCGAATCCATGCTGGGCAAAATTGCCATGGTTTCCATGGATGGAAATGACAAGATCGACAATCCCGCGGACGATTCAAGGTTGCGTATCCAGCGCTTCCAGCAAGCTATCGACGAAGCCACAGAAACAATCCAGAAAATGAAGCACAACCCAGTATCACAGGAGCAAGTGTCGGCCGGGGACATTGAACTGTTCTGAATCCCAGCTTTTTCGCCAATAAATAATCAAAAAGTAATGGAGCATTTTCATGGCTAAAACAATTCTCGCGGTGGACGATTCCGCATCAATCCGGCAAATGGTTTCATTTACCCTGAAAAGCGCAGGTTATGAAGTAACCGAAGCGGTTGATGGTCAGGATGGGCTCAACAAGGCGAAATCCAAACCCTACAATCTGGTTCTTACCGATCAGAACATGCCAAACATCGATGGGCTCACCCTGATCAAGAATCTGCGCGCCATGCCTGCCTACAAAACCGTGCCGATCCTGATGCTTACCACAGAATCAGGCGACACCATGAAGTCCCAGGGCAAAGCCGCCGGTGCCACGGGCTGGCTGGTCAAACCCTTCGATCCGGCAAAACTGGTGGAAGTCGTAAAAAAAGTCATTGGTTAAGAGTGAAATGTGAAGCGTGAATTGTGTGCTGTGAAAGGATTTATCTTTCACTTTTCACAACGAAGGGAAGAGCCGGGTGGCTTCATCCTTCACCCCCAACGGATACCATCATGACGATTGACATGAGCCAGTTTTACCAGGTGTTCTTCGAGGAAACCGCAGAACACCTGGCGCAAATGGAAAGCTTGCTCGTCGGACTGGATATCAGCGCGCCCAATCCCGACGATCTCAACGCCATTTTCCGCGCGGCCCATTCCATCAAGGGCGGCAGCGGCACCTTCGGTTTTAAGGACATGACCGAAGTCACCCACATCCTGGAAAATCTGCTCGACCGCCTGCGCAAGGAAGAAATTCCGATGCGCGAAGAAATGGTCGATGCGTTCCTTCAGGCCGGAGATATTCTCAAGGCCCAGCTGGAGGCGCACCAGAATGGCGGAGAAGTGGATCCGGCCGCGATCACCGAGGTATGCGAACGCCTCAAGCGCCTCGCGGGAAGCGAAGCTGCGCTTGAAACTCCGGCACAACAGGAGGCAGCGCCCCAGATCACATCATCCCAGTGCTTCCTGATCTCTTATACCCCCGATGCGGAAACTGCAAGCAACATGGAGCGACTGGAAAGCCTCTATGCCGAACTTGCGAGCCTGGGCCAGCTCGACTTTACCGAACGGGATGGCGCGGCAAAAACAATGCGCCTCACTACAGGGGCGAAGGAAAGCGAGATACGCGATATTTTCTCATTCATCGCCAATCCTGACCAGTTCACCATCACTCCAGCCGCGACGGAGCCCGCCGCCAGCGATGACGATCCCGGCTATGGTTTTTTCAGTGTTGAAGATGCCGTTCAGCAGGATACAGATCCCGGTTATGGCTTCTTCTCCGAGCCACCCTCCCCCGCTGGCAGCGAAGAAGAAGATGGCTTTGGCTTTTTCGCCCCGATCGGGGAAATCAGGAGCCAGGTTGAGGCGCAGCAGGGCTATGGCTTCTTCGAGGAACTGCCCGCGCCAGCACGGCACGAACCGCTCCCTGTTTCCGCCCCCCCATCTCCGCCTGCGGATGCTCCGGCAAAATATGGCCGCCGCGAAAGCGACAAAGCGGGCACCGTTACTGCACCCGGCGCCGAATCTTCGATCCGTGTCAGCGTTGAGAAAGTCGACCAGCTGATCAACCTGGTGGGCGAGTTGGTCATCACCCAGGCCATGCTGGCACAGACGGTGGCCGCGCTTGACCCGGTGCTGCATGAAAACCTGGTCAACGGCATGGCGCAACTGGAACGCAACACGCGGGACATGCAGGAATCGGTGATGTCGATCCGCATGTTGCCGATCAGCTTTGTTTTCAGCCGTTTCCCGCGCGTGGTGCGTGACCTTGCCGGAAAACTGAACAAACAGGTTGAACTCAAAACCCTGGGCGAAAGCACGGAACTGGACAAGGGCCTGATCGAAAAACTGGCCGATCCGCTCACCCACCTGGTGCGCAACAGCCTGGACCACGGGATCGAATCTCCTGAAAAACGTGAAGCGCAGGGCAAGCCTGCCAAGGGCACCATCACCCTGCGCGCCGAACATCAGGGCGGCAATATCGTGATTGAAGTCAGTGACGACGGGGCCGGACTGAACCGCGAAAAAATTCTCGCCAAGGCTGCCGAAAAAGGCATTCCCACATCCGAAAGCATGCCGGACCACGAAGTCTGGCAGCTTATTTTCGCGCCCGGCTTCTCGACTGCCGATGTGGTGACCGACGTTTCCGGACGTGGCGTCGGCATGGATGTGGTGAAGCGCAACATCCACGAAATGGGTGGCCGGATCGAAATCGAATCGGCCCTCGGCATCGGCACCCGCATGACCATCCGCCTCCCTCTCACCCTGGCGATCCTGGATGGCATGTCCATTGCTGCCGGCAACGAAATCTACATTCTGCCGCTGGCCTTCATCGTCGAATCCCTGCAGCCTGCGGAACAGGAAATCAAAACCGTCAGCGGCCAGGGCCGCCTGGTTCAGGTGCGCGGCGAATACCTGCCCCTGATTGCCCTGCACGAACTATTCAGCATCACGCCCAAGGTCACGCGGCCAGAAGACGGCATCCTGGTTCTGCTGGAAGCCGAAGGCAGGAAAATCGCCCTGTTCGTGGACGAATTGCTGGGCCAGCACCAGGTCGTGATCAAGAGCCTTGAATCCAACTACCGCAAGGTGCCCGGCATTTCCGGCGCCACCATCATGGGTGATGGAAAGGTGGCGCTGATTCTGGACATTGGAGCTCTGGTGCATATGACGAACTAACAGGCTTTGAGTGGAATCCGTTGCGGCGCGTGTCAATAGCTAAAAAGGCGGAGGGTTTCCCTCCCCCTGAATACGAGGAGGAGCGACAATGCAGGATAATGAAGAACACGGCGGCGCCAGGAGCCGCGAATTGCTGACCTTCACCCTGGGCCGTGAGGAATACGGCATCGACATTCTCAAGGTGCAGGAAATCCGCGGCTACGATGCGGTAACCACCATAGCCAATACTCCGCCATTCATCAAGGGCGTCATCAATCTGCGCGGCATCATCGTGCCCATTGTTGACATGCGCATCAAGTTCAATCTGGGCAATGTGGAATACAACCAGTTCACGGTGGTTATCATTCTCAATATCGCCCACCGCGTGGTAGGCATCGTGGTAGATGGCGTCTCCGACGTCATCACACTCGCTCCCGGCCAGCTCAAACCCACACCGGAATTCAGCGCGGGCCTCGATACCGAGTACATTCTCGGCCTCGGCACAGTGGACCAGCGCATGATCATCGTGGTGGATATCGAGAAGCTCATGACCAGCCGCGACATGGAGCTGGTTGAAATGGCTGCGGCATAGGAGCAGACAACATGAAAATCAACATGCCTGTCACCCAGACAGAGTACGTCCTCAAGGAAACGGATTCCATTGTTTCCAAGACCGACCTCAAGGGCGTCATCACCTACGTCAACGAGGATTTTCTGCGCATCAGCGGATTCAGCAAGGATGAGCTGATAGGCACATCGCATAACATCGTGCGCCACCCCGACATGCCGCCGGAAGCCTTTGCGGATTTATGGGATTCACTCAAGGCAGGCCGCCCCTGGACCGGCCTGGTCAAGAACCGCTGCAAGAATGGCGACTATTACTGGGTGCATGCCAATGTTACGCCCATCTTTGAAAACTCTCAGCTCACCGGTTACATGTCGGTGCGCAGCAAGCCCGAGCGCGCCCAAATCGAAGCGGCAGGGAATGCCTACCGGCTGTTCCGCGAAGGCAAGGCAGGCAACCTGAAAATCCAGGACGGAAAAGCCGTTAAATCCACCATATGGGGGAAACTCAACATGTTCACAAAACTCACAATCAAATCCCGCCTGACCATGGTTATTGCAATCATGTCTACCCTGCTTCTTGTCGTCGGCGGACTGGGGCTCATGGGCATGAGCAAATCCAACGAAGGATTGCACTCGGTTTATGAACAACGTACCGTCCCCATGAACCAGATTTCCAACATCCAGAAACTGCTGCTGACCAACCGGCTGCGTATCGCCGTCTCACTAGTCTCGCCAACGCCAGAGGCGATTCAGAAGAATGCTGCTGAAGTGGAACAGAACATTGCAGAAATCACCAGGATCTGGGACGTATATGCAGCCACCCCGCTTGCGCCTGAAGAAAAAACCCTCGCCGACAAATTTGCCGGGGACAGAAAGGAATTTGTAGCCGAAGGTCTGAAGCCTGCCATTGCAGCATTGCGTGCCAACGATATTGCACTGGCCAACAAAATCATTGTGGACAAGGTGCGTCCCCTTTATGAGCCGGTCGGCGACGGCATTCAAAAGTTGATGCAATATCAACTCGATGGAGCCAAGCATGAATACGAGGCCGCCCAGTCGCGCTTCAGCAGCACCCGCAACATCGCCATCGGGATGATCCTCGCCGGCATCACCATCGCCATCTGGATGGG
>PQAG01000048.1 GCA_003104895.1 Nitrosomonadales bacterium
CGGTACTTGGTGCCTGCCAGGAGAGCGCCCATATCAAGAGAATACACGGTGCTTTTCGCCAGCACGTCCGGCACCTCGCCTTCCACGATGCGCCGCGCCAGGCCCTCGGCAATCGCCGTCTTGCCCACGCCGGCCTCGCCCACCAGCAAGGGGTTGTTCTTGCGCCGGCGGCACAGGGTCTGCACCACGCGCTCAAGTTCCAGGCCGCGTCCGATCAGGGGATCGATCTTGCCCGCCAGCGCCTGGGCGTTGAGGTTCTGGGTGAAGCTATCCAGCGCGGATGCCGGCGCCGCTTCCTGCTCGGCGTCCTGTTCCTGCTCCTGGCGGGGCGCAGCGCCTTCCTGCACCTTGCTGATGCCATGTGAAATGAAGTTCACCACATCCAGCCGGCTGATCCCTTGCTGCTGCAGGAAATACACGGCATGAGAGTCCTTTTCTCCGAACAGCGCCACCAGCACGTTGGCACCGGTCACTTCCTTCTTGCCGGAAGACTGGACATGCAGGATCGCGCGCTGGATCACGCGCTGAAAACCCAATGTGGGCTGGGTGTCGACTTCTTCCGAGCCTGCCACGGTCGGCGTGTGCTCGGCCACAAAATCAGCCAGCTGCTTGCGCAGCTCGTCCAGATTCACTGCGCAGGCGCGCAGCACCTGGGCGGCAGTAGGGTTGTCCAGCATGGCGAGCAGCAGGTGCTCCACGGAAATGAACTCGTGGCGCTTCTGCCGCGCTTCGATGAACGCCATGTGCAGAGAGACTTCCAGTTCTTGCGCTATCATTTCAGGACCCCCTTCATGTTTCCTCCATCACGCACTGCAGCGGATGTTGATGCTCATTGGCAAAAGCCACCACCTGCTCCACCTTGGTTGCCGCAATATCCCGGGGATAGACGCCGCATATTCCACGCCCCTCCCTATGTACTTTGAGCATGATTTCCGTCGCCTGTTCACGACTCTTGGCAAAAAACTGCTGCAGCACGATCACCACAAATTCCATCGGGGTATAGTCGTCGTTCAGCAGGATCACCCTGAACATCGGCGGCGGCTTCAGCCTGCTTTGCTGCCTCTCGGCTATGGCACTTTCACGAAACTTGCCTGGCATATTTCGTCACACTCACTCAATGTAAACAATTGTGACGCTAATGAGGAATTTTTCAAGAGCAGGCAGCGATATTTGCCTGGTATAAGAAAGTGCTTGACTTGCTGTGATATAGGACGTAAAAAGACGGCTGTGTTTGGTTTCAAGTTTTCTGCAGTGCCGGCCTGGCCGTTTGCGGTCTTGAATTTCAAACATGTTTTGGGTTTGAGCCCGTAATTTTTTAAGGAAGTATGTAATGGCAACTGGTACCGTAAAATGGTTTAACGACGCTAAAGGTTTTGGCTTCATTACCCCCGATGATGGCAGCGAAGATCTGTTCGCGCATTTCTCCGCCATTCAGATGGGTGGTTTCAAGACCCTGAAAGAAGGCCAAAAGGTCCAATTCGAAGTGACCCAAGGTCCTAAGGGCAAGCAAGCCTCTAACATTCAAGCTGCCTAATACAGCTTCAGAATGCTAAAAGCCCGTGGTGAAAACCACGGGCTTTTTTACGCCCCCAATCCGGGAGCGGGCGCAGAAAAACCGGTTTACATGTTCCGGATCATCGCATCGCCGAAAGCGGAGCAGGAAACCTGCGTCGCGCCTTCCATCAGGCGCGCGAAGTCGTAGGTCACCTGCTTGCCGGCAATCGCGCCGTCCATGCCCTTGATCACCAGGTCTGCCGCTTCAATCCAGCCCATGTGGCGCAGCATCATTTCGGCGGACAGAATAATCGAGCCCGGATTGACGTAATCCTGGCCCGCATACTTCGGCGCCGTGCCGTGCGTGGCCTCGAACATCGCGATGGAGTCCGACAGGTTCGCTCCCGGCGCGATGCCGATGCCGCCCACTTCCGCGGCCAGCGCGTCGGAAACATAATCGCCGTTGAGGTTCAGCGTGGCGATCACGTCATACTCTTCCGGGCGCAACAGTATCTGCTGCAGGAAAGCGTCGGCGATCACGTCCTTGATGACGATGCCGTTAGGTAATTTCATCCACGGCCCGCCATCGATCAACTCCGCGCCAAACTCGCGCGCCGCCAGCTCATAGCCCCACTTCTTGAAGCCGCCCTCGGTGAACTTCATGATATTGCCTTTGTGCACCAGGGTGACCGACTTGCGCTGGTTGTCGATGGCGTACTGGATCGCCCGGCGGATCAGGCGCTCGCTGCCCTCGATGGAAACCGGCTTGATGCCGATGGACGAGCTTTCCGGGAAACGGATTTTCTTCACGCCCATTTCCTGCTGCAGGAACTCGATTACTTTCTTCACCTCGGCCGAACCGGCTTCCCACTCCACGCCGGCATAGATGTCTTCGGTGTTCTCACGGAAAATCACCATGTCCACGCGTTCCGGATGCTTGACCGGACTGGGCACGCCCTGGAAATAGCGCACCGGGCGCAGACAGACGTACAAATCGAGCATCTGGCGCAAGGCCACGTTGAGCGAACGGATGCCGCCGGACACCGGCGTGGTCAGCGGCCCCTTGATCGACACCACATACTCGCGCACCGCCGCCACTGTTTCTTCCGGCAGCCAGGTATCCTTATCGTAAATCCTGGTCGCCTTCTCGCCGGCATAGACCTCCATCCAGGCGATCTTGCGCTTGCCGCCATAGGCCTTCTCAACCGCGGCATCCACCACCTTGATCATGACCGGGGTGATATCCACGCCGGTGCCGTCGCCTTCGATAAAAGGCACCACGGGGCAATCCGGAACATGCAGGGTAAAGTCGCTGTTGACCCGGATTTTTTCGCCTGTGGCAGGCACCTTGATGTGCTGATACATGTTTTGCTCCCAAATCAAAAAAAACAGACAGGATTAACGGGACGAACAGGACAAGGGAATCGCCCTTATAATCCTGTCAATCTTGCAAATCCTGTCCATTCTCGAAAATATGCTCATCCTCTTCAACAAGCCCTACGGCGTCATCTGCCAGTTCAGCAGCGACGGCATGCACCCCACGCTCAAGGACTATCTGGACATCCCCGGCATCTACCCGGCGGGGAGGCTGGACACGGACAGCGAAGGACTGCTAATTCTAACCGATGACGGCAAGCTGCAACATAAAATCAGCCACCCCCGCCACAAGGAAGCCAAGACCTACTGGGCGCAAGTGGAGGGTATTCCCACCGAGGAAGCGCTGGAGAAACTGCGCCACGGCGTCAATCTGGGGGATTTCGTCACGCAGCCTGCCACGGCAAGAATCATCCCTGAGCCCCCCGGCCTGTGGCCGCGCACGCCCCCGGTCCGTTTTCGCAAGGCAATCCCCACCAGCTGGCTTGAGCTCACCATCAGCGAAGGCAAGAACCGCCAGGTACGGCGCATGACGGCCAAGACCGGCTTTCCCACCCTGCGCCTGATCCGTTGCCGCATAGGCGAAAGGAAGCTGGATGGCTTGGCGCCAGGCGAGTGGCGTGAAGCCTAAAAGCAAAAGTAAGCGCCCCATGCTGTCAACCGCCGTGAAACTGGCCACGTTAATGTCATCAGCACCCAGACAAAGTGCTACAAAACTTAACCACCATAAAGGATTCATCATGAGCAAACTGTTGTCCGCCCTGATCGCTGCTGCTTTTGCTACAGTTACTTTCTCTGCCGTGGCTGCTGACGCCGCTGCTCCTGCTGCTGCCCCTGCAGCCGCACCGGCCAAGACCGAAGCTGCTGCTCCCGCAAAGCCCGCCAAGAAAAAAGTGAAGAAACACAAGAAAGCCGCAGCACCTGCTGCTGACGCTGCCGCGCCTGCCGCAGCCAAGTAATCCGGCCTGAGCAAGTCAAAAAGGGCGGGGCTCGGTGGCCCCGCCCTTTTTTATTTATGGCATCATCGCGTTTTTGATTTTCCCTGAACCGCCCAACATGATCTGGAAACCTAACGTCACTGTCGCTGCCGTGATCGAACAAAACGGCAAATTTCTGCTGGTGGAAGAAGAAACCGAACAGGGCCTGCTGTTCAACCAGCCGGCCGGCCACTGGGAGCCCGGCGAAACGCTTGAGCAAGGCGTGATTCGTGAAACCCGGGAAGAAACCGCCTATACCTTCACCCCGCAATGGCTGCAGGGAATTTACAGCTGGCACCATCCGCGCAAGGACATCACCTACCTGCGTTTTGCTTTTTCCGGAGCGGCTGGCGCCCATGACCCGCAACAGGCTCTGGACGTCGGCATCGTGCGCGCCATATGGCTGACAGCGGAGGAAATCCGTGAAACCCAAGCGCGCCACCGCAGCCCGCTGGTGCTTCAGTGCGTGGAAGATTACCTTGCCGGCAAGCGCTTTCCGCTTGATCTGATTACCCATCGTTGATGCAGCGCTGTTTTCTTCTCACCGCGCTGATGCTGTGTAGCGCGGCATCCGGCGCGCATGCCGATGATCTTTCCATTTGCTACAACTACGGCTGCGCCAGGAGCGCCGGCGTTCACCTGCATGGCGCGCAACTGTCACATATCCACATGCTGCTTGCCTGGGTCGATAATGCTGAGGAAGAACGCCAGGCCATTGCCCAGGCAATCGGCCTGTTCCAGACCGCCGCCGGCCAGCAAACACCCACCTTCCGCGACCGCGGGCGCAACATTCCGGATGAGGGCGCCGATGGGCGCATGGACTGCATCGATCACGCCCACAACACCAGCGCCTATCTGCGCCTGATGGAGGAGCGCGGCTGGCTAAACTTCCACCGCGTGCTGGAACCGGTCAAGCGCGCCCCGTGGATATTCAATGAGCACTGGTCGGCACGCATTGCGGAAAAGGATAGCGGCGAGGAATTCGTGGTAGATTCGTGGTTCTTTGACAATGGGCACCCAGCAGCCATTTTCACGCTGGAAGAATGGATGAAGGGAGCGGAACCCAATGAGTAAGGTTGTCGTCGGCATGTCAGGCGGGGTGGATTCCTCGGTCACCGCCCTGCTCCTGAAGCAGCAGGGGTATGAAGTCATTGGCCTGTTCATGAAGAACTGGGAAGACGACGACGGCGAGGACGGCTACTGCCCGGCCAAGCAGGATTTCATGGACGTGCTGGCGGTGGCGGACAAGATCGGCATCGAGGTGGAAGCCGTCAATTTCGCCAGGGAATACAAGGAGCGGGTTTTCAGCCTGTTCCTCAAGGAATATCAGGCCGGCCGCACCCCGAATCCGGACGTGCTGTGCAATTCGGAAATCAAGTTCAAGGCCTTCCTCGACCACGCCCTGGGGCTGGGCGCTGAGAAAATCGCCACCGGCCACTATGCGCGGGTGCGCGAACGCTTCGGCTCTTTCGAGTTGCTCAAGGCGGAAGATGGCACCAAGGACCAGAGCTACTTCCTCTACCGCCTCAACCAGGCTCAGCTTTCGAAAACGCTTTTCCCGCTGGGCGGCCTGTACAAGCGCGAGGTGCGAAAAATCGCCGAAGCCGCTGGTCTGCCCACCTTTGCGAAAAAGGACAGCACCGGCATCTGCTTCATCGGCGAGCGCCCCTTCCGGGACTTTCTCCAGCGCTACCTGCCCAGGCAGTCCGGCCCGATGCAGACACCGGAAGGCAAGGTGGTGGGAGAACATCAGGGCCTGGCCTATTACACCCTCGGCCAGCGCCAGGGGCTGGGCATCGGCGGCCAGGGCAAACCCTGGTTCGTGGCCGCGAAAGACATGGCCAGCAACACCCTGATCGTGGTGCAGGGGCATGATCATCCGTTGCTGCTCAGGGACAGCCTCAGAGCCGCAGACCTGAACTGGATCAGCGGCACCCAGCCCCACCCGCAATGGGTTTATGCCGCCAAGACGCGCTACCGCCAGGCGGATGCGCCCTGCAGCATCAGGCACGTGGACGCCGCCAGTTGCGAGGTGGAGTTCGCCGCGCCGCAGTGGGCAGTGACGCCGGGGCAATCGGTGGTGCTGTACGAAAGCGAGGTCTGCCTCGGGGGGGGAATCATTCTGTGATGCGTAAGCAGCAAACCCATTACTGCTCACTCATCACGCATTACACCACCGGCACCGTATCCTTGAACGACGGGCGCTGAGCCAGCTTTTCCGCCAGCTTGCCGAGGTTGGGATGCGCCTCGCGCCACTGGATATGCGGAAAGCGGAAATCCAGGTAACCCAGGGTGCAGCCCACGGCGATGTCAGCCAGTGAAAAGAAGTCGCCGGTGCACCACGCCTTTTCGCCCAGTTCTTCGGACATGGCTTCCAGGCCGCGAAACATCTGGCCCTCCTGGCGCACGATCCATTCCGCGTCCTGCTTGATCTCGGGCCGCTTCTGCTCCAGATAGATGGTGGCGGCGGATTCCGTCACCCCGTCCGCCAGGGCTTCCCAGCGCCGCACGGCGATGCGCGGGCGATGCTCCTTGGGCAGCAGGGGCGAAACCGGGGTGAGGTGGTCGAGGTACTCAACGATCACGCGCGAATCGAACAAGGTGCTGCCGTCTTCCATCACCAGCACCGGCACCTTGCCCAGCGGGTTGTACTCGGGCACGCGGGTGGCGGGCTCCCAGGGGATGTCCACGACCGCCTCGTAGTCAATGCGTTTTTCCGCCAGCACCACGCGCACCTTGCGCGCAAAGGGGCTGGTCAGGGACAGGATGAGTTTCATGAATTATTCTCGTGGATTAGTTAACAGTGATCAGTTCCCAGCTATCAGTCAAACCGTGGGGTTCAACTAAGTACTGACAACTGAGCACTGACGGCTCAACAGTAATCAAACCTGTGCCACCGGAATCACCCTGCCCTTGCCGGCATAGGCTTCCATCTGGCTGAAATTGAGGTAACGGTAGATATTGTCCGCCATGGGCGCAATTTTGTCCTGCACCAGGGCCAGATATTCTTCAAGGCCGGGAATGCGGCCCAGCCGCGCGCATACCGCTGCCAGTTCCGCCGAACCCAGATAGACGCGGGCATCCTTGCCGAGACGGTTGTCGAAATTGCGCGTGCTGGTGGAAAACACCGTGGCCCTGTCCGCCACCCTTGCCTGGTTGCCCATGCACAGCGAGCAGCCGGGCATTTCCATGCGCGCGCCGGCTCGACCAAAAATGCCATACACGCCCTCCTCGCGCAACTGGGCCTCGTCCATGCGGGTCGGCGGCGCCACCCACAGCTTGGTCGAAAGCAGGCCGGCATCCTCCAGCACCTTGGACGCAGCGCGGTAATGGCCGATATTGGTCATGCAGCTGCCGATGAAGACCTCGTCGATCTTGTCCCCTGCCACGGCGGAGAGCGGCTTGACGTCGTCCGGATCGTTGGGGCAGGCCAGCAGCGGTTCCTTGATTTCGTTCAGGTCGATTTCCAGCACATAGGCGTATTCRGCGTCGGCATCCGGCTCCAGCAGTTCCGGCTTGGCCAGCCAKGCCTTCATGGCGTCGATGCGGCGTTGCAGGGTGCGCGCGTCCTGGTAGCCGTTKGCAATCATGTTTTCCAGCAGCACCACGTTGGAATTGAGGTATTCGATCACCGGCTCCTTGTTGAGGCGSACRGTGCAGCCGTTGGCAGAGCGCTCGGCGGAAGCGTCCGCCAGCTCGAAGGCCTGCTCGACCTTGAGGTTGGGCAGCCCCTCGATTTCCAGGATGCGGCCGTTGAACACGTTCTTCTTGCCCTGCTTGCCCACGGTCAGCTCGCCCTTCTGGATCGCCGCATAGGGAATGGCGTTGACCAGGTCGCGCAGGGTGATGCCGGGCTGCATCTCGCCCTTGAAGCGCACCAGCACGGATTCCGCCATGTCCAGCGGCATCACGCCCATGGCGGCGGCAAAGGCCACCAGGCCGGAACCGGCGGGGAAGCTGACCCCGACCGGGAAACGGGTGTGCGAATCGCCGCCGGTGCCGACCGTATCCGGCAGCAGCATGCGGTTGAGCCAGGAATGGATCACGCCGTCGCCCGGCTTGAGCGAAACGCCGCCGCGCGAGGTGATGAAATCCGGCAGGGTGTGCTGCAGCTTGATGTCCACCGGCTTGGGATACGCAGCGGTATGGCAGAAGCTCTGCATCACCAGGCCGGCGGAGAAGCCCAGACAGGCCAGCTCCTTGAGTTCGTCGCGCGTCATCGCGCCGGTGGTGTCCTGCGAGCCCACCGTGGTCATCTTCGGCTCGCAATAGGTGCCGGGGCGCACGCCCGCCACGCCGCAGGCACGGCCCACCATTTTCTGCGCCAGGGTGTAGCCCTTGCCGGTGTCCTTTGGATTGAGCGGCTGAATGAACAGGCCGGAAGGCGGCAGGCCCAGCGCTTCGCGTGCCTTGCCGGTCAGGCCGCGCCCGATGATCAGGGGAATGCGGCCGCCGGCGCGCACTTCGTCGGCCAGCGTGACCGGCTCCAGCTTGAAGGCGCTGATCACCTTGCCGGCAGCATCGTGGATTTCGCCCTTGAACGGGTAAATGGTGATGACATCGCCCATTTTCAGCGCCGCCACATCGCACTGGATCGGCAGCGCGCCGGAATCCTCGGCGGTGTTGAAGAAAATCGGCGCGATCTTGCTGCCCAGCACGATGCCGCCCGTGCGCTTGCCGGGGATGTGCGGAATGTCCTGCCCCATGTGCCACTGCACCGAGTTGATCGCGGACTTGCGCGAGGAGCCGGTCCCCACCACGTCGCCCACGTAGGCCAGCGGCAGGCCTTTTTCCTTGAGTTTGGCAAGGGTTGCGAGGCCCTCAGGCATCTTGCTGACCAGCATTTCCTTGGCATGCAGCGGGATGTCCGGGCGCGACCAGGCCGCCTGCGCAGGGGACAAATCGTCGGTATTGGTTTCGCCGTCCACCTTGAACACCACGCACTGGATGCTCTCGGCCAGCGCCGGCCTGCTGGTGAACCACTCCGCCGCCGCCCAGGACTGCATCAATTCTTTGGCGTGGGCATTGCCGGCCTGCATCTTTTCCGCCACATCGTGGAAAGCATCGAAAATCAGCGTGGTGTGCGACAGCGCCTGCACCGCATCCGGTGCCAGAGTGGCGTCGTCCAGCAGTGAAATCAGCGTGCCCACGTTGTAGCCGCCGAGCATGGTGCCCAGCACCTGCACCGCATGCTGGCGGCAAATCAGCGGCGACTCGGCCTTGCCATGCGCCACGTCGGCGAGGAAAGCGGCCTTGACGTAGGCCGCCTGGTCCACCCCGGCCGGGACCCGGTTCTCGAACAGGTCGAGCAGGAARTCGTCTTCCCCGGTCTCGCCAGAGCGAGCAGCTTTGCTGCCGCTCTCGGCGGGGACACCCCTTGCGGGCGCAGGTGGKGCYTTSAGCARYTCCACCAGSGCWGCKGTCTGCTCGGGAGACAGGGGAAGGGGCGGCAGTCCTTGCGCAGCGCGCTCGGCCACATGGTCACGATAGGTTTTTAGCATGGTTATATAACTCTAAACTGAAGAAAAATACATTTGAACCACGGGGCACACGGGGAGCACGGGTCTAAAACCCTGTCTTTTCACCGTGCTCCCCGTGCTCCCCGTGGTTAACTCGCTTTCAATGCTTGCCAGTGCTGCCGAAGCCGCCTTCTCCGCGCTCGCTGCCGGCAAACTCATCGACGATGTTGAACGCCGCCTGAGCCACCGGCACCACCACCAGTTGCGCGATGCGCTCCATGGGGTTGATGGTGAAGGCGGTGTGGCCGCGGTTCCAGCAGGAAACGAAGAGCTGGCCCTGGTAATCCGAATCGATCAGCCCGACCAGGTTGCCCAGCACGATGCCGTGCTTGTGGCCCAGCCCCGAGCGCGGCAGGATCATCGCGGCATAGCCGGGATCGGCGAGATGAATGGCGATGCCGGTGGGAATCAGCTCGGTCTGGCCGGGATTCAGCGCCAGCGGTCCTTCCAGGCAGGCACGCAGATCCAGGCCGGCCGCGCCGGGGGTGGCATAGGCCGGCAGCTGTTCGTGCATGCGCGGATCGAGGATTTTTACATCAATTTTCATGCTGCAGTCCTATTTATTCGCGCCGTAGGCGCGCTCTTCGTCCCCCTCTCCCGGATGCGGGAGAGGGCGGGGGTGAGGGGTGCCTCTTTTCTGGTACAGGGCGGCAATATGGGCGATGAGCTGGCGCGCCAGGGTGATTTTCGGCGCCCGCGGCAGGGGGTGCGCGCCGTCATCGTCGAACAGCACCAGTTCGTTGTCGTCGCCGCCGATGGCGGTCTGCACCAGGTTGGCGGCCAGCAGCGGCAGGTTCTTGCGGCGCCGTTTCATCTCGGCATATTCGTGCAGATTCTCGCTCTCGGCGGCAAAGCCGACGCAGAACGGCGGGTTGGGCAGGCTCACCACGTTTGACACGATATCGGGATTCGGCGCCAGTTCCAGGGTGAGGATGTGGGCGTCCTTCTTGATTTTCTGCTCGGAGGGGTTGAGCACGTAGTAGTCGGCCACCGCCGCCACGCCGATGAAGATATCCGCCCAGTTCACCGCCTCGTTCACCGCCTTGAGCATTTGCTGGGCGCTGGTGACGTTCACCACCCGCGCGCCCTGCGGCGGCTTGAGGCAGGCCGGGCCGCTGATGAGTGTGACTTCCGCGCCGGCTTCGAGTGCCGCGCGCGCCACGGCGTAGCCCATCTTGCCCGAGCTGGAATTGGTGATGCCGCGCACCGCGTCGATGGCCTCGAAGGTCGGCCCGGCGGTGATCAGGACATGTTTGCCCTGCAGCAGCTTGGGCTGGAAAAAGGCCTCGATCCCGGCCAGCAGGTCTTCCGGTTCCAGCATCCGCCCCATCCCGSTTTCCCCGCAGGCCTGCGGGCCGCTATCGGGTCCGAGAACGGCAATGCCATCGGAGCTGATTTGGGCAATATTGCGCCGGGTGGCGGAGTTTTCCCACATCTGGCGGTTCATSGCMGGMGCCACCAGCAAGGGGCACATGCGCGCCAGGCACAGCGTGGAGAGCAGATCATCGGCAAGTCCATGCGCCAGCTTGGCGATGAAGTCGGCGCTGGCGGGCGCCACCACCACGGCATCGGCGTCGCGGGTGAAATCGATGTGCGCCATGCCGTTGTCGATGCGGTTGTCCCACAGGTCGGTGAATACCGGGCGCCCGGACAGCGCCTGCATGGTCACGGGCGTGATGAACCGGCATGCCGCCTGCGTCATCACCACCTGCACCTCGACATTGTGCCGCACCAGCAGCCGCACCAGCTCCGCCGCCTTGTAAGCGGCCACGCCGCCGGTGATGCCCAGCAACAGGCGTTTTTTTGCCAAATCGGTCATAATGGCTGCCATTTTACGTGAAAAATAAAGCCCATGGCGATAACGGATTGGCCCGAAGACGAGCGCCCCAGAGAACGCCTGCTGAAGCAGGGCGCCGCCAGCCTGTCCGACGCGGAACTGCTGGCGATTTTCCTGCGCGTGGGGGTGACCGGCAAAAGCGCGGTGGATCTGGCGCGCGAAATGATGGATCACTTTGGCGGCCTGGCCCGGCTATTTGATGCCAGCCAGCAGGAATTCTGCGCCATACATGGCCTCGGCCCAGCCAAATATGTGCAGTTGCAGGCTGTGCTGGAAATGGCGCGGCGCGCGATGCAGGAAAAAATGCGCGGTATCGACGCGCTCAATTCTCCCGCCGCAGTCAAGGATTACCTGCTGCTCACCCTGGGCCGCAAAAGCCACGAAGTTTTCGCCGTTCTGTTTCTCGACACCCGGAACAGGCCAATTTCCATCGAAGAACTCTTCAGGGGGACGCTTACCCAGACGAGCGTCTATCCCCGTGAAGTAGTCATACGCGCCCTCCACCATAACGCTGCCAGCGTAATTCTGGCGCACAACCACCCCTCGGGCGCCGCTGAACCCAGCAATGCCGACCAGATTCTCACCCAGGCCTTGAAAAATGCCCTGGCGCTCATAGATATACGCGTTCTGGATCACTTTATAGTTGGCGGCAACACGGTGTTGTCGTTCGCGGAGCGGGGTTTAATTTGAAAGTACTGATCGTCACCGCCCACCCTCAACAGGACAGCTTCACCCAAGCGCTGGCACACAGCTTTGCCAGGGGCGTTGAAGCCAGCGGCCACATGGCGGAAACCGCGAACCTGTATGAAGAAGGATTCAACCCCATCGTTTCGGTTCAGGAGATGCAAGGCTGGCAGCAGGGCAAAATTTCGCCGGACATCCGCGCCGAACAGGAACGCATCAGAAGCTGCGACGGGCTGGTACTCTCCTACCCGGTATGGTGGAGCACGCCGCCCGCCATCCTCACCGGCTGGCTGCAGCGGGTGCTGACCCAGGGTTTCGCTTTCCAGCATGCGGGCGCCCGCACCGAGGGCCAGCTCAAGCTGCGCGCACAGATGCTGGTGAATGTCGGCAGCAAACAGCGGCAGGATGTCGACCTCGCCACTCTCTATCTCGAGCCCATGCTGGGCGTGCTGMGCTACTGCGGCATGGAAATCCTGCCCACCCAGGCCAACTGGGGCGTATATCCACAGGCCGATCGCGCCGCACTGGAGGCCTATATCGAACAGGCATTCGAGAACGGAAAAAGATTTTTTGCTTGAGTGSGGCGGTAAAAATATGGTATAAATTGCGTTTTTCGAATTCCAGATACAAATTTTAGGAGTCACCCCAAATGGCACGCGTATGTAAAGTCACCGGCAAGCGCCCGATGACGGGAAATAACGTTTCCCACGCCAACAACAGGACCAAGCGCCGCTTCCTGCCAAATCTGCAATCCCGCCGTTTCTGGGTTGAAAGCGAAAACCGCTGGGTACGTCTGCGCGTGAGCTGCTCGGCCCTGCGCACCATCGACAAAAAAGGCATTGATGCCGTGCTGGCCGGCCTGCGCGCCAGCGGTGAAGCAGTTTAAGGAGTGAATCATGGCTAAAGGCGGACGCGAAAAAATCAAGCTGGAATCCACTGCGGGTACCGGCCACTTCTACACCACGACCAAAAACAAGCGCACCATGCCGGAAAAAATGGCGATCATGAAATATGATCCCAAGGCGCGCAAGCACGTGGAATACAAGGAAACAAAACTGAAGTAAGGGAAGTGATGCCGGTTACCAGCCAGGCTTAGCAACCAGAGCAAACCCCGCCGCCACAAGCGTGCGGGGTTTTTTCATTCCGGAAAAATCCATGAACAAGCATCTCCTTCTTCTCTGCCTGCTGCCCACCACGTCACTGGCCGCCGGGCTTGACCAGTCAAGCTGGGGCAAATTCGAATACGATTTCGAGGAAAAGCCCTGGGCTGAACTGGAAGCCCGGCTCCCTCCCGCGCCAAAACCTGAAAATCTCCTGCCTTTCTACGTCAGCGCGGCAACGGACAACCGCTTCTTCGTGGATAGCGCGTCTGTCACTGTTGGCGAAGACGGCGTGGTGCGTTACACGCTGGTGGTCAAATCCGCTACCGGTGCAAGCAACATCAGCTATGAAGGCATGCGCTGCAGTTCGGGGGAATTGAAACGCTACGCCTTCGGCCGCAACGATGGGAGCTGGGGCAAGGCACGCAACGCCAGATGGGAAGAGATTCGCTACAAGGACGTCAACCGCCAGCACCACATGCTCTACGACGATTTCTTCTGCCCGCGCGGCATTGCAGTCAAATCTCCGGCTGAAGCGGTTAATGCCTTGAAACGCGGCGAGCACCCCGGCAGCAAGGGGATTGCCTGGTAGCGACCTGTCCCGGCCCCGCACTACGCTGCAGGCTGCTCGTTTGCCGACTCTGCTGCCCTGAATGGCGGCGTCATCAGTTACAATAATTTCGTTGCAAACCCCCACATAGACATCCCATGAATTATTGCAGCCACTGCGGCGCCAGGGTCAGCCTGCGCATCCCGGAAGGCGATAGCCTGCCGCGCTATGTGTGTGACCATTGCCATACCATTCATTACCAGAATCCAAAAATGGTAATCGGCTGCATTCCACAATGGGAGGACAGGATTCTCCTCTGCCGCCGCGCCATCGAGCCGCGTCATGGCTTCTGGACGCTACCCGCGGGCTTCATGGAAAACAGCGAAACCACGGCCCAGGCTGCCGCACGCGAAACGCTGGAGGAGGCGCAGGCCAGAGTCGAAGTCGGCGCGCTGTATACCCTGTTCAACGTGCCACATATCAGCCAGGTACACCTGTTCTTCCGCGCCCGCCTGCTGCAGCCGCATTTCGGCGCAGGCGCGGAAAGCCTGGAAGTCAGGCTGTTTTCGGAGCAGGACCTGCCCTGGGACAAGATCGCCTTTGCCAGCGTGCGCAAAACGCTGCAGCTTTATGTCGCCGAGCGGCGTAGCGGAGCCTTTGGATTCCACCTGGGCGACATTCTTCCTGCGCCGGATCAGCAGACAATCTACAGCGCCGCACCACCCAACAACTTCATTCCCTGAAAGACGCAAACAATCATGACCACAATCCCGGCAGAAATCTTCAAGGCCTATGACATCCGCGGCATCGTCGGCAAATCACTCACGCCGGAAATCGTTGAAACCATCGGCCACGCCATCGGTTCCGAAGCCATCGCCCGCCAGCAAAGCGAGATCGTGATCGGGCGCGACGGCCGTCTCTCGGGCCCGGAACTGGCCGCTGCCCTGGCGCGCGGCATCCAGAAGAGCGGCATCAACGTGATTGACCTCGGCATGGTAGCCACACCGATGACCTACTACGGCGCCTATCAACTCCACGCAAATTCGGCGGTGATGGTCACCGGCAGCCACAACCCGCCGGACTATAACGGGCTGAAAATGGTGCTGGGCGGGGAAACGCTCTCCGGCGACGCCATTCAGGGCCTGAAAATGCGGATCGAGCAGGGCAACTTCAGCCATGGCAACGGGCTTTACCGCCAGCATGACATCGCCAGCGAGTACATCCGGCGCATCACGGGCGACATCAGGCTGGCGCGGCCGATGAAAGTCATCGTCGATTGCGGCAATGGCGTCCCCGGCGCATTCGCGCCTCAACTCTACCGCGCACTGGGCTGCGCGGTGGAGGAAATGTACTGCGAAGTGGACGGCAACTTCCCCAACCACCATCCGGACCCTTCCGTGCCCAAGAACCTGCAGGACCTGATCGCGCGCCTCAAGACATCGGACGCCGAAATCGGCCTCGCTTTTGACGGCGACGGCGACCGGCTGGGCGTGGTCACCAGGGACGGGCAGATCATCTTTCCCGACCGCCAGCTGATGCTGTACGCCGATGACGTGCTTTCCCGCAACCCGGGTGCGGAAATCATTTTCGACGTCAAGTCCACGCGCAACCTGTTTGCCTGGATACGCGAACGCGGCGGCAAGCCGACGCTATGGAAAACAGGTCACTCCCTGATCAAGGCGAAAATGAAGGAAACCGGCGCGCTGCTGGCGGGAGAAATGAGCGGGCATGTATTCTTCAAGGATCGCTGGTATGGCTTCGACGATGGCCTTTACACGGGTGCCCGCCTGCTCGAATACCTGTCGCGCCAGGCCGACATCGACGCCACCCTGAACGGCCTGCCGGATACCGTCAACACGCCGGAACTGCAGATCTGGATGAAGGAGGGCGAGCATTACGCTCTGATCGAAAGGCTGCGCGAATCGGCCCGTTTCCCCACGGCCCGTGAAGTCATCACGCTCGACGGGCTGCGCGTGGAATATGCCGACGGCTTCGGCCTGATGCGCCCCTCCAACACCACGCCGGTGATCGTGCTGCGCTTCGAGGGGGAAAACGAAAATGCGCTGAAGCGGATCCAGGCCGAATTCCGCCAGGTGCTGCTGGCAGCCGAGTCCGGCCTGGCCCTGCCCTTTTAGCTATTTTCCGTCGACATCCAGCCCGAAGCGGTGGGTTGCGTCAATCACCTTGAGGAGGTTGCCGAATGGCAGGCGGGGCCCTAGGCGGCGCACCACTTCCATGAAGGGCAGTTCCGGCCCATTGGGATCGAACTTGTACTCGCCGCTCAGCATGTCGTCGTACATCTTGCGCAGCTGGGTGTCGAGCAGGTTGATGTAGGGGCGGAACGGGGCAAAATCATCCGACTCCTCGTCCATGATGGAGCGGATTTCGTCCACCTCATACACCGCCTGGTGCATCAGATCCACATATTCATCGGCTGTTTTCGGGCGTTTCATTGCTTGCTCCTGGAAATACTCAAAGTATGCAGCATATGGAGGTCATGCCGCAAAAAAGAAAGGGGCGCAATGCGCCCCCTTCATTTTCAGCCGGGGAAATTACTTGTTGGCAATATCTTCCAGCTTGGTGGCGCGGATAACCTGGCCATCCAGCCCCGCATCCTTGCTGCTGCCGCCGTAGGCCACGGTAATCAGCTGGCTGTAATAGGTCACGGGAATGTTGAACTTCTTGCCGTAGCGCTTGTTCACTTCACCCTGGTAAATCTCGACGTTGGCCTGGCACAGCGGGCAGGGCGTGACGATCATGTCCGCGCCGTGATCGTAGGCGGACTCGATGATGTCATGGATCTGCTTCTGGCTCTTTTCCGGCTCGGAGAATGCCAGTGCACCGCCGCAGCAGGTCACTTTCTGGTCATAGCTGGTGATCGCTTCGCCGCCCATGGATTCAACCATGCGGTCCAGGTACATCGGGTTCTCGAAAGACTCGCCGGCGATACCGAAAGGACGGTTGGTCTGGCAGCCCACGTAGCCGGCGAACTTGATGCCGTCCAGGGGCTTCTTCACCCCGCTCTTCAGGGTTTCGTAGCCGATGTCCTCGATCAGCACTTCCACCATGTGGCGGGCGGGGGGCGCTTCATTCTTGAAGGTCAGTCCGGCTTCCTTGAGGGCTTCGTTGGTTTCGGCCAGCAGCGTGGCGCTGTGATCCAGGCGCTCCTTGGCTTCGCGCGTCGCCAGCCAGCAGGCGGCGCAGGTGGCGACCACTTCCTGGCCCGGGTTGTGCTGCTCTGAAAGCGCCAGATTACGCGCCGACAGTGCAATGCGCGGCAGTTCCCCACCACCGGCATAGCCGATGGAGGCACCGCAGCAGTTCCAGTCCGGAATCTCGTTCAAAGCGACATCCAGCAGCTTGACCATGGAATTGGTCGAAGTCAGGTAGTTGCTGGACGATGCGCCGGACTGCGACGAGCAGCCGGGATAAAAAGAATATTGTTTCTTGGCCATCTACTTGCTCCTTACGCCAGTTTCCTGCGCTTGTCCTCGAGTTCACGCGCTTTCTTCAGCATGGCGTGAAAACCGCTCTTGTCCTTGATGCCATGCCCGCCGAGAATCTCCATCGGGTTCAGGCGCTTGGCCTTCATCATGCCCATGCCGACGCCCTGCATCGCCTGAGCGTTCTTGACGCCCTGGCTGAAGCCGTCCTTGAAATACATGCTGAGGCTGAGCTTCAGCTCGTTGACGCGACCGGTCTTGGTGAGGTTGTCCCAGAACATCTGGCCGAACTGCGCCGTGGGCTGGTTCTTGGGCGCCAGGCCCTCGCGCTTCGCCAGGTAGGCCAGGCCGTGCATGATGTGCGTGATCGGCAGCTTGCGCGGGCAGCGCACGATGCACTGGTAGCAGGAGGTGCACATCCACATGGAGTCGGAGGTCAGCACTTCCTCGCGCTTGCCGGCGCGGATCATCATGAAGATTTCCTGCGGCGGATGCGCCCAGTGCGGGCCCAGCGGGCAGGAGCCGGCGCACACGCCGCACTGCATGCACATCTTGACCCAGTTGCCTTCCTCGACGCGCTCCTCGACTTCCTTGAGGAAATTATTGCGGTATTTTTCGATACTCATACTGTCTCCTCCTAGAAGCCTTTGAACGGACTGGGCGGCAATGCGGCGATCTGGTCCGAATACTCGTTGATCAGCCGGGGCAGGCGTTCGATGTCGGTAATCGCCGCTTCAAAGACCTTGACGCGCTCGGTTTCCAGACCCATGCCCTGGAGCGTGTCGCCCACCTTGCTCATGCGGTAGCTGGCCAGTTCGGAACCCTTGACGAAGTGACACTGGTAATCGTCGCCGTGCTTGCAGCCCAGCATCATCACGCCGTCGTAGCCGCTGTTGAGCGCATCGGTGATCCAGATGGTGTTGAC
>PQAG01000049.1 GCA_003104895.1 Nitrosomonadales bacterium
AGGCGGATGGTGTACTGGCCGGATTTTTCGTCGCGCACCAGCGCCAGAAGCTGGTGCTTCTGGGCCTCCTCGACCAGCTCCTTGAAAGAGCGGAAGCCGTAGAATGACTCGGTAAAGCCAGGCCTGCGCCGCTGCATGGTGGTCTTGACCAGAGAGCCCCAGATTTTTTCGTCCGAGCCGCGCTCCGAAATCAGTCCCTCGACCGTTTCAACCAGGAAATCCAGGGCTTCCTGCCGCCTGCTTTCCTCGGGCCTGGCTTCGGCGGGTTTCGCCCCGCCAGCCGGAGGCTTCGCCGGTGCCTTGGCGGAGGTCTGTTTCTTCTTCTTTTTCGTTTCCTGCTCGCGCACCAGGTCGTCGTAGAAAATGAACTCGTCGCAATTGGCGCTCAACAGATCCGAGGTCGAGTCTTTCACGCCGATGCCGATCACATGCTTGTTGTTCTCGCGCAGCTTGGAAACCAGCGGCGAGAAATCCGAATCGCCGCTGATGATGACAAAGGTGTCGACATGGGCCTTGGTATAGCAGAGGTCGAGGGCATCCACCACCATGCGGATGTCGGCCGAGTTCTTGCCCGACTGGCGCACATGCGGGATCTCGATCAACTCGAAGGCCGCCTCGTGCATGGTGGCCTTGAACTCCTTGTAACGGTCCCAGTCGCAATAGGCTTTCTTGACCACGATGCTGCCCTTGAGCAGGAGGCGTTCCAGCACCTTCCTGATATCGAACTGCGCGTACTTTGCATCGCGCACGCCCAGCGCGATGTTCTCGAAATCGCAGAATAACGCCATGTTGGTAATTTCAGCCTGCCCTGCCATCATGAACTCCTTCGAAATTGGTGTTAATACGCCCTGGCCTCTATTCTTGATGACATTCGCCTTGAGCGCAAACCTGTTTTGTCAAGAATCATTAAAAAAAGCAATACCGTCAATGCCTTATTGACATGCCTGCGAGGTGCGAGTAGCGTGATCCGATCAGATACAGCGGCGGCATTTTGCGCTGTGTGGCAAGGTTGCCATCCTGATCCGGGCGGCAATCAGGTTCAATTGATAATTGAAGGAGCCAGACATGACTGACCAAATCCAGATATCCATTGATCGTGATGTTTATGACCGGCTACAAATCCTTATGGTCCCACCCGTCAATGATGCCAATGCGGTGATCAAGGAGCTGCTGTATCACGATGGGCGTACCAGCCGGTCCGCAGCCGCTCTGGCGGCGAGTGAGCAGCATTTCACTTATGAACAGGAACTCGAACGTTCCAGGCAGGGCATTTACGAGAGCGGAGGGGGCACCTGAGCCAGAGCGCGGCTTAAGCCAGTCCGCATGGCATTTGCCGCCAGACGCGCGTTACAGCCAGCAGACTTACCAGGCCTGCTGATAAATGCGCCGATACAGCTTGCGCATGATTTCCAGCCGAGCTGCATCGGGCGGGTTCGCGCCGTAGCGCGCATCCTCGAACAGGCTTGTCAAATCTCCAAGCTCCGGGCGCAGGTCGTCGCGCAGGGAACATAGCTGGGCGAGATATTCGCGGGGAGTGCCGGAGCGGGCGCGGGCCATGTCGCTCAGTGCAAAGACGCGCTCCATCGCGCCGTACAGTTGCCGGGCACCCTGTTCGCCATGGGCGTGGTAACCCAGGATGCCATAGCGCAGGTAGTCGAGGCGGGTGCGCAGCCAGGTTCCCGCCTTTGCCTCGCGCAGCAGCCACCATAGCGCGATGAGGATGGCAAGCAGGGCGAGAGAGGTCAAGCTGGCCAGCACTGCATCCTGATGCGCCTTGAGCCACTTTTTCAGGGCATCCCAGAGGTCGATAAACTGTTTCATCACCGGGGCCACGAGCTTGCCGGCTTTTTCGGAAAGGTCTGCCATGCCGTTGATGGCGCTTGCCTGCCAATTCGGCATGCCAGGCCGTCTGGCCGCCTTGCGCATATCGCCGGGGGAGGGCCAGCCGCTTCCCATGGCGCTCCCGCCCTGGCTGGACCCGGCCTGGCCCGCACCGCCCTGCCCGCCTTTGCCCGGCTGGTCAAGGTGGCCGCCCGGCGCGGTTCCGGCCGCCTGGCCATAGCGCCATTGCAGGGAATTCCAGCTGGCCTGAGGCGTGACGGCATACAGCAATGCGCCGGTCAGGAGGATGGCTGCCGTAGCGGCAGCAATGGCGATTCCCTGGCCGCCGGCCACATCACGGCCCAGGCTCTGCTCGCGCAGGGTGAGGCTGCGGCGGTTGATCTGCTCGGCCACCAGGGTGAATACCACCGCAGCCAGGAACGGCAGCAGGTAGAACAGCATGGTCCAGTCCGCCCGGGCGGCCTCGTGCAAATAGCCGCATGCTGCCGCGGCGCCCCCGAAAAATCAATCAGTTTTTAGTCATATGGCATGATTGGGTTTGGCTGCGTGAATGCGCTTCCAGTATGGAACTTGCCGCTAATGCATCTTGCCGCCAAGCGCGCGCAGCTGTTCATACAACTCGCGCTCCTGGCGGGATAGGCGTTCAGGCACCCGCACCCCGATGCGCAGGTAGAGGTCGCCATGATGCGCTCCGCCGAATGCCGGCAATCCTTTTCCTTTCACGCGCAGCACCGCGTCCGGCTGGGTTCCGGGCGGCACGGTCACGCTGACCGATCCATCCAGGGTGGGGACGTCCAGCGTTGCGCCGAGCACGGCATCGGTGAGGGGGATGATTTCCACCCTCAGGAGGTCGCTTCCTGCACGCTCGAAGCGCGGGTCGCGCCGGGAATGCACGACGACGAACAAATCCCCGGCGATGCCGCCTGCCTCGGGGCCCGGCATGCCCTTGCCGGGGATGCGCAGCGCCATGCCTTCGTCGGTGCCTTGCGGAATCTTCACGGTCAGAGATTCTTCCAGCGCTACTTCGCCGCTGCCATGGCATTCCGGGCAGGGATGTTCGATGATGCTGCCGCGCCCGTGGCAGTCGGGGCAGATGGTGATCTGCTGGATCAGGACATGCTCCTTGTCATCGCGCCGGCTGCGCGTCAGGCGCCCCGTGCCGTCACAGGTCTTGCACTTGAG
>PQAG01000050.1 GCA_003104895.1 Nitrosomonadales bacterium
GCTGGCCGGGGCGCACGAATTCATCCTGGAACTGCCCGAAGCCTACGACACCATGGTCGGCGAGCACGGCTCGACCCTGTCCGGCGGCCAGCGCCAGCGCATCGCCATCGCCCGCGCCCTGATGACGCAGCCGCGCATCCTGATCTTCGACGAGGCCACCAGCGCGCTGGATTATGAATCCGAACGCATCATCCAGAACAACATGCAAGCCATCTGCCAGGGCCGCACCGTCATCATCATCGCCCACCGCCTGTCCGCTGTGCGCCATGCCAACCGCATCCTGGTGATGGATCATGGGCAGATCGTCGAGGCCGGGACGCATGCCGAGCTGCTGGAACACGAGGCGGGGCATTACTCCCGCCTGCATCGCCTGCAACAGGCTTGAGGCTGACAGATGAAACGACAAGCTCTGGCCGATCTTATCAGGCGCTATGCAAAAGTTTTCCGCCATGCCTGGTTGCAACGCCGCGGACTGGACAGCCCCGCGCTGCAAGCCCACGAAGCGCAGTTCCTGCCCGCCGCGCTGGCGCTGCGCGACACGCCGGTCCACCCCGCGCCGCGCATCACGCTATGGCTGATCATGGCCTTCGCCCTGATCGCGCTGCTGTGGGCCATCTTCGGGCGCATCGACGTGGTGGCGACCGCCGTCGGCAAGATCATCCCCAGCGGCCGCACCAAGGTCATCCAGCCCATGGAAACCGCCGTGGTCAAAGCCATTCACGTGCGCGACGGGCAGACGGTCCAGCCGGGGCAGGTGCTGATCGAGCTCGATGCCACCACCACCGCCGCCGACACCGAAAGGCTGCGCAGCGAAGCCATGACTGCGCGGCTGGAAGCGCTGCGCTCAGACGCCATGCTGCTGGCGCTGGCAAGCGGCAAGCCTCCCCGGCTGGAACCGGTTGACGGCACTGATGCCGCCCGCCTGCGCGCCGAGCAAAGCCAGGCCTCCGGCCAATATCAGGAATACCTGGCGCGCCAGCAGCAATTGCAGGCCGAGCGCGCCCGCCGCCAGGCGGAACTGGGCGCCACGCAGGAGCAGGTCATCAAGCTCGAACAAACCGCGCCCATCGCCCGCCAGCGCGCAGAAGATTACCAGAAACTGGTGAAAGAGAATTTCATTTCCCGGCATGGCTATATGGAACGCGAGCAAACCCGGATCGAGCAGGAACAGGACCTGGCGCTGAGCCGAGCCAAGGTGTCTGAAATCCGGGCGGCGCTGGTGGAAGTCCAGCAGCAACAGGCCACCCTCGCCGCCGGGACGCGCAGACAACTTCTGGATCAACGCAACCTGGCGGCACAAAAGGCCGCATCGCTGGAACAGGAGCTGGTCAAGGCCGAACAGCGCGGGCGCCTGATGCACCTGACCGCCCCTGTGGCAGGCACCGTGCAGCAACTGGCCGTGCACACCGTGGGCGGCGTGGTGACGCCTGCGCAGCCCCTGATGGTGATCGTGCCGCGCGAAAACGTGCTGGAAGTCGAGGCCATGCTGCCCAACAAGGACATCGGCTTTGTGAATCCGGGGCAGGACGCCGAGGTGAAGGTGGAAACCTTTCCGTTCACCAGGTACGGCACGCTGCACGGCAAGATCACCCAGGTTTCATCCGACGCGATCCAGGATGAAAAGCTGGGGCTGATCTATTCCACCCGGGTGAAGCTCGCCAGGGACACCCTGCAGGTGGAGAACAAGCGGGTGCGGCTTACGCCCGGCATGGCGGTGACGGTCGAGGTCAAGACCGGCACGCGGCGGGTGATCGAGTATTTCCTGAGCCCGCTGATGCAGGTTTCGAGCGAGAGTTTGCGGGAGCGGTGAAACCGCTTACCGGCCGGATTTACACCACTTCCGCGGACTCTACCGGAAACGCGGCTGCGGGTCGCGTAAAAGCAGGTCAGGCGTGGAAAACGGTGCGAGCCGTTCAAGGAAATCCAGCAATTCCAGTGCCGGACTGTTGCGGAAGAAAGCGGCTGCGGGCGTCTCCATCCAGATCCGGTCCGCATAGGCATACACCTCGTGGGGCGTGTCGCCGATGCCGTCGTGGTTGAGATCAAAACCCTGGTAGTCATCCCAGTAATTACCCTGCCAGCGGTTGGAGAGCGCGTCTCCGGAACCGGAGATTGCAACCTGGACCAGGTTTTTCTCGAAACGGTTGTTCTCGAAGGTATGCCCCCCTTTTTCGCCATACATCTGGACACCCGTCGTATTGTGCGCGATGAGGTTGCGGCGGAATACCACCTTGTTCGCGTCGCCCACCGGCGAATCGGAAAGAATGCCGGTGGCGCAATGCACAATCTGATTGCCTTCCGCCTGAATTTCCGTGCTCTTCTTGATGGCGATGCAGGCGCCGCTGACGTCATTGGTATGCTGCAGCGTATTGTTCCGGATCGTCAGGTAATTCGAATTCAGCACGATGATGCCGGTGGCGTTGTTGGAAAGGCGATTCCCCTCGACATGGCAATTGGGTGAAAAAATGAAATGCATGCCATAGCGGCTGCCCTGAATGGAATTGCCGGAAATGCGGTTATAGGCCGAATTCATCAGGGTGAAGTCACGCGCAGCGGCGATATCGTTGTCCTCGATGCGGTTGCCGGTACTGTTCCAGAGGCGGATCGCCTCTCCGCGCAGGGGCAGTTCGGCCGCCTTGGAGCGAATGCGGTTGTTGCGCACGAGGTTGTGCTTTGACTGCTTGAGCACGATGCCGAAGAGCGCGTTCTCGATCACGTTGGCTTCTATCCGGTTGCTGTCACCCTGAACGGCGATGCCGGCATCCATTTGATCGTGCGAGTCGCCGGTGTTGCGTAGAAGGAGCCCGCGCACCACTGCATTGCCGGTATTCAGCCACAGGACGGTTCGCTTCCCGCCGCCGTCGATGGTGGCCTTGCCTCCTCCTTCCAGCACGATGGGCCGGGAAAGCGTCACCGGTCCGGCGTAGACCCCGGGGGAAAGATGCAGGGTTCCGCCAGGTGGCGTCGCATCCACCAGCGCCTGSAGCGAYGGCTGGCTCATTACCGGAAAAGGGAAGCCCAGGAGGGCAAGAAGAAATAAGCCGGAAACGTGCCTGGACATGATCGTGCAGCCAATCGACAGGGGCTAGCTTGCGCCCCTTCTGGCGACCTTCATCACCTGCGCCTTTTCCCGCTGCCACTCGCGCTCTTTTTCGGCATCGCGCTTGTCATGCTGCTTCTTGCCCTTGGCGAGGCCGATTTCCAGCTTGATGCGGCCCTTCGAGTAGTGCATGTCGAGCGGCACCAGCGTATAGCCCGCGCGTTCCACCTTGCCGATCAGCTTGCTGATTTCCTCGGCATGCAGCAGCAGCTTGCGCGTGCGCACCGGGTCGGGATGAACGTGGGTGGAGGCCGTAGGCAGGGGACTGATATGGCAGCCGATGAGAAATAGCTCGCCGCTGCGGATGATGACGTAGGATTCCTTGAGATTCGTCCGCCCGGCGCGTATCGCCTTGACTTCCCAGCCTTCCAGCGCCATTCCGGCTTCATATTTTTCCTCGATGAAGAAATCGTGGAAGGCTTTCTTGTTCTGCGTGATGCTCATGGGGGCGTGAATTTCCGCGGTAAATGAGGTATTTTAACGTTTTTATATAATAGCTTTAAAGCTGCAAATCAAAGATGGCAATTGTAGAAAAATCGGTACTGGTCCTGCACTCGGCGCAGCAGATGTTCGACCTGGTGGATGGAGTGGAACTTTACCCGCAATTTCTCCCCTGGTGTGGCGGAACCGACGTGAAATGGCGTGACGAGGCAAGCACCGTGGCGACGGTCATGATCGACTATCACCGCATCAAGCAGAGCTTCACCACTGAGAATGCCAAGCAGATTCCCTCGCTGATCGAAATGAAGCTGCAGGATGGCCCTTTCCGCCATCTGGACGGCTGCTGGCGTTTCATTGCTCTCAACGAAAGCGCCTGCAAGGTCGAATTCAAGCTGCATTATGAATTTTCCAGCAAACTGCTGGAATCTTTGGTCGGCCCGGTGTTCAATCACATCACCAGTAATTTTGTGGACGCGTTCGTGGAACGCGCCGAGAAGGTCTACGGCACATCATGAGCGAAACCATCCAGATCGAAATAGCCTATGCCCTGCCAAAGGAGCAGTTCCTGCTGACACGAAAAGTTGCGCCCGGCACCACCGCCGGGCAGGCGATCCGCGACTCGGGCCTGCTCGACAAACGCCCGGAAATCGACCTGGGCAGGAACAAGATCGGCATTTTCGGCAAACTCGCCAAGCTGGATACCGTGCTGCGCGACAAGGACCGCGTCGAGATTTACCGCCCGCTCATCGCCGACCCCAAGGAAGTGCGCAAGCAGCGCGCCGAGGAAGGCAAGGTCATGAAGAAAGGCGGCGGGGATATTAACGAATAGCGGTAGAATGGCGCGATTGAATCAAGGAACAGTAATGCGAACCGAAGTACATGTACATGGCAGCCTTTATCTGCGCAAAGGCGTGACCCTCTCCCAGATCGAAGCCGGCCTCAGGCAATGGATGGAGTATCTGGACGCGGAAAGCATCAGTGAAATGCGCAGCCTGGAACCCAGCGAACCGGGCGTGAGCTACGACCAGTCCGCCCGCGTGCTCGACATCTGCTGGACCGGGGAAGTCGGGCGCACTTTCCAGCGCAGCCTGCAGGCCACCCTGGCCGACATGGGCCCGCTGCTGGAGCATGCCTCCGAAATCGAGCTCACCTTCTACCACGAAGATGGCCGCGACGAATACCAGCTGCTGTTTGCCGGCCCCAGCGCCGAAGCGATCCACCAGGTCCAGCGGCGGCTCATGATCACGGATGTGGCCGGCCTGCTCTCGCGCCATTTCGGCCCGGACGAAGTCAAACGCGTCGAAGCGCTGGTCAACGAGCTATTCGATCGCGACTGGGAACAGAAAGGCGCCCAGGCCGAAGCGGATTTCCAGCCCTCCGGCAGCCTGATCCACTTTCGCGGCAAGAAGCACCTGCACTAGGTTTATAGCGCCAGGCAAGCCAGTTCCCGCCCGATGGACTCCACATCGAGCCGATCGTAATCTTCCCGGTTGAAGGTAATAATGCCCCCCGCCAGTTCGTGCCAGGTAAAGCCGCTGGTCCACGCTGACTGCGGGCAGGTGCCCTGCTTGCGGCGCGGGAACAGGTACATGCGGCCCGCTGCGTAGAGCAGGTTGTAGGGCGTTTCGCTCTCGTGCAGCTGGTGAATGCCAGCCCAGGCTGACTTCGGGCCGGAGAAGGCGAGGCAGGTTGCAGGGTAAGGTGCTTCTCCCCCATTGTGGCGCCACTCCGAAGCCATCACCGGAAACCCTTCGGGCTTGATGAACATCTGGAAGTGCAGGTGGTTCACCGAGGCGAACGCCCCCAGCGAGTTGTAGCCGAAACCCGCGCCCTCCAGCGTTTCCGCCAGCGCTGCGGTCGCCTCCCAGAGATAGAAATGGTGCGCCTCGGTCAGGTACTGCGGCAGGCAGCTGTCCCGCTCCGGCACCAGCAGGCCGTGGAAATCCACGAACGGATATTTGTTGTAATACAGCGTCGCGTGCCGGCCGAGCAGTTCACCCGCCCAGAACGCCTCCTTCTGCATGAAGCCCTTGTTGAAATGGAACCCGGCCTCGTCAAAAGGCGCGCGCAGATGCTCCGGCACGCGGGAGGTGATGCGCTTGGGGCGGAACGAGCGCAGGTGGTTGAACTGCAGCTCCCAGATGCCCGCCCGGCGCTTCACGGTCGGCTGGAGCTGATCCAGGCCGACGGCATGAATCTTGAGAAACACCAGCAGGTCTTCTTCCACGGCCTGGATCTCGCGGCCCTGCCGCAGGGCGTGCACATACTCATCGCACAAGGCGGCATAGAGCTGCGACAATCCGGCTGAAGCGGCGTCGTAAAGGCGCTGGTCGAAGGTCGCATTGGCGCATACCAGGATGAACGGCCCCAGGCCGCCTTTTTGCAACAGCCCGTCCAGCCCGGCGGCAAAAGCCGYGCCAAAGGCCTGGCGTGAGGAAAAGAGGGATTCTTCATTCGAAATCACAGCARATGCTCTCCAAATTCCTGGCAATACCGGTTYACTCCGCCGCCAGCATGTGTTCGGCCAGGCGCGCCCAGTAGCTGGCACCCAGCACCAGCACCTCGTCGTTGAAATCGTAGTGCGGGTTGTGCAGCATGCAGCCGCCCTCCCCCATGCCATTGCCCAGCCACACGTAGCAGCCGGGCTTTTCCTGCAGAATGAAGGAAAAATCCTCCGCGCCCATGGAGGGGCGCAGATCGGCACGCACGCTTTCCTTTCCCGCCAGTTCGGCAGCGACGTGGCGGCAGATTTCCGCCTCCGCCGCAGAGTTGACGGTGGCAGGATAGCCGCGCCGGTAGTCGAGGCTGACCTGCACCCCGAAAGCGGCGCCAATGCCGCCACAGATGCGCTCCATGGCTGCCTCGACGCGGTCCTGCACCTCGGGGCGGAAGGCGCGCACCGTGCCTCCCAGCGTGGCATGGTCTGGAATCACGTTATAGGCCTCCCCGGCATGGAAGCGGGTCACGCTCAGCACGGCCGCATCGAGGGGGTCGAGCGTGCGGCTGACGATGGTTTGCAGCGCCTGCACCAGCGCGCTGCCTGCCGCGACCGGATCGGCCCCCTGCTGGGGCATGGCCGCATGGGCGCCGTGGCCCTTGATATTAATATCGAACTGGTCCGCCGAAGCCATCATCGGACCCGGCATGATGGCAAACTGCCCGGCCGGCAGCCCCGGCCAGTTGTGCATGCCGAACACCGCCTGCATGGGGAAACGCTCGAACAGCCCGTCCTCGATCATCACCCGTGCGCCGCCCTCGCCTTCCTCGGCGGGCTGGAAGATGAAATACACSGTGCCGTCGAAATTGCCCGTRGCGGCCAGGTATTCCGCCGCGCCCAGCAGCATSGCGGTATGYCCGTCRTGCCCGCAGGCGTGCATCTTGCCGTCGAAATGGGARCGRTGCGGAAAAGGGTTCTGCTCRTGGAYMGGCAAGGCATCCATGTCGGCGCGCAAGCCGATGGCCCGGYYRCTGGTGCCCGARCGCAACACCCCCACCACCCCGGTCCCGGCCAGGCCGCGCTGCACCTCAATGCCTGCGGCGGAGAGCACCTCCACCACCAGGGCACTGGTGCGCTGTTCCTCAAATGCGGTTTCGGGATGGGCGTGAATATCCCGCCGCAAGGCAACGAGACGCTCCTGATTTTTCTTGATATGGGGAATGACTGACATGGCGGCGATCTCTGGCATACATCAATGATGCCAAGATAACACCCCCCGGCCGCCTCTGAGAAGAGAGGCGGCCGGAAAGCTGCTGCAACAGTCGCTTATTTGCGCATGGCTTCGACCTGAATGGCGATTTTCACTTCGTCGCCGACGGCCGGCGCGTACTTGGTCATGCCGAACTCGGAGCGCTTGATGGCCGTCGTGGCGTTGGCGCCGCACATCACCACCTTGGTCATCGGGTGCTGCCCGCACCTGAACTGGTCAACCTTCAGTTGGACCGGCCTGGTCACGCCCAGCAGGGTGAAATCGCCATCGGCGCCAGTCAGCCTGTCCCCATCGAAGCGGAGCGATTTCGACTTGAAAGTGATGGCCGGATATTTGGCCACATCAAAGAAATCCTCGCCCTGCATATGTTTTTCCAGTTCGGCCAGGCCGGTATCGATGCTGGTGGCGTCAATGCTGATGTCGATGCTGCCGGAGTGGTCTGCCATATCCAGAGTGATGGTTCCGCTGGTCTTGTTGAAGCGGCCGCGCTGGATGGAGAACCCAAGGTGGCTCACTTCAAAGCTGGGAAAGGTATGGCGCGCATCGATGGTGTAAGTATCCGCGGCAAAGGCGGATGCGCTCAGGGTGCTGGCGATGGCAATGGCGATCAGCGATTTTCTCATGGTGTTCTCCTGTGGTGGGTTGATGCTACTTGCGAGTAGGGGTTAATACGAAATGGAACCTGACCTGAACTTCGTCGGCGACCACCGAGGTATCGCCCCAGACACCGGAGCCGATGCCATAGTCCAGGCGTTTGAGGGGGAAGCTGCCATCCACGACGAGGACGTCCTTTTCCTGGCGCAACGTGAATGGTGCGCGCACTTCCAGCGCCCTGCCCTTGATGCTCATCCTGCCGCTGGTTTCGAAGCGGCCGCCGCCCAGCGGCCTGACGGAAGTCGAGCTGAAGCTGGCCTTGGGGAATTCGCGCACGTTGAACCAGCTCTTGCCCTTGACCTCGTCATTGGCCTCGACACTGCCGGCGTCGATGCTGGCCAGATCGATTTCGATCTGCGCGCGCCCGGCTTCCGGCCTGGCCGGATCGATCACCATCTGCGCCGTGAATTTCCTGAAAGCGCCCTCGACCGGCACATTCATTTGTCTGGAGACAAATGCAATCGAGCTTTTATCAGCCTGAAGCACGCCAAATTCAGCGCCCTGGACCACGCCCGAGGCCAGCAGGAACATAAGGGAAAACAGCCGCATCATCTTGACGCTCCTTTTTCCAGGAAGGGCAGCATGCGTGCGAGAATGCCGTCGTGTTCGATGAAATGGTGCTTGAGAGCCGCGCCGGCATGCGCCAGCAGCAACACCAGCAGCGTCAGGTTGAGCGCTTCGTGCACCTGCCGGAGCTGGTCGCCCAGAGCCTTGTCCTTGACTATCAGGCCGGGCAGCGGCAGCACCCCCAGGTAAACCGTCTGGAAACCTTTGGCCGAACTCATCAGCCAGCCCGAGAGTGGAATGGCGAACAGCAGCAGGTAAAGCAGAAAATGCAGGCCATGCGCGGCCTGGCGTTGCCACAGCGGCATGCTGCCGGGCAGCGGAGGCGGCACGTGGCCCACCCTCCAGGCCAGACGCGCCAGAAACAGCAGGAAAACCGTCACGCCCAGCCATTTGTGATAGCTGATGAGCCTGAGCTTGAGCGGGGAAAGCGCCAGGTCCGCCATATAAACGCCGAGCGGAAACGCGGCCACGACCAGCAGTGCTATGAGCCAGTGCAAGGCGATGGCGGTGCGGGTATAGCGGACCGGGATCATTACGGCTCCTTGCCTGCGCGCGCGGCCATGAAGGCGGCACGCAAGCGGCTCAGGGTTTGTTCCATGGAGACCAGATCCTGCGCTGAAAGTTCGCTGAAGGCCTGCGCCAGATATGCCAGATGCGCCGGAAAGACCGCCGCGAACATGGCCTCGCCCTGCGGGGTCAGCTGCACGATCTGGCTGCGCCCGTCGCTGGGCGATGCCACCCGCCGCACCAGGTTTTTGTCAGTCAGACGGTCCACCACGCCCGTGAGGGTGCCCTTGGTGATCAGGGTTTTCTCACCGAGCTCCTTGAGCGGCATCCCTGCGGTGTTGCCGAGCGTGGCAATGATGTCGAATTGCGCCGGCGTGAGATCCAGGCTGCGGATGTGCGCCGCCGAAAAAGCCTCGAAGGCCTGGTAGGCAGCGGCCAGCTCACGCAGGACCGGCAGGAAGGGGGCGTGAGGCATGAAAGCTCCATCTGGTTCTAATTAGAACCATAATAGTTCTAACTAGAACCAGATGTCAATGCCTTCGGCAAAAAAAGATTACTGGCGGTGAATCCAGTCCGCGCCCAGCGTGCCCGAAAGGTCTTTCAGGTATTGCGCGCTGCCCACATAGGCCAGCTCCTGCCGGGCCTGCCCGAGGAGCAGCGCATATTGCTCGCGCTCCCCTTCCGTAAGCAGGTTCTGGCGCTCGAGGAAACGCTGCAAGTGGGCCTCGTGTCTTTGCCATAGCGCCAAGTCGCGCTGCTGTTTGATGGACAGGCGCTCCTGATACCAGTCGCTGGCCAGCAGGGCGTCGCGCGTGAACATGCGGCGGATTTCCGGATGACTGGCATCCTTGCCCTCCCAAGCGCCCGTCGCCATGATGTGCAGGAGCGCCTTGAGCGGCGGGCAAGCATCCTCGACCGAGCCGTCGTCGAGATAGTTCTGCGCCACCCGCCGCTGGGCTTCGACGATATTCTCCACGCCATCCACGAAAGCCTCCAGATCCTGGCTTTCCGGCCTGAGCATGGCTTCGTCGAACACCGCCATCGGGTTATCGAAGATCTTGCCGAAATTGGCGTGCACAAAGCGGCTGGTAATGCGGTAGCCGAGGCGGCTGGCGCGAATCAGGCGGCCCTGGTGCTCGAAATCCGCGAGCGGTTCGAGATAGCCGCGCTCGATCATGAGCTGCGGGTCGCGTTCGCGCACTGCCAGGCGGCACCACAGCTCGGGGATCAGCAGGCTGATGTCGTGATCCACGCGCCGGTTCGGGCCGATATGCCCGGCCGCGGTGGAGAAGCCCTCGTAGCCGCTGATGATGTAGGAAACCAGCGCATTGTTCAGGTCGGCCGTCGCGCGCAGGGCGTTGAAGGGGCCCTTGGTCAGGGCGCCTTCCGAGCCTGCGCCGGTGGTCGAGGGCGATTTCCCGGTCAGGCTGGCGATGAAATCCATGAACAGTTCGGGCAGTTCCTGGAAATGGATGGGGTTGTAGACCGCCAGCGGGCGGATGCCGTGCTCCGGGTCCGGCGGATTGTTGCGCCGTCCTGGCAGGACCGAATTGACCGGAAAATGCACGGCTTCGCTCAGGGGCACGCGCCGGTAGAGCCGGGCGCCCATCTCGGCGATATAACGGTCGCGCGGATTGGCCAGATCGGGACGCTGCTGCAGGTAGCGCACGTTGGCAGAAGGCTTGCCGTCGACGATGCGCGGATGGGCGGACGAAACGAAGTAGCTGCCGGCCGGGGCCGCGCTGGCCGCCTGTGCCAGCTGCTTCATGGGCGGACTGAACAGTTCGAGGCCGATGGCGTCTTCCACCAGTTCCCTGGCATCCGCCGGGGTCAGCGGCTCGAAGTTGGAAATGAAATTGTCCGGTCCGGCCAGATCAGCCTCGGCCTGCAGATCCAGGCCGCGGTGGATCGCGTCGTCCGGGCGCTGGAACAGGCGCAGCTCGCAGTTGGCCGCCAGCTTGACGCTGGGGTTGGCATAGTCCGTATTGAGGTGCGCCAGCCGGGCTGCGGGGACGGTGATGGAGGCGGTGATGTCGTCTTCCATCTGGATCTTGCCCGCGCCGATGAAATCATGGCGCAGCTTGTACATGCGCCAGGCGCCATCCGGCTCCACCCCGACGCGCAGGAAACTTGCCACCAGGCGCCGCCCGTCATACTTGAGCTCATGTCCGGGGAAGCCGTTCACCATGTCGACCGTAAAATGCTTGCGCCAGCCGGCACCCCATTCCGGGCGGTAAAAACGCTTGATCACGAATACCAGGGCGCGGATGTGCTGCGGGATGCTTTCCAGCCACTGATTGTATTCGCCGGTGTATTCAGTCTCGGAGGGGGTCAGCAGCTTGATCACCGAGCCCAGGGTGCGTTCATCGCTCAGCAGGGAGCGGCTGTCGCGCTCATGCTGGGAATTGCGGAAGCGGTTTGAATAATCCTTGTCGAAAATTTCCTGCACCCGCGCGAGGTCATCATGAATGTCGCGCACATAAAACGGCCCGGAGATGATGGTGCCGACGATGGATTTCGAAATCTCGGACTTCCCCCCGCCCGAAACCGTGCAAGGCTTGTGCACGAAGGTCCCTTCGGCATCCGTGCCGATCAGCCGCCAGGTGGGCGCATGGGGGTGCTTCTCCATGTGGACCTTGTAGCCGCAGGGGTGGATGTAGGTGTGCCCGGCCAAGAGCTTGATGGTCTGCATTTCGCCATTGCGCGGCCAGTGGACGGTCTGGTCGAGCAGGTGCATGGTGGCATCTTCGGGCACGTAGATGATGTCCGGAAAACGCCTGTCCACGCCGTAGCCTTCTTTCCTGACATGCATGACATCGCCGAACAGGGCCCCCAGGCCGGCGAAATCATGGCCATCGGTGCGGATGCGGCTGTCGGGCCGGAACACCTCGCCGAGATTGTAGCTGGGGAAGGCCAGCGCGCCGCCCGAGTGTTCTTCCTCGCAGCCGCCGAATAGATTGGCCGCGTAGCTGATCTGCGATTTGACTTCCTTCTTGCTGTAACCGAAATAGTTGTCTGCGATCAGGGTCACGATCACGCCGCTCATGTCGCGGCAGGTGATCTTGAACGGCAGGCCGCCATTGTAAAGCTCGTTCTCGTCGCGCCAGCACATGCCGTCGCGGCGCTGGCGTTCGCTGGCCTGGTCCCAGTGCGGCAGGCCCAGCCCGGTTTTCTTCAGGCGCACCAGATGCGGCGCCAGGATGACGCAGCCGGTGTGCCCGGTCCAGTGCAGCACATCGAGCGCGGCATCGTTCTCGGACAGGCAGGGGTTGCCTGCATTGCCGAAAATGCGCTCCACGAAATCCAGATTCGAAACCAGGCTGCCGGGCGCAAAGAAGCGCGTTTCCATGGTCTTTCCGGGGCTGATGCCGGGCACTTCCGGCGCCACCAGAGGGCGCATCAGCAACGACACCCAAGCCTCCGCCTGTTCCGCCTGTTCCGCCTGGCCGCTGGTGAAGGGCAGGCGCAGCACCTCGCGGGGCGGATTGAGCGCAGCCTTGAACAAGGCCGCAAAGGCCTTTGCCGGCACCGCATTCTTGTCCGCGGGAACCGGCAAACCGCCTTCAACGATGTGGAATACGCCCTTGGTGGTGCGCCGGTCGTTGCGCGGGTTGTGCAACACGCCCTGCAGCAGGCGGTAGGAGTCGACGAACTCGGCGCTGAAATGCTGGCCATCGACCGGCAGGGAGAGCTCGCGTGCGAGCTTTGGCCGGTCCAGCACGAATGTGGCGCCCGGCAATGAAATTTCGCTCTCGACGCCGTTCTGCCGCAGATATTGATTGAGAAAATCCTGGATGCGCTGGTCGGCGGGGCAGCGGTAATCCGCCAGCAGCCGCTTCTGATGCTGGTAACTGCGCAACAGGTCAGCCGCGATCTGAACCTGCTGGGACATGGCGCCCGCGCCGTGCGGGGTGGGCAGGCCAAGCGCTGCGAGGTGAAGATTGATGTGCTGAATCAGTTCAAGCCGTTCACCCGTCACATCATCCGGACCCTGATGACCTCTTGTTACCGCACCCATGGTTACTCCCCGAGTTAATATTTCATGCCACAAAACGGGAGTCACCCACGTTCCATCAGCCCCAAACTGCTTGCCAACCCGTTATTTTCGCAGCTTGAGTGTCATATCTACAAAATTTTTTTGTCCTGCCTCGCCGTGCCGCACGAAGTAAAGCGTCTTGCCGGACAAGTCAGAAGTCCAACGGCAGGTAGAAAAACACAAAGCGCCCCGCTTCGATATCCACCATCAGCGTGGCGCCGCGGTACAGGGCGTAATCGACATAACCCGGCACGGCGCTGCCCAGATGGCATTCGCTGGCGTGCTGCGGCGATTCGAAATCGCGGTCGCGGTCATACCACGAAAGCAGCATGCATTCGCCCAGGCGGGCACGGGCTTCGGCCTCGGCCAGGCGCATCGCCGCGAGGTAATCCGGGAGCGGCGGCTGGGGCGCCAGCTTCACCACGGTGACACCGGACAGATCAGGTGTGGTGCGTAATGAACAGGCAGACGATATGATTTTTTCAGCTTCGCTCATGCGCGCGCAGGCTCCAGCGAGGCATCCAGGTTGAGATCGTCGCAATACTCGAAGAACTCGTCGCGCAACCGGGCAATGGCGGTGCCGCCCGGCACGCCCACTGTCATGTGCACGGCGAACATCGGGCTGCCGGTATGGGGCGCGGGGTAGGTGTCGGTTTCCAGCTCTTCGATATTGATGCCATTGCCGGCAAAAAAGCGCGCCAGGTTGTGTACGATGCCAGGATTGTCGAGTGCGACCACCTCCACCAGGTAGGGCACGGCGGGAGCATGCTGCTCGCGCTCCCGGGTCCACTTGTGGATGATGGCCAGGTCCAGCTCCGCGCCCAGGGGCCCCAGCCGGCTCTCCAGCGCGGACAGTGCCTCCCTGCTGCCGGTGACGCGCATGATCAGGGCGAACTGTCCGCCCAGCACGCCCATGCGGCTCTGCTCGATATTGCATCCGCTGGCGGTGATCTGGCTGGTCAGTTTCTCCACCAGGCCAACCCGGTCTTCGCCGGAAGCAGTGATCGCCAGACATTCATTGCTGTGTTGGGTGTTCATGAAGAATTTCCGTACAAGTGAGGATGCGCCAAGTATAAACCCAGATGATCCATCAGGCGGCGTTTTGCACCTTTGCGGTTTGACCGCGTTTTGCGGGATAATGAGCGCCATGACCAATCCTTTCACCGCACGCTGGACCATTACCGGAAACAACCTGTGTCTTGGCCAATGGGAAATCCGCTACCTTGGGCGCCTGCTCGAGCTCGACCCCGGCCGGCGGGAAAAGGACATGGGCAGCTTCGGCATCTTCAGCTATATCTTCCCCGACGACGATGATCTGGCTGAAGGGCTGCCGGAAGACGACTGGATTCTGGAACACGTCGAATGGCTGGCGGGTTTTTTTGCCGCCCACGACATCCCCGTCGACGAAGAACACATGCGCTGGTTTTACCAGGCCATCAACCCCCACGACTGGCGCTGCGGCAGTTGCGGCGGGTGCATCTGACGCGGTTTGCGGCTCGTTATTGCTGGCGGTTCCACCAGTCGTCGGCGGCGCGCTCATGCCACCCCCTGCGCGCCCGCGACATGAGCCAGCCGACATAGAAGAACGCCTCGAACATCAGCAGCGCCAGCCCCCACAGCAGCACGCTCCCCGGCGAATAGTCGCCCACCTCCCCCGAACCCCAGGCCTGGGCAGGATTGATCCAGGAAACCACGATCGGGCCGATCAGCGGCCCCAGCAGGCAGGCCAGCCCGACCAGCACCAGCAGGTCGCGCAGCAGCTGCTTCCTGTCCGGCAGGAAATCCAGGGGGGATTTTTCATGACCGGTCGGAGTCATGGCCTATTTTCCGATATCCAGAAAGGGTTTGATGGAGAAATACAGAATAGCGGCAATTACCGCCAGGTAGGCAAAAAAGCGCAGCGGGTGTTGCCGGATCGCATGCGCCAGGGTGCGCTGCCTTCCCTCCCGGCGCAGCTGCTCGTATTCCGCCCTTGCCCGCGCCTGGCGCTCGTTCTGATAGTTCGCGATCAGCGCCCGCGCCTCCTCCAGCCGGGAATTGTCGTTTAGCCAGATGGCCGCCGACGAGATGCCCCAGTTCCCCGCAGAGGTTTCATGAAACTCCACGCTGCTGGCTTTCAGCAAGGCGCGCACGTCTTCCGCCTCGTCATCGGGCACGCCGTTCAGGGTAAAAAGTTTAACCGGCATGGTGTGTTTCTCTCTCTCCTGGCCCTCTCCCTGCCTTCGGCTACGCTCAGGCAACGGGAGAGGGACGCAGTTTCGCTGCGCGAAAGCCATTTTAGCCGGCGCCGATCACGCGGATGCGCACATCGCCCAGCGTGACCACCTGGCCGGCGCGTATCTTGCAGGTCTTGCGCAGTTCCACCTTGCCGTCCACCGAGACTTCCCCGGCCGCGACCAGTTGCTTGCCCATGCCGCCGCTGTCGCAGACGCCCGTCAGCTTGAGCAGGTTGTCGAGTTCAACGAATTCGCGGGTGAGGGTAAATTCATGTTCTTGCATGGGGTCCTTGAATTCGGGTGAGTTTAGGCCTGAGCATCTTAGCACTACGGCAAGAGTGTTAAAATGGCCGTCCTTCCGCATCGTCAGGATCCTGCTGTGAACTTCATCCTTCCCGAAATCAAGCCCGGACAGTCCATCGAGCTGCTGAAAGAGCTGCACATCCTGACGCGCGACGGCAAGCTCAACCAGGATAGCCGGCGCAAGCTGAAGCAGGTGTACCACCTGTTCCATTTCATCGAACCCTTGCTGAACGAAGTCCTGGCGCAGCATGAAAACCTGACGCTGGCCGACCACGGCGCAGGCAAGTCCTACCTCGGCTTCATCATTTACGACCTGTTTCTCAAGGCGAAGCAGGCCGGCCACATCTATGGCATCGAAACCCGCGAGGAGCTGGTTGAAAAATCGCACGAACTGGCCGCCCGGCTGGGCTTCGGGCGCATGTCCTTCCTCAACCTCACGGTGGAGGAATCCATCCATTCCACCGCCTTGCCGGAAAAAGTCGATATCGTCACCGCGCTGCACGCCTGCAACACCGCCACTGACGACGCGATCAAGTTCGCCCTCGCCAAAAAGGCCAGATTCATCGTGCTGGTGCCCTGCTGCCAGGCCGAGGTCGCCGCGCTGCTGCGCAAGAACAAGAACCAGTCATTCTCCATGACGCCGCTTTCCGAGCTCTGGCGCCACCCCATCCACACCCGCGAGTTCGGCAGCCTGATCACCAACGTGCTGCGCTGCCTGCAGCTTGAGTCGCACGGCTACCAGGTCACGGTGACCGAACTGGTCGGCTGGGAACATTCGATGAAGAACGAACTGATTGTTGCCACCTTTACCGGCGCGCCAAGAAAGAACGCGCAGGAAAGACTGGAACACATCCTGCACGCGCTGAACCTGGACGAATTAAGGAGCCGCTTCGTTTATCGGGACGAAGCCTCAGCTCCAAACCCTCTATCTCACAACCCATAAGGCATTTCAAATGAACGAAGTCAAACACGGGCCCCGCTTCTGGATCGGCAACGGCCTGCTGGCCCTGGCCCTCGCCTCCCTGTTCTTCATGGGACCATTGTCGGAAAGCCTGGGGGTGTGGGCGATGGTGCTGTGGATGGCACTTGCCGGGGCGGGAATGTATTTCCTGATGACCGACAAGGGCGGCGAGCCGGGGATGCCCGAGTAGGTCATTGCGAACGAAGCGAAGCAATCTCAAATTTCTGCTTGTCCACACAAAACGAGATTGCTTCGTCACTTCGTTCCTTGTATCGCAAGCTTGGCTCCATGAAAAAAGGCGCAGTCCCCTGCGCCTTTTTTCCTACCCCTCACAACACCGTTCCAGCTCCTGCCGCTTCAACCAGTTGACCGCCTCCGCAGGGGATACGCCTAATTGAAAACAACGCTCGATCAGCTCTTGGGATGGCCCTTCGCCCAGCATGCCGATGTTGAAAACGTGCCGGTACCAGTGATCGAAAATCTTCCCCCACTGTTCACGAGACATTGTCATTACGCCCATCTCCAGCTCCTTGATTGGTCAAGAAAACACCTGAAAAAAATCACCGCTTGCCAGATGCATAATTGATACAGATCAATTACTTATCATATCATGCCGCACTAAGCTTTATATTACCCAAAATCTGTCTGCCAGTGAAACATTTCTGCCATATTCAATCCCAGAAGAGCGTCCCGC
>PQAG01000051.1 GCA_003104895.1 Nitrosomonadales bacterium
TGCTGGCCATGAATATCGACCAGATATTCTCCCGCCTCGCGCAGCTGCTGCAGGGTCACCGCGCTGCCGTTGATAAACGAACGTGAACGCCCACTCGCATCAATCACGCGGCGCATCAGGCACATGCCGGGATCATCCGCCAGGCCGTTTTCGTCCAGCCAGGCCTGGAGCGCAGGAATTTTCGTGCTATCGAATTCGGCCGACAATTCCGCCCGCTCGCAAGCGGCGCGCACCACGCCGGCATCGGCCCGCTCCCCCAGCACCAGGGCCAGGGCGTCAATCAGGATCGACTTGCCGGCGCCGGTTTCACCGGTCAGCACGGTAAAGCCTGGCCTGAACTCCAGTTCCAGCCGGTCAACGATGACAAAATCGCGGATACTTAAGGAAAGCAGCATGATTGTCTGGCGATGGGAGATGGGTAATGAGCAATGGGAAAAAGCGGGGGGCGACCCATCACCCATCCCCAATTACCCATCACCAGTTCTTTCACAGTTTTTCCCCCCAACGCAGCTTCTGGCGCAAGGTATCGTAATAACTGTGCCCCAGGGGATGAAGCAGACGAATATTGTTCTCGGAACGGCGCACCACCACCCAGTCATTCAGCTGCAGCTCCATGTGGCTCTGGCCATCGAAGTGAACGCTTGCATCCACTGCGTGCAGCAAGAGTATTTCCATCACGCTGTGGCTATTGACTGCTATCGGGCGGTTGCTCAGGGTATGCGGGCAGATCGGCACCAGCACCATGGCCTCCAGCGTGGGATGCAGTATGGGCCCCCCGGCGGAAAGCGCGTAAGCCGTCGACCCGGTGGGCGTGGCCACCACCAGGCCATCGGAGCGCTGGCTATAGACAAACTGCCCATCGATGAACACTTCCAGCTCGATCAGGCGCCCTGACACCCCCTTGCTCACCACCGCATCGTTGAATGCATAGGCCTGGTGCACGATTTGCCCCTGGCGGCGCACGGCGGTATGGAGCAGGAAACGCTCCTCGGCGGCAAATTCGCCCTCGAGGATCTCGTCCATGGTATCCAGCATGCCTTCAATGGAAACATCCGTCAGAAAACCCAGGCGCCCCTGGTTCACGCCCACCAGCGGCACGTCGAACTCGATCAGCTCGCGCGCAATGTTCAGCATCGTGCCATCCCCTCCCATGACCACGGCCAGRTCGGCGCGCGCCCCGATCTCCGCCATGCTCACTGCCTCATAAGGAACCGGCCCGATGCGCTCGGCAGTCTGTTGCGACAGCAGCACCTCAAGRTTGCGCTGTTCSAGGAAGGACGCCAGACGCAACAGCGGCTCGCTGAGCTCGGTGCTATTGTATTTGCCGATCAGGGCAACGGTCTGGAAGGGGGGGATCATGGCAGGAATTATAACCGGAAGTTGTTGTAAAATGACCCGATGCTGAACGAACGCTCCCAGTTGCTGCTCAAGACCCTGATCGAACGCTATATCGCGGAAGGGCAGCCGGTCGGCTCGCGCACGCTGTCCAGATATTCCGGCCTCGACCTTTCCGCCGCCACCATCCGCAATGCCATGGCGGACCTCGAGGAAATGGGCTTCATCATCAGCCCGCACACTTCCGCCGGAAGAATCCCGACGCCGCGCGGCTACCGCTTCTTCGTCGACACCCTGCTCAAGATCCAGCCGCTCGACGCCGCACAGGTGCACCAGCTGGAAAACCAGCTGCACCCCGCGGACAGGCAGCAGCTCATCGCTTCCGCCTCGCGGCTGCTGTCGGATTTGACCCAGTTTGCAGGCATCGTGATGACGCCCAAACGCCACTCGCCTGCCTTCCGCCACCTGGAGTTTCTGCCGCTGTCGGAAAAACGCATTCTGCTCATCATCGTCACCGCCGACGACAATGTTCAGAACCGCATCATCCTGACCGACAAACCCTATTCCGCGGCGGAACTGACCCAGGCTGCCAATTTTTTCAACCAGAACTACGCCGGCTGCACGCTGGAAGATGCACGCAGCCGCATGCAGGAGGAGCTGAAACGCCTGCACCTCAACCTGACCACGCTCATGTCCGCGGCCCTCGATGCCAGCAGCCAGGCGCTGCAACCCAGCGAAGGCTACGTACTGTCAGGCGAAAAAAACCTGCTGCATGTCGACGACCTGTCTTCCAACGTGACCTCATTGCGCAAGCTGTTCGATGCCTTCGAGCAGAAAACCGCACTGATCCGGCTGCTGGATATCAGCCAGGGCGCCCAGGGCGTGCAGATATTCATCGGCGGCGAATCCGGCCACGTCCCGCTCGATGAATGCAGCGTCGTCACCGCCCCCTACGAAGTGGACGGCCAGGTGGTCGGCACCCTGGGTGTCATCGGCCCGACCCGCATGGCCTACGAGCGCGTCATTCCGATCGTGGACGTCACCGCCAAGCTGCTGGGCAGCGCGCTTTCCTATCACTGACCAATGCCCTATCTCCCCGAGCCGCCCCACACGCACGGCACCCCGGGCAAAACCGGTGTCCTGCTGATCAACCTCGGCACCCCAGACGCACCCACCCGGCAGGCATTGCGCCCCTACCTCAAGGAGTTTCTGAGCGACCCGCGCGTGGTCGAGACCCCGCGCTGGCTGTGGTGGCCGATACTCAACGGCATTATTCTGAACACCCGCCCCGGAAAATCGGCGCAGAAGTACGCCCAGATATGGACGGCAGAAGGCTCGCCCCTGCTCGCCCACACCCGCAAACAGGCGAAAATGCTGCAAGGCTATCTGGGCGAACGCACCCGGTCGCCGCTGGTGGTGGAGTGCGCCATGCGTTATGGCAATCCCTCGATTCAATCCGCGATCGCCAGGCTCAAGCAGCGGGGCTGCGGACGCATTCTCGCCCTGCCGCTTTATCCGCAATATGGCGCGAGCAGCACCGCATCCGCGCTGGACGCAGTGTTCCAGACCCTGCTGCAGAGCCGCAACATGCCTGAACTGCGCACCGTGCGGCACTACCACGACCACCCCGGCTATATCGCCGCGCTGGCCAACAGCGTGCGCGACCACTGGCAGCAGCATGGCCGCCCGGACCAGCTGATCATGAGCTTCCACGGCGTGCCCAGATACACCCTGGACAAGGGCGACCCCTACCCCTGCGAATGCCACAAAACCGGGCGCCTGCTGGCGGAAGCATTGGGCCTCACGTCTGACCGCTTCCAGATCACTTTCCAGTCGCGCTTCGGCCGCGCCGAATGGATCCAGCCCTACACCGCCCCCGCCCTGCAAATGCTGGGCAAAAAAGGCGTAAAACGGGTGGACGTGATCTGCCCCGGCTTTGCCGCCGACTGCCTGGAAACCCTGGAAGAAATCGCCATGGAGTGCAAGGCGGATTTCCTCAATGCCGGCGGCCAGGAATTCCACTACATCCCCTGCCTCAACGAGCGCGACGACTGGATACGCGCCCTGTGCGACATCATCCTCAACCACCTGCAAGGCTGGCTGCAGGAGACGCCCGGCCCCGCCGCCGCGCTGGAAAGCAAGGCACGCGCGCTTGCCATGGGGGCAAAGGATTAACGTGAAACTCGCGAAGCGAGACCCCTCAAGTTTCGCGCCAAGCTGCCGATAAAACAAAGGCAAGCTTCCCCATCCAACAATCCCAAGAAATAGCAGGAAACTTGCCTTTTTCTTTAAGGGATTGATCATGAAAATCGCAAGCTCGGACATTACTTTAAGCAGCCAGCACGCCAGCGTGGAACAACACTCTCTGCGCGAATCGCTACGCGCCTGGGTTGGAACAGAACGCCCCGATTTCGAGAGGCGCGGCAGGCCGCTCAACCGCCCGGCAGCAGACCCGGTTTCCATTTCCGCTCAGGGCAAGGCGGCACAGAAGGCAGATGCGGTTTCAGATGCCCAGGAGGCCCTGGACAACGACCCGCGCATGCAATTGCTCATCAGCATGGTGGAAGCCATGACCGGCAGAAAAATCCGCATCCTGTCGCTGAAGAATTTGCAGTCCACCGGGGCGCCGCCAGCGGAGCCACTGCAGGATCCCAAGTCCGCCAGGCAACAGGCCGCAGACCAGCCAGCCGGCTACGGCGTCGAATACGAGCGCCACGAAACCCGTTACGAAGCCGAACAGACCAGTTTCTCCGCCCAAGGTGTGGCCAGAACCGCCGACGGCAAGGAAATCACCTTTAATCTGCAACTCTCCATGAACCGCGAGCACCTGGAGCAAAGCGATGTCAGCGTGCGCCTGGGCGATGCAGCGCGGCAGACAAAAGACCCGCTGGTGATCAACTTCAATGGCAACGCAGCTCAATTGACCGCTGCAAAATTCAGCTTCGATCTCAATGCTGACGGCAGTGCCGAACAGATTTCCTTTGTCACCCCCGGCAGCGGCTTCCTCGCCCTCGACAGGAACCAGGACGGCGAAATCAACAACGGCAGTGAGCTGTTCGGCCCGGCCAGCGGCAACGGCTTCAGCGAGCTGGCCGCCTGCGACCAGGACGGCAACCTGTGGATTGACGAAAACGATGCCGTGTTTTCCCAGCTCAAGGTATGGAGCAGGGACGCCCAGGGCAACGACCAGCTCACCACCCTGAAAGCAGCCGGCGTTGGCGCGCTCTATCTTGGCAATGCATCAACCGAATTCAGCCTGAAAGACGCCAGCAACCGCCTCGATGGCCAGGTCCGCTCCAGCGGCATCTATCTCAGCGAGAGCGGTTCCGCCGGCACCATGCAACAGATTGATCTTGCTGTCTGACACCCCTCGCCGCTACAAACACAAATTTTCAAAACCACACGCTTGAAATGGGCAAAACAGCGCCCATGTTGCCTCCAGTTAATCAGGAGGCGATTCATGCAAGACGAGCAACCCACACTGGAACAGCACGAAGAAGCAGCCCAGACCTCATCCGCGGCAGAGGAAGGCAAGATCGAAACCATGCCCAGCATGGAAGAACTCTTGAAGCAGGCCGAGCTGACGGCACAGGAGCATCACGATGCCTGGCTGCGAGCCAAGGCCGATGCCGAGAATATCCGCAAGCGCGCGCAGACGGATGTGGCCAATGCGCAAAAATATGCCGTGGAAAGTTTCTCCAGCGAACTGCTGGCGGTCAAGGACAGCCTCGAAGCCGCGCTGGCAGTGGAAACGGCCACCATCGAAAGCCTCAAGAGCGGCGTCGAGCTGACCCTGAAGCAGCTGGTCTCCGCCTTTGAAAAATCCAGCATCACCGAACTCAATCCGGCCGGCGAGAAATTCGATCCACACAAGCATCAGGCCATCAGCATGGTGGACAGCGACGCCGAGCCCAATACCGTGGTGACGGTACTGCAGAAAGGCTACCAGCTGCATGACCGCATCCTGCGCCCGGCGCTGGTGATGGTGGCAAAAGGCCGCGAAGCGTAAGTTTTAGAACCGCTTGAAAGCCGCGCTCTCAACCCCACTTTAGCGGCAAGGGTTTTACAGACCCGTCAAATTTAATGAATTTTGCTTACAAGGAATAATCATGGGAAAAATAATCGGAATTGACCTGGGCACCACCAACTCCTGCGTATCCGTGATGGAAAGCGGCCAGCCCAAGGTGATCGAAAACTCCGAAGGCGCGCGCACCACGCCCTCCATCGTCGCCTACGCCGAGGACGGCGAAATCCTGGCCGGCGCGCCCGCCAAACGCCAGGCCGTCACCAACCCCAAGAACACCCTGTATGCGGTCAAGCGCCTGATCGGCCGCCGCTTCGAGGAAAAGGAAGTGCAGAAGGACATCGGCCTGATGCCCTACTCCATCGTCAAGGCCGACAACGGCGATGCGTGGGTGGAAGTGCGCGGCAAGAAAATGGCCCCGCCGGAAGTTTCCGCGCAAGTGCTGCGCAAGATGAAGAAAACCGCCGAGGATTACCTGGGCGAGGAAGTGACGGAAGCGGTCATCACCGTGCCGGCCTACTTCAACGACAGCCAGCGCCAGGCCACCAAGGACGCCGGCCGCATCGCCGGCCTGGAAGTCAAGCGCATCATCAACGAGCCGACTGCGGCCGCGCTGGCTTTCGGCATGGACAAGAAGGAAGGCGACCGCAAGATCGCGGTATATGACCTGGGCGGCGGCACCTTCGACATCTCCATCATCGAAATCGCCGAAATCGAAGGCGAGCACCAGTTCGAAGTGCTGTCCACCAACGGCGACACCTTCCTTGGCGGCGAGGACTTCGACAACCGCGTCATCGACTACCTGGCCGACGAGTTCAAGAAAGAGAACGGCATTGACCTCAGGAACGACCTGCTCGCCAAGCAGCGCCTGAAGGAAGCCGCCGAGAAGGCCAAGATCGAGCTGTCGTCGAGCCAGCAGACCGAGGTCAACCTGCCCTACATCACCGCCGATGCGACCGGGCCAAAGCACCTGGTGGTCAAGATCACCCGCGCCAAGTTCGAATCGCTGGTGGAAGACCTGATCGAGCGCACCATCGAGCCCTGCAAACAGGCGATCAAGGATGCCGGCGTCAAGATTGCCGACATCGAGGACGTGATCCTGGTCGGCGGCCAGACCCGCATGCCCAAGGTGCAGGAGAAGGTCAAGGAATTCTTCGGCAAGGAGCCGCGCAAGGACGTCAACCCGGACGAGGCCGTGGCCGTGGGCGCAGCCATCCAGGGCGGCGTGCTGCAGGGCGAGGTCAAGGACGTGCTGCTGCTCGACGTGACCCCGCTGTCGCTGGGCATCGAGACCATGGGCGGCGTGATGACCAAGCTGATCCAGAAGAACACCACCATCCCGACCAAGGCATCGCAGGTGTTCTCCACTGCGGACGACAACCAGTCCGCCGTCACCATCCACGTGCTGCAGGG
>PQAG01000052.1 GCA_003104895.1 Nitrosomonadales bacterium
TCAGTCAATGTAAAGCATGGGGGCGACCCGGTTTCGACGTGGGTTGCAAAGCAGCGTAGGGCATACCGAGGACCAGTTCCCTCGTAAATCTACTGGAAAAAACTAGTCGCAAACGACGAAAACTTCGCTGTAGCCGCTTAAGGCTTAGCCTCTGCAACGGTTCTCTCATGGGCCGTGCCGGGAAACCGGCAGCAGAGTCATTCACATGAGATCGCGCCGGTCCGGGTTACTTGAACCGGTGCTAAAGAAAAGGTAACTCGCCCGAGTCCAGCCTGTCCGGTTGGCGTGACAAGGGTTAAAACCAAACAATCGGACTAAGTATGTAGAACTGCCTGTAGAGGGCTTGCGGACGCGGGTTCGATTCCCGCCGCCTCCACCATAAATACCCCCAACGGGGTCCAACGCCGTCCAAGTCACGGCGTTTTTCTTTTTATTTTCATGTGTTTTTCGTCTATTTCTGTCTAATGGATTTCGGAATGAATCAACACATAGCTGGTGCTACGTCCACCCGCATCCGTTTTCCGCAGTACACCCCGCCCAAGTAGATCGTTGATGTCACGCAGAGCCGTGTCTGGCGAACACTTGGCAATGGCCGCCCACTTGCTGCTGGTGAGCTTGCCTTCGAAGCCGTCTAGCAGCTTGTTGAGCAATTTCACTTGCCGCTCGTTCAGCGGCATGGTCGCCCAGCGCTGCCAGAAGCGARCCTTGGTCAATACGGCGTCGAGCGCGTGCTGTGCCTGATCGACTGCGCGATGGAGGGTATCGAGGAACCAGGYGAGCCACTCGGTGACGTCCATCGACCGCTTCTGTGTCCGCTCCAGGATGTCGTAGTAGGCCTTGCGCTCGCGTTGGATCTGCGCYGAGAGGCTGTAGAAGCGTTGCGGGCTGCCGTCGGCACGCGCCAGCAGCAAATCGCCGATGGCACGGGCAATACGGCCATTGCCGTCGTCGAACGGGTGCAAGGTGACGAACCAAAGATGGCCGAGGCCGGCCTTGAGCAGCGGCGGTTCGTTCGGCGCGCCATTCACCCAGTCGATGAATCGGCTGGTTTCGAGCTCCAGTCGATCGGCGGGCGGCGCCTCGAAATGCACTTTCTGGCGGCCGATGGGGCCAGATACCACCCGCATCGGGCCGCTAGCGTCGTCGCGCCAGCCGCCGACCTTGATCTTGGAAAGGCCTGAGTAGCCGGTAGGAAACAGCGCGGCGTGCCAGCCGAACAGCCGCTCCCGCGACACCGGCGCATGGCAGTTGGCGGTGGCATTGAGCACCATCTCGACCACGCCTTCAACGTGCCGATCCACTGGCGCCAGGGCGCCGATGTCCACGCCCAATCGGCGCGCGATACTGGAGCGCACGGATTCGACATTGAGCTGCTCGCCCTCGATCTCACTGGTCTTGACCACGTCCTCGGTCAGCGCAGCGAGGCTCGCCTGATCGCGCAGCGCCATGCCCACGTCGGCCAGACGCCCCATCAAAAGCCCCTGGGCGCGACTGACMTCGGCCATAGGCCCAGCCAGYGCTGCCAYGTCGAAGCGCCAGTTCGGCCAGTCGCTGGCCTGCCAGATGTATTTGTAATCGCCGCTATTCATGCGGAGATTATGAGTCKGATTCTCCGCATTCGCAAGTTATTCACCGCACMGAATGCGGYGAAAGACGGTGCCATTCGCCGCAATGGGGAGCCGGGACTGCGTCGCACTGCCGGAATGGGTGTAAATGGGTGTGTTTTTGGTCGGGGCGACGGACGCGGGTTCGATTCCGCGTTTGGGAATTGAACTGCCCATGTAAAGCAAACGAGGTTGAGCGGCCTTTCTGGTGACCAATCACGGCGGAAAACCTGCTCGATTGTCCGCGCGTCATTGGTAGATCCGGGCGCTTTTCGATTGAGTTCGCAATGGTTCGCAGCAGCCCGCAGCGCTTCGATTCCGTACTTTCAATAGTCGTTTGTGCGGGGTAACATCCCACCACCAAATCGGACAGAAACGGCACCCAAGAGGTGCCGTTTCTGTTTTGGGGGGCAAAGATCAACCTGAGACGAGGATGGTGCGCTGCGTTTCCTGGCTCATGCCCGCTGCCTCCTTTGGGTTACCCGATGGTCAGTGACGCGCGGCGGGATTGCCATCGCTCACCCACCGGGTGATGCCGTTCTGGACGCTGTAAACCTGCGTGTATCCCAGCTTTTCCACCAGATGGCGGGCCAGCGCACCGGTGCGGTTGCCGGTGCGGCAGATCAGGATGATCTGGCTCATTCCTGCCCACCTCGGCGGTAATACGCCGCAGGAATTCCGGATTCACCTGCCCGGCCGCGTCAACGAAGGTCAGCTTGCGGCTGCCTTGCACCACGCCAAGTCTGGCGCCACTCCTCCGCCCGGCGGATGTCGTAGAGGGGCATGCCTTGTGCAAGCAGTTCCTTCAGCTTGCCGCTATCGACATTGGTGTAGGGTGGGCCGGCACAAGCGCCAAGAGAGAGTGCAAAAATGACGATGGCGAATAGGCGGGCGATCATGACGTAATTCCGTTCCCGGGCTGGTTTCAGCGGGAGGGTTTGCCGCGCGTGGCGATCAGGCTGGCGAGCACGCTGGCGCCGATCAGCACCGCGACGATGGCCAGCGAGGCCGCCACCGGCACGTGATACCAGGGCGCGATCAGCATCTTGGCGCCGATGAAGGTGAGCACCATGGC
>PQAG01000053.1 GCA_003104895.1 Nitrosomonadales bacterium
TACGGCACCAACAACGAATACGGCTTCGACTACCTGCGCGACAACATGGTCTACCAGCCTTCGGAACGGGTGCAGCGCGGCCTCAACTACGCCATCGTGGACGAGGTGGATTCGATCCTGATCGACGAGGCGCGCACTCCGCTGATCATTTCCGGCCAGGCCGACGACAATGTCGACCTCTATTACCGCATCAACGAACTGGCCCCCAAACTGGTCAAGCAGGAGCAGGAAGACGGCCCCGGCGATTACAGCGTGGACGAAAAGGCGCACCAGGTGCTGCTCACCGAGGCCGGCCACGAGCACGCCGAGCAGCTGCTCACCGAAGCCGGCCTGCTGCCGCCGGGCTCCAGCCTCTACGACGCGGCCAACATCGCGCTGATGCATCACATGTACGCCGCATTGCGCGCCCATGCCCTGTACCACCTCGACCAGCATTACGTGGTGCAGAACGGCGAAGTGGTGATCGTGGACGAATTCACCGGCCGTCTGATGTCCGGGCGCCGCTGGTCGGATGGCCTGCACCAGGCGGTGGAAGCCAAGGAAGGCGCGCAGATCCAGCGCGAGAACCAGACCCTGGCCTCGATCACCTTTCAGAATTATTTCCGCATGTACAGCAAGCTCTCGGGCATGACCGGCACGGCGGACACCGAGGCGTTTGAATTCCAGCAGATCTACGGTCTGGAAACCGTCGTCATCCCGACGCATCGCGACATGATCCGCGACGATCGCATGGACCAGGTATTCCGCACCGCCAGCGAAAAATACCAGGCCGTCATCAACGACATCAAGGCCTGCCAGGAACGCGGCCAGCCGGTTCTGGTCGGCACCACTTCGATCGAAAGCTCCGAACTTCTGTCCGGCATGCTAAACAAGGCCAGGCTTCCGCATGAAGTGCTGAACGCAAAGCAGCACGCACGCGAAGCCGAGATCGTCGCGCAAGCCGGACGCCCCGGCGCCATCACCATCGCCACCAACATGGCGGGCCGCGGCACCGATATCGTCCTGGGCGGCAGCATCGAGCGCGGCATCCACGCCATCCGCAACGACGAAAATCTGGGCGCGGACGAGAAAACCGCGCGGATCGCCGCGTGCAAGGCGGAATGGCAACCCGTTCACGACCAGGTTCTTAGCAACGGCGGCCTGCACATCATCGGCACCGAGCGTCACGAATCCCGCCGCGTCGACAACCAGCTGCGCGGCCGCGCCGGACGCCAGGGCGACGCCGGTTCCAGCCGATTTTTCCTCTCGCTGGAAGACCCGCTGCTGCGCATTTTCGCCTCCGACCGCGTGGCCTCCATCATGGAGCGCCTCAAAATGCCCGAAGGTGAAGCCATCGAGCACCCATGGGTGACGCGCGCCATCGAGAATGCCCAGCGCAAGGTGGAAGCGCGCAACTTCGACATCCGCAAACAGCTGCTGGAATACGATGACGTGGCCAACGACCAGCGCAAGGTCATTTACGCCCAGCGCAATGAACTGCTGGAAACCGATGACATTTCGGACACCATCCGCGCCATGCGCGAGGACGTGATCAGCCAGACCTTCGGCACCTACATCCCGCATCAGAGCATGGAAGAACAGTGGGACGTCCCGGGCCTGGAAAAAGCGCTGCAGGCTGAACTGCAACTGCAGCTGCCGCTGGCCCGGTGGCTTGAAGAAGACTCCAAACTGGGCGAGGAAGGCCTGCTCAAGCGCATCCTCGAAGCCGCGCACAGCCAGTACCACTCCAAGCTCGAGCAGGTGGGCGCGGAAGTACTGCACCATTTCGAGCGCGCAGTCATGCTGCAGAGCATGGACACCCACTGGCGCGAACACCTGGCCGCGCTGGACCACCTGCGCCAGGGCATTCACCTGCGCGGCTACGCCCAGAAGAATCCCAAGCAGGAATACAAGCGCGAAGCCTTCGAGCTGTTTTCCGCATTGCTGGAACGCATCAAGGCCGAGGTCACCCAGATCACCATGACGGTTCAGGTGAAGAACGAGGAAGATGTCGCCGCAGTGGAGGAACAGATTCCCGCGCCGGACAACGTTCAGTACCACCACGCCGGGTACGAAGAGGCGCTGGGCCAGACAGAAGAAGGCGCGGAAGAAGGCGATGAAAGACACGAACCCTTCGTGCGCGCCGGCGGCAAGGTCGGCCGCAACGATCCCTGCCCCTGCGGATCAGGCAAGAAATACAAGCAGTGCCACGGCAAATTGAGCTAGTGAGCCTCCGCTCACCCGGCGAGCGGTGACGGGCGGCCAAGGCAGTAGCCCTGGCCATGAGAAAAGCCCAGACGGCCGGCCCTCTCCAGGGTCTGTTCGGTTTCCAGCCCCTCTGCCACCATGGAATAACCCGCCTTCCTGATCATCATCGCCAGGCCCTCCACAATACCGCCCTGACGCTCGTCGTCCTGCTCCAGGCTGCGGATCAGCGAAATATCGAACTTCACGATGTCCACCGGCATGTTGGCCAGATAACCAAGGGAAGAATAGCCGCTGCCGAAATCGTCCAGCGCCACCTTGAAACCCGTCGCGCGAAACTGGTTCAGGTTGGCGGAAGCCCGCTGCAACTGGGTGATCAGCGCAGTTTCGGTTATTTCCAGCACCAGATTGTAATCCTTGAGGAAAGGCTCGAATTCCGCCAGCTTTTCACTGATCCGGGGATGGACGATGGCGGGTCCTGAAATATTCACCGACAGCCCGCTGCCAGCCGGAATCAGGCCGTCACGCAAGTTCTCCAGGATTTTCCCCATCACGGCAAAATCCATCTCGGCTTCCAGACGCCGCCCTTCCACTACCGGAAAAATTGCGCCGGGCATGATCAGTTCCTGGTCGCGCCGGATTCTCACCAATGCCTCGTAATACTCGATCTTGCGCGACCCCAGATTGACCACCGGCTGGTAATGCATTTCCAGACAGGCGCCTGAGGAAATGGCCTCGAACACCGCATTGGTCACCTGGTTCGAGAACAGGGCATTGCCATCATGCGCCATGTCTTCCGTATATAACGCGATCTTGCCGTGGCCCGGCCGCTTGGCATAATACATGGCGACGTCGGCCTGTTTTTGCAGCACCGCCAGGTTTTCAGCATGAACGCTTTCTGCATGGGCAAGACCGATGCTGATGCGGATCGGCTCCTTGATGCCCAGCGTTGAAAAATCATACTGATCCACCGCCTCCACGCAGCGCTTCGCGATTTCCTCCACGGGGCGGATATCCGCATCCAGGAACATGGTGGCAAATTCGTCCCCGCCCAGACGATAGAGACGGTCACCGGAGCGCAGGGTGTCCTGCAGGGCATGCGCAATCGACTTCAGCACCTGGTCGCCGGCGTGGTGGCCATAGGTATCGTTAATCGGCTTGAAATGATCACAGTCAAACAGCATGACGGAAACGGCGACACGATGCCCGCTGGCGACCGACAGCAGCATTTTCCAGTCCTCATCGAAAGAACGCCGGTTGAATACGCCGGTCAGCGGATCGCGGTGCGCCATGGTCCATAACTCGGTGTTTTTCTGGTCCAGGCTGGCATGCATGGACTCAAGCTCGCGCTGGTAATCATTGAGAGAACGCCGGACCTTTTCCAGCTCCTTGACTGCCAGCCCGCCGCCAAGGGGCTCGAGCATCAGGCCGTCATGTCCGCCCCTCAGGGCGTCGATATGCTGTGACAGCCGCAGCAGCGGTTTTGCCAGCAGGGCAGACAGCGCCACATAGAACACCCAGGACAGCAGCAGGACGATGACCGCAATCTGGAACTGGTAGCGGGTCAGGAATTGCAGCAGCGCCGACATCTCCTCATTGGGAACCGCGCTGTACAAAACGCGTTCCGCCAGACCCGACCGGATCACCTCTCCTTCATGCAGAGACAGAGCGATACTGGCCGCATCGGCATAGCGGAAAGTCCGCACACTCAGCAGCGCGGGCCTGAAATCGATCTTGAGCACCGCATAGCCAGAAACCTGGCCCATGACCTCGAGATCCTGGACCGGCTGGGTGAGATAGATGAAATCGCGCCCGCCCTGCTTGGTGATTTCGGTGTGCGGCTGGCGCTCCGCATTGGATGGCATACCCCGCGAGACCGCGCCAAGGGGATGGCCCTGGCGATTGTAGAGCTCAACCGCCATGACATAATCAGGCACGATGCCGCCCAGCAGGGCACGGTTGCCGCGCCAGTAGCCATAGTAGCTCGGATCGCTCAGCTGCTGGCGCGTTTCGTCCCACGCCGCCAGAGCAAGGGCTGCCTGTTCCAGTTCCTTGGTCATTTGCTGCAGCGCCTGCGCGATTTCGGCGCTGGCGGCACGCTGGCTGTTGCGCTCGACTTCGAGCCGGGTAGTATGGATCTTGTTCAGCATCAGCCAGCTGGTGAAACTAAAGAACAGGGTCACCAGTACGATAAAGACCATACCGTAGGTTTTGACCGAGAGCGGCGAAAATGAACGGCGGGGGAATGGCATGGCTTAATGAAGCTTCTTTTTCAGAATTTCACCCACCCGGTCATTGAGTTCGAATTCGTGCTCGCCATCAAAGAAATGCCCTGCATTTTCTATCAAGGTCACCGGCACGCGGGTTTTCATGAGCCGGGCCTGCCAGGCAGGCGGGGCGACCTGATCTTTTGTTCCAAACACGATATCCAGCGGCACACGGGTCTTGCCCAGCCGGCTCACGATCAAATCTGCAGTCCAGTCCGCATAGGAAAGATAGGCGGGCACCGTGGCCACATAATTATTCTTGCAATAAGCCATGGTAAAACGGCGCAGGGGCAGCACTTGGGCCGGGGCAAGCGGTTTTTCTGCATGGGCCTGGCGATACTGCCCGGCATCCACCGCGATAGGCGTAATGCCGACCAAAATGGCGCGTTCCACCGGCGCATTGGGTGTGCCGGCAAGATAGGCCAGTATGTCCTTGGCACCGGAACTGTGGCCAATCATGACTATCCTTTGGTGGCCGTGGCTGGCAAGCCAGTTTACCCATTGATGAACTTCCTGCAGATCATCCTGCAGGGTGTGCTTGTGAACCGCCTCGCATGACAGGCTCTTGTTGCGGCGGCTTACCCCCAGAGAGAGTGTCGGCACCAGGACCGGATAGCCGGCATCGGACAGCGCATCTGCAAGACGGCTCATGGGCGGAGCATTGCGCGTCTGCAGGAAGCCATGCAGCAGTAGAACGGCGGGGAGACCGGCCTTGCCGGGGCGATAATCCGCGGCGCCCACCAGGCTGGGAGAAAATCTGATCTCGACTGTATCGGCACGGGCGGCAAGCGGCGCCATAAAAAATGCCAGCAACATCAGAAATCCCTCTACACGCTTCAAGCCCTGCATACCCTATCCTGCCATCGTTATTTAATATGGATTGTATTGCGACAACGCCTTGACGGCAAAGGAAAATTTTGCGCCCGCGTGCAGGCGCAGCGATTCAGGGTAAAATCATGCGCCATTCTAAAGGAGCTGCCATGCAAACTCACCTTCCTGCAAAAATCGGACTTGTCACGGTCAGCGACCGGGCATTTCAGGGCATATACGAGGACCAGGGCATTCCCGCCCTGCGCACCTGGCTGGAGGCAACGCTCGCCACCCCGTACGAAGCGATCACGCGCCTGGTGCCGGACGAGCAGGCGCAAATCGAAGCCGCATTGAAACAGCTGGTGGACGAGGAAGCCTGCTGCCTGGTGCTGACCACGGGGGGCACCGGGCCGGCCCCGCGCGATGTCACCCCGGAGGCCACGCTGGCAGTGGCGGACCGGGTGCTGGACGGCTTCGGCGAGCAGATGCGCGCGGTGAGCCTGAAATACGTTCCGACCGCCATTCTTTCGCGCCAGGCGGGCGTCATCCGCAGAAACAGCCTGATCCTCAACCTGCCCGGGCAGCCCAAGGCCATCAAGGAAACGCTGGATGGCGTTTTTGCTGCCGTCCCCTACTGCATCGACCTGATCGGCGGCCCCTATCTCGAAACGCTGCCGCAGGCGGTGCAGCCTTTCCGCCCCAAATCGGCACAGCGGCCCAAACCCTGAAATGCCTGGAACGCATGTCTTTTGCGTTAAACGGCGCGCGGCGTACAATCTAGGCGCACGAAACAGAACGATCCGGGGGTGCCATGTTTGATTTCAAGGGGCTGATCAACGCCCTGCTGCGCAGGACCAGCGACGACCCCGTTGGCGACCTCAAATCCGCCACCATCTGGGTACAGGAACTGCCACAGAACGACATCCACCAGGCACAGAAGGAAATCGTCAAGGCCCTGGGCGGTCTCAACCGGAACACCGAAACCTCGCTCAAGGAACGGATACGGGTGCTGCTCTATCTGGACGGCAAGGCCAGTTCCCTGCAGGAAACCCTGTGCCGGGAATACCTTGCCGCAAGCGACGCCCCGGATAGCGCCGCGCGCCAGCTGCTTCCCGCCATTCTGCAGTTCTGGGAGGAAATGGGGGCGGGCTATGAGCAATGCCTCCGCGCTTTTGCCCAGAACCCCGGCAATGCAAAAATCCGCGAACAGCTGCCGCTGCTGACCGCCAAGGCGCTGCATTATCATGCCATGCAGGCAAAGTGGAGCCACATGCGCTACGTGCCGGTCGAAGCGCATGTGTGGCGCCGCCTGCACCGGCTTTACCTGTTCGCGGAACAGGAACAGATCGACCGCGTTCCCGTGCGGCTGCATCCTCAACAGGACGACACCAGCTGCGCCAGCGAGTACCTGCAGCCGATGATGCTGCATCTGGCCAACCCCGCCAGCCTGCGCCCGGCCCAGATCGAGAGCGTCGACCTGTGGCTCGACAGCTGGGCGAAGAGCCTGGTGATCGAGGCCGGTTTCCGCCCTCATCGCCAGCTCTATGCCGTCAACCTGGGCGACACCAAGCCGGCCAGAAAACTGCGCCGCAACATGCTGGGAGAAAAATACCGCTACTGGGGCATCGAACTGATGCTGGTGGCCATCGCCAAAATCGTGGAACAGCTCAGGCAGGGGGAACTGCCAGCCCGGCTCAAACTGGGCGAGGATTGCCGCCTGCCATCCTGCCTCGAACTGATCGAGGAGGTCGCCGGGCGCTGGTCCGGGCAGTCCACCACGCGCAAACATGCGCGGGTAACGGCCGAAAAATCGCTGCTGGTGATGCAGGGTTTTGCCAATGTCGTGGCGCATCTGCAGGGCGGCAGGAACAGGGGCGTCACGGCAACATTCAGCGTCGAGAACGCGAAAACACAAACTTCGCTCAAGCCGAGCGGAGAGCCCGAGCTGTTTGAGCCCGGAGCGCAGCAGTGGCAGGTGGAGAATGAATCCCTGAGCGGCTATGGCGTCACTTTCATGCGCAACAGCAAGGAACCGCTGAAAATCGGCACGCTGGTGGGCCTCAAGTCAGTCACCGGCAAGAGTTTTGCCATCGGCATCGTGCGCCGCATCAGCAACGAGCCCCCGCGCAAGGTCAACGCGGGCATCCAGACCCTGAGCCAGGCTGCCATCGTGGTCGGGCTTCACCCCCTGCCCGGCGAGCAGGGCACCCCCTGCCCGGCCATTTACCTGCCCGAACTGCCAAAACTGGAACTGGGACGCAGCCTGCTGCTGCCCGGCAGCGCGCACGCTCCAGCCCGCCTGGCTCAGCTCAAGGCGCAGGGGAAAAGCTACACCATTCGCCTGCATGCGGCGGTCGAGCACGGCCCGGATTATGTCCAGGCGGGGTTTGACGTGGTTGCCAAGGGCTGATGGACGCGCTTGAAATCGCCACCGGCGCCACTCCCTCCTGCGCCGTCATCTGGCTGCACGGGCTGGGCGCCGACGGCCACGACTTCGCCCCCATCGTGCCCGAGCTTGGCCTGCCGTCCGGGCTGGCAGTGCGTTTCATCTTTCCGCACGCGCCGCTGCGGCCGGTCACCATCAACAACGGCTATGTCATGCCGGCCTGGTATGACGTGAAAAGCCTGGATCTGCGCCAGATCGAGGACGAAGCCGGCATCCGCGCCTCGCAGCAGGCGGTGGAGGCGCTGATCCGGCGCGAGGAAGCGCACGGCATTCCTGCCGCGCGCATCGTGCTGGCCGGTTTTTCCCAGGGCGGCGCCATCGCGCTTCACACCGGCCTGCGCCACGAGGCACGGCTGGCGGGCGTGCTGGCGCTGTCCACCTATCTGCCGCTGCCGCACACCCTGGCCAGCGAAGCCAGCCCGGCCAATGCCGGATTGCCGGTTTTCATGGCACACGGCACGGCAGACAGCGTCATTCCCGCCGCACAGGGCATCGCCTCGCGCGATTGGCTGGAAGAACATGGCTATGCCGTGGATTGGAGGGAATATCCGATGACGCATTCCGTGTGCCAGGAGGAAATCACGGATATCGGGCAGTGGCTGGTGCGGGTGTTGGCGGCAGGGTAAACCCCGCGAAAAACCCTTCACCTCGCCTGCAGCAGCTCCTCAACCGCCGCCAGCACGCGCCTGACCGGGATCGCCTCAAGACACTCGCTGCGCTTGCCGCCGCCGCAGCCATCGTTGCCGCAAGGGCGGCAGACATGGTCCGAAGTCAGAAGGCGGTGCGGCACGCGCCACGGCCCCCATTCGAGATCGCCGCTCGGGCCGAACAGGACTGCCAGCGGCGTCTGCATCGCCGCGGCGATGTGCATGGGCGCCGAATCGACGCCGACAAACACTTTGGCCATAGCCGTCAGCGCCGCCAGCTGTTTCAGGCTCAACTGGCCGGAAAAGTCCACCACCGGCTGCTCAAGCGGCGCCAGCATCTCCCGCACCAGCGCCTGCTCGGCCGCATCCGGCGCCGCCGTGACCACAATCCGCTGGCCCTGGGCTTGCAGCGCGCGTATAAGTTCCGTCATGTGGCCGCTTGGCCAGCATTTGAACAGCCAGCGCGAAGCCGGGTGGATATGAATGAAGTCCCTGCCCGCCAGGCCATGCTGCGCCAGCCTGTGCCGCACATCCACTCGTGCCGCCTCGCCCGGCTCCAGCGTCAGCATGCGCTCACTCTCGTCCGGATAAATGCCGATCCGCCGCAAGGCGTCCAGATGCGTCTCGACCGTGTGGCGGAAGGTCCCGCCCGGAACGGGGTAGAAATGAGTAAAGCTGTTGCGCCAGAACCGGCCGCGCCCGCGCACATTGCGCGTCACGGCATGCGGCACGCCCAGSAGGCGGGTCAGCCAGGCGCCGCGGTTGTGCTCCGTGAGATGAATGACCAGGTCGTAATGCCTGGCCCGCAGGCACGAGARCAGGCGCCATTCCTCGCTCGCCTGCCCGAGGGGCCCGAGTTTTTTCCAGTTCCGGTCTATGGTATGAACTTGCGAGATGGCGGGATGGAAGGTCAGCATCTCCGCCGTATCCAGATAAACCAGCGCGTCCACCTCGAGCTGGGGCGCATGGTTTTTCAGCGCGGTAAACAGCGGCGAGGTCAGCAGCACGTCGCCGTGGTGGCGCAGCTTGATGACCAGGACACGGCCGATTCCGGAAAGGTCGATGGCGTCTTTGAGCATGACGCGAACAATAGCAAAATTTCCCTGCTTCCCCAATGGCCGCGAGAAGTTCGGGGCGGGCCGGCCGGTATTTGCCCYACACCAGCAAGGAGCCATAAAGCCGGCTCGTGCGGGAGCGTGGCARTTGGCGCTTAGCGTCTTTATAGCYACGGCCTCCTTCTCGCGGGGGGAATCCAKGCTAGAATTGCCACCATGTTTCAGGTGCCCGTTCTCCTTCCGGCGAACGGGTTAAACGGGAAACAGGTGAGCCGCTCGAAGCGGCAATGCCTGTGCTGCCCCCGCAACGGTAAGTGAGCGCGAACATATCAATATGCCACTGTGGCGCAAGCCATGGGAAGGCGGTATGTTTTTTCACCAGCCCGGAGACCGGCCTGAAGCGGATACGGAAATGCCGCGGGGTGACGGTAGCCGAAGTGGCTTTTTTGCGCCATTCTCGCGGTATTTCCATTATTTGAACTCACGGCCTGCGGGGACGCTGGCCGAACGATGGAAACTGCAATGAAACACACCCTCAAACTGGGCCTGACTTCCCTGGCCCTGATCAATAGCGCTTTTGCCGAAGAATTACCCCTTTACCAGCTCAATGATGTAGTGGTCACGGCGACGCGTTCGCCCCAGCCCATCCAGAATCTGGTGGCGGATGTTTCAGTGATTACCGCTGCGGACATCCGCGCTGCGGGCCAGTCCACCCTGGCGGAAGTGCTGCAGGCCCAGCCCGGCGTGGAAATCTCAAGCAACGGCGGACCCGGCACCACCACCTCAGTCTACCTGCGCGGCGCCAACGCCGGCCATACCCTGGTGCTGGTTGACGGCATGCGCATCGGCTCCGCCACCACCGGGTCCACGGCCCTGGAAAATATACCCCTCGACCAGGTCGAGCGCATCGAAATCCTGCGCGGCCCAGCCAGCCATTTATATGGCTCCGAGGCCATCGGCGGGGTGATCCAGATATTCACCCGGAGCGGCAAGGGCGCCCCGGCGGCAAATTTCTCCGCCGGCATCGGCAGCTTCAATACCCAGACCCTGAGCGCCGGATACGGTGGCGAGTCCGGCGGCAACCGCTTCAGCTTTCAGGCGGGCCACAGGGAATCGGACGGCATTTCCTCCTACGCCCCCGGCAACCCCGGCTACAAGAACCAGAACCAGGACATGGACGGCTACCGCAACACCAGCCTGTCGGTAAAACTGGCCCGTACCCTGGCTGCTGGCCACGAGATCGGCGTGGACGGCTTCGCCAGCCAGGGGCGCAGCCATTACGACGGCTACTTCTCGAGCACAGATTATTACCGCGACCAGGCCCTCTCCGCTTTCGGCGTCTACAGCAAGAACCGGATCAACGGCCGCTGGCAGAGCCTGGTGCGCATGGGCGTGGGGTCCGATCACTCCGACGACTACAGCAGCGTGAAGGATGTGTTCAATACCGACCAGAATCAGTTTTTGTGGCAGAACGACATCGATGCCGGACCCGGCACAGCGCTTCTGGGCGTCGAACGGGTAGAGCAGGAAGTAAGCGGAACCACCGCCTATAGCGTGCCTTCCCGCACTATCCAGTCTTATTTCGCCGGCTACCAGGCCCATGCCGGGCTGCACAGTTTCCAGGCGAACCTGCGCAACGATGATAATTCCCAGTTCGGCAGCCACGGCACCGGCTATCTCGGCTACGGCTACCAGCTCGCCCCCCGGTGGCGCGTAGGCGCCGCTCTGGGCAACGCCTTCAAGGCACCCAGCTTCAACGACCTGTACTACCCCGGATCGGGCAATCCGGACCTGCGTCCGGAGCGCTCGCGCAACAAGGAAGCCTCCATCCATTACGGCAGCGGCGTTCATCATTTCAGCGCGGTGGTTTTCGACAACCAGGTCAGCGACCTGATCGCCTGGATGCCCATTGCTCCCGGCTCCTGGACATGGAAGCCGGTCAACATCAACGAGGCCAGCCTGCGCGGCGTCACCCTGTCTGGCACCAGCGCCGCCGGCGGCTTCCATCTCGATGCCAGCCTGACCCTGCAACAGCCCGAGGACGCCGCCACCGGCAAGCGCCTGATCAACCGCGCCGAGCAGCACGGCGCCTTGAAGATCAGCCGCGCTATGGGCGCCTGGAAGCTGGCCGGTGAATGGATATTTTCAGGCGAACGCTACAGCGATGCCGGGAACACGCTTAAAATGGGTGGCTACGGCCTGCTCAACATCAGCGCCGGTTATGCCCTGGACAAGGATTGGTCGCTCCTGGCCCGGGTCAACAACCTGTTCGACAAGCAATACGAACTGGCGCGGGGCTATGGCACGCCGGAAGTGAATGTTTTCGCTGGTGTGCGCTACCAGCCCGCAAAGTAGCAAAGCGCCGCCATTCCAGGTAGCAGGGAGTGGCGGTTTCCAGAACTTAATTTATGGAGCTTGCCATGTTATCCCTGACTTCCCGCCAGCAACTCGCCATCGGCTTCGGCCTTGTCCTGCTGATGGCCCTCACCCGCAGCCACCACTGGGCAGCGCTGCATTCCCTGCCCGATGCCTCGTGGGCGGTGTTTTTCCTTGCCGGCGTCTATCTGCGCTCACTCTGGATAGCGCCCGCCCTGATGCTGGGGGCCGCGCTGATCGATTACGCCGCCATCACCTGGGGCGGAGTGAGCAGCTTCTGCATTTCGCCGGCCTACTGGCTCCTGGTCCCGGCCTACGCCTCCCTGTTCCTGGCCGGCCGCGTCTACGCCCGCCACCATCGCCTGGCCTGGTCTGCACTGCCGTGGCTGCTGGTCTTCACGCTGGCAGGCGCGCTGGCGGCCGAGCTGTTCAGCAGCGGCGGTTTCTACTTCCTCTCCGGCAAATTTGCCGAGCCCGGTCTGGGCGAGTTCATCCCGCGCCTGGTGAAATACTTCCCCCGCATGCTCTCGACCATGGCCGCCTACCTCGGCCTGGCTGCCTTGATCCACATCGCAGCCGCCAGCTTGCGCGGCAATGCGCAGCGGGCCGGTTAATGCAGCCTTCTCCTCAATCCTCTCCCAAAGGGGCTGCCCTCTCCTCAATCCTCTCCCGCGAGCGGGCGAGGAGGCGAATGAGAAAGGCGCTTGTTCTGACTGGGGGCAATGGCGAAGGACACTTGTTTTGATCGGCCACAAGGCCCGCATGGCGCGCAAAAAGGCGGTGATCGATGCGAACATCGCCCGTGCCACCGTCGAGCGCGGCTTGCTGCTGGTGCTCACCGGCAACGGCAAGGGCAAGAGTTCCTCCGCCTTCGGCATGGCCGCCCGCGCCCTGGGCCACGGCATGAAAGTGGGCGTGGCCCAGTTCATCAAGAGCCGCACCGGCACCGGAGAAGAAGCCTTCTTCAGCCGCCAGCCCGGCGTGGAATGGCAGGTGCTGGGAGAGGGTTTCACCTGGGATACCCAGGACCGCGAACGCGACATCGCCACCGCCCGGCGCGGCTGGCAGGTCGCGCAGCGCATGCTGGCCGACCCCGCCATTGACCTCGTGGTTCTGGACGAACTCACCTACCTGCTGAACTACGGCTATCTCGACCAGGATGCCGTGCTGGACGCCATCAAGGCCCGCCCGCCCATGCAGCACGTCGTCGTCACCGGCCGCGGCGCCTCGCCGGAGCTGCTCGAGCTGGCCGACACCGTGTCCGAAATCAGCGACGTGAAACATGCCTACCGCGCAGGGATCAAGGCGCAGAAGGGCGTGGATCTGTGAAAGGCGTGGCTGCTTCTTCCGTGTGCACCTCCCTCTCCTCAACCCTCTCCCGCCTGCGGGAGAGGGTGCAATGGTCAAAGGCGCTCGTTTTGACATGCGCGAACTGATTCTGGGCGGCGCGCGCTCGGGCAAGAGCGCCCTGGCGGAAAAAATCGCCCTGGAGTCCGGCCTGGCCGTCACCTACATCGCCACGGCGACGGCGGGGGACGAGGAAATGGCCGGGCGCATCGCCCACCACCGGGAACGCCGCCCCGGCGGCTGGGGCCTGGTCGAAGAGCCGCTGCGGCTCGCTGCCACGCTGCAGGGCGCAGCGGCGCCCGGCCGCTGCCTGCTGGTGGATTGCCTGACGCTGTGGCTCAACAACGTGATTGCCGGCGAGGCGCTTTTCCAGAGGGAGCGCAAAGCCCTGCTGGAAATCCTGCCCGCCCTGCCCGGCCGGGTCATCCTGGTGAGCAACGAAGTCGGCATGGGCATCATCCCCCTGGGCGAACTGACGCGGCGCTACTGCGACGAGGCGGGACGCCTGCACCAGGAACTGGCGCAAATCTGCGACCGGGTAACTTTAGTGGCAGCGGGCCTGCCGCTGGTTTTGAAAGGAAAACCATTATGAGTTTCAATTGGCTTGAAATGCCGGCCGCGCCCTTGAACGCTGCCGCGCAGGAGGCTGCGCGGGTGCGCCAGACGCAGCTGACCAAGCCGCCCGGTTCCCTGGGCTATCTGGAAGACATTGCCATCCGCCTGGCCGCGATGCAGAACACCCAGACCCCATCCCTGGAACGGGTGCGCATCGCGGTGTTCGCCGCCGACCACGGCATCGCCGCGGAAGGCGTATCGGCTTTCCCGCAGGAAGTGACCGGGCAGATGATCCTCAACTTCGCCCGCGGAGGGGCGGCGATCAGCGTGCTGGCGCGCAGCCTGGGCGCCACGCTGGAAGTGGTGGACGTCGGTAGTATCGCGGATGTTGCTGCCCTGCCCGGCGTGGTGGTGCAAAAGGCGGCCAGCGGCACGGCCAATTTCCGCCGCGGCCCGGCGATGACCGGGGCGCAGCTGGCAGCGGCCCTGCAGGCCGGCCGCGACGCAGTGGGGCGGGCGCGGCAGGACGGCGCGCAGCTTTTCATCGGCGGCGAGATGGGCATCGCCAACACCACCGCCGCCACCGCCCTGGCCTGCGCCCTGCTGGGGAGGTCCGCCAGCGAAATCGCCGGGCCGGGCACCGGGCTGGACCCGGCCGGCGTGGCGCGCAAGGCAAAAATCATCGACCAGGCGCTGGCACTGCACCGCCCCGC
>PQAG01000054.1 GCA_003104895.1 Nitrosomonadales bacterium
ACCATGAAGGTGATGAGCGGCGTGAGTATCAGGCTGGCCACCACCACCAGCGAGGAGCGCACGTCGCCGAGAAACAGGAACAGGATAATGATCACCAGCACCACGCCCTCGATCAGCACCTTCACCACGGTGTCGAGCGCGGCATTCACCAGCTCGCTGCGGTCATAGTAGGGAACGATCCTGAGGCCGTCGGGCAGCATGCCCTTGGCGTTGATCTCCGCCACCCGCTCCTTGATGCGCGACACCACCTCCTTGGCGTTGCCGGCGCGGATCATCATCACGATGCCGCCCACCGACTCGGTGACGCCATTCTTCAGCAGCGCGCCATAGCGCACCTCGTGGCCGATGGTGACTTCGGCCACGTCGCGCACCAGCACCGGCACGCCGTCCTGCTCCTTGAGCACGATGCTGCGGATGTCGTCGAGGTCCTTGACCAGGCCCACGCCGCGGATCAGGTACTGCTCGGCATAATGGGGCAGCACGCCGCCGCCGGAATTGGCATTGTTGCGCGCCAGCGCCTGATAGACGTCCTGCAGCGTGACCCGGTAGTGGCGCATGCGGTCCGGATTGACCAGCGCCTGGTACTGTTTGGCGTAGCCGCCCTGGGAATTGATCTCCGCCACGCCGGGAATGCCGCGCAGCAGCGGGCGCACCACCCAGTCCTGGGCGATGCGGCGCTGGGTGAGTTCTTCAACAGAAAGCACCTTGTCGCCATCATCGGGCCGCTCCAGGGTGAACTGATACACCTCGCCCAGACCGGTGGACAGCGGCCCCAAGGTCGGCGTCACGCCCTGCGGCATGCGCCCGCCCACCTCGATCAGCCGCTCCATCACCAGCTGGCGCGCAAAGTAGACATCGGTGGCATCGGTGAACACCAGCGTGATCAGCGACAGCCCCGGCTTGTTCAGCGAGCGCATTTCCTCCAGGCCGGGCAGGCCGGTCATGGCCATTTCCAGCGGCACGGTGACGAAACGCTCGACCTCCTCGGGCGAGCGGCCACGGGCCTCGGTGGCGATCTGTACCTGCACGTTGGTCACGTCCGGGAAAGCGTCCACCGACAGCTTGCGTGCAGCATTCAGCCCGAATACCACCAGGCATACCGCCACCACGGCCAGCACCAGGCGCTGCTTGAGCGCCGCGCGTATTAATGATTCAAGCATATTTTGCCTCTTATGTAAGCGTAAGGGGTGAGAAGGTGAGGGGTGAGGCGAAAAATCGGGTTTGGTGCGCGCTTTTGACTTTCCGCCTCACCCCTCACCCCTCTCGCCTCACCAAAACGCCTCACCCTTCAAGTTCCTTGCGCTTGCGCTCGTTGTTGAGGTGGAATGCGCCCTCGGTGACGACCGGCTCGCCGCCCTTCAGGCCGCTCTGCACCGGGACATGGCCGTTGCTTTCCTGCCCCAGGACGACGGGGCGCAACTGGAAGCGCGTCCCATCCAGCTGGACGAAGACATGGTCCTTGTTGTCCTCGCGCACCACGGCGGCGGCCGGCACCAGCAGGCGGCGCTGCGGGGCGCCCTGGATCAGCATGGAGGCAAGCATTTCCGGCTTGAGCAGACGATCGGCGTTATCCACGTCCATGCGCACCGTGACGGTGCGCCGGTCCGGATTGACGATGTCGGCAACATAAATCAGCCGCCCCGCGATGCGTTTTCCATTCAAGGCAGAAACTTCGGCCTGGGCCGCCTCGCCCTTCTTCACCAGCGCGGCCTGCTGCTCGGGCACCTCCGCCACCAGCCAGACATGCGACAGGTCGGCCACGGTGAAGAGCGCATCCGCGGGCTGCACCACCTGCCCCGGTGTCACCTTGCGCTCGATGACCGTTCCATCCAGCGTTGCGGTGATTGATGAAAGCGAATGCACCGTGCGCGTTGCCGCCAGCCTGGCCGTGGCGCTCTCGCTCATGCCCAGCACACGGAGTTGATCATGCGAGGCCTGCATTTCCGCCTGGGCCTGGGACAGCTCGCTTTCGCGTCTTTGCAGTTCCGCTGCACCGATCACATCGGAAGCGAATAGCAGCTTGGCACGCTCCACGGCGCGGCGCTGCAATTCCGCCTGGGACAGCGCCTTGAGGTAGGCCAGCTGGGCCGCTGACAGCTCGGTGCTGTGCAGCGTGGCGAGCTGCTCGCCGCGCGTGACCCGCTGGCCGAGGGCGGCGTGAATCTGGGTCACGCGCCCGGTCACGGTGGCGCCGATGCGCGCCACACGCTGCTCGTCGACTTCGATACGGGCCGGCACACGCAGCGTTTCCGTCACCTCGCCTTCCCCAACAGGAGAAACTTTCAGACGCTGGAGAAAATCAGCCTGCACCGTCACCAGCGAAGGATCTACGGGTGCTGCGGCGGCAGCGGGCTTCTCCTTGTCTCCGCATCCGCTCAAGGATGCGGCTAACAAGGCAGCGGCAAGAACAGGGAACAGCGGGCGCTTCATGATTTTTCTCCAGTTTCCCTCTCTCCTGACTCTCTCCCGCGGGGAGAGAGGGAAGAGGGCTCGCTTCGCGAGTTTGATGTCAAGGGGGTGGCACGCAGCCGCTCGATCTCGATCAGCGCGGCTTGCAGTTCATAACGGGCATTGAGGAAATCCACACGGGTATTGCGCAGCACGCGCTGTGCATCGAGATAATCGAGAATGCCGCGTTCGCCGAAGCGGTAAGCCGCCTCGGCCACTTTCATGGCGTTTTCCGCTTCCTTCAGCAGGCCCGACTCGAAGGTCTGCACCTGGCGCCTGGCAATCTGGTAGCGGCTGTAAGCCTGGTCCAGCTCCGCCAGCAGCCCGAGATGGACCTGCCGCGCTTCCGCCTCGGCGCGGTGCAGGCCTGCCACGGCCTCGCCGATGGGCCCTGCGCGGCGGTTCCACAGCGGCAGCGGCAAAGCCACGCCGGCACGCCACTGGTTCATGTCCGGATCGCGCTCGGCGCTGAGCTTGAGCGTGGGCTGCGGCAGGCGCTGGGCGCGCTCCTGCTCCACCCGCGCCTGGGCGCGGCGCGTCTCCGCTTCGGCCACCTTGAGCAGGGGCTGGCGCGCCAGCAGATCCCGGCGCAGTTCTTCCAGCGCCGGCAGATCGGCAGCCAGCGGGGACTCGGTGGCCACCTCGAAGTCTGCCGCGAGTGGTGCGCCCATCAGCGCCCGCAGCCGGTCCCGGGCCTGGGTGACGCGCAACTCGGCGCTCCTGGCCGCGCTTTCCGCGGCCAGCGCCTCGGCTTCCGACTTGACCAGCTCGTAGCGCGGCGACTCGCCGACTTCCACCTTGATTTTCACCCGGTTGCGGATCAGCAGCAGCAGGGCGTGGTTTTCCGCCGCCAGGCCGGCCTCTTCCTGGCGGCGCTGCACGTCGAAGAAGGCCTGCTTCACCGCGCTGCGCTGGTTGAGCTGCGCATTCCCCAGTTCCGCCGTTCCGGAAACGATGCCGGCTTCCGCGCCCTCCCGCCGCGCGGTGCGCAGGGAAGGCAGTTCAAGCTGCTGGGACAGCCCCAGCATCTCGTTGCGCCCGCTCGCACCCCCTGTCTGGCGCGGACGCGAGACGCCGGAGGCGAATTCCAGCTCGGGATTGGGATAGGCAAGCGCCGTGTCCAGGGCTGCCTGCGCGCCCTGCTCGCGTGCTTTTGCCGCAGCGAGGACAGGACTGTGCTCTGCGGTGAGGCGCAAGGCTTGCTCCAGGGTGAGCGGCGCCGCATGGCTCACGGGGACGGCGATCATGGCCAGCCCCAGCAGCCAGGCGCGTGCCC
>PQAG01000055.1 GCA_003104895.1 Nitrosomonadales bacterium
ACGCTCAAGGACGCCCTGAACGAGGCCATGCGCGACTGGGTCACCAATGTCGAGAGCACCTTCTACATTCTTGGCACGGCGGCAGGCCCGCACCCCTATCCCATGCTGGTGCGCGATTTCCAGTGCGTGATCGGCGAGGAAGCCAAGGTGCAGATGCCGGAAATGACCGGCCGCCAGCCGGATGCCGTGATTGCCTGCGTCGGCGGCGGTTCCAATGCGATCGGGATCTTCTATTCCTACATTCCGGTCGATGGCGTCAAGCTGATCGGCGTCGAGGCCGCCGGCCTGGGGCTTGAAAGCGGCAAGCACGCGGCGCCGCTCAATGCCGGCAAGGCAGGCGTGCTGCATGGTGCGCGCCAGTACCTGATGCAGGACCCCAACGGTCAGATCATCGAAACCCATTCCATTTCCGCCGGCCTGGATTATCCCGGCGTGGGGCCGGAACACTGCTGGCTCAAGGACAGCGGCCGTGCAGAATATGTTGCCGTGACGGACGATGAAGCCTTGCGCGCCTTCCACGACCTGTGCCGCTTCGAGGGTATTATCCCGGCCCTGGAATCGAGCCACGCCCTGGCCTATGCGGCCAAACTGGCGCCGACCCTGTCCAGGGACAAGGTGCTGCTGGTCAATCTGTCCGGCCGTGGCGACAAGGATATGAACACAGTGGCGGAGCTGTCGGGTATCAAGTTTTGAAACGGAATTTTCATGTCACGCATTGAAGCTACATTCAACAATCTTCGTACTCAGGGGAAAAAAGCCCTGATTCCCTTCATCACCGCCGGTGATCCTTCTCCTGCCCTGACCGTGCCGCTGATGCACAAGCTGGTCGAAGCCGGGGCGGATATCCTCGAGCTGGGGGTGCCGTTCTCCGATCCCATGGCGGACGGGCCCACCATTCAGCGCGCCAGCGAACGTGCCCTGAAGCATGGCGTTGGCCTCAGGGATGTGCTGGCGCTGGTGGCCGAGTTCCGCAAGTCCAATTCAAGCACCCCGGTGGTGCTGATGGGTTATGCCAACCCGATCGAGGCCATGGGCTACGAACAGTTTGCCCAGGCCGCCGGGAACGCGGGCGTGGACGGCGTGCTGACGGTGGATTATCCGCCGGAAGAGTGCGCGGGCCTGGCGGCAGCCCTGCAGCAGCGCGATATCGATATGATTTTCCTGCTTTCTCCGACCACCCCGGACAGGCGTTTCCAGCAAGTGGCCAAGCTGGCGCGGGGCTTCATTTACTATGTTTCGCTCAAGGGCGTGACGGGTTCGGCCAATCTGGACCTGCAGGAAGTCAGCCGCAAGATTCCCGTCATCCAGGCCGCCGCCAGCCTGCCGGTAGGTGTCGGCTTCGGCATCCGCGATGGCGAAACGGCCAGGGCGGTGGCCCGGTTTGCCGATGCGGTGGTGATCGGCAGCCGCATCGTGCAGGAAATCGAAAATTCAGAGGCGGATGCCGCGGCGCAGAATGTATTTGCCCTGGTCAAGGGCATCCGCACTGCCATGGATAGTAAATAGTCATCAGTATTCAGTCGTCAGTCTTATAGTGGAGCGGCGATGCCGCGCTTTTACTAATTGGCTGAACACTGGCAACCGACAACCAAACAAAGGATTTGCCCATGAGCTGGTTCCAGAAACTTATTCCCCCCAAGATCAAGCGCAAGATCAGCGGCGACACCAAAAAATCCGTGCCCGAAGGGCTGTGGAGCAAGTGCCCTACCTGCGAATCGGTGCTGTACCGGACCGATCTGGAAAAAAATCTGGAGGTGTGCCCCAAATGCAGCCATCACTACCGTATTTCTGCCCGCACCCGTCTTCATTTTCTGCTTGATGCCGAGGGGCGTCACGAAATCGGCGAGAGTGTGGCGCCGGTCGATAGCCTGAAGTTCAAGGACAGCAAGCGCTATGCCGATCGCCTCGCGGATGCCAAGCGGGATACCGGCGAGACGGATGCGCTGGTGGTGATGCAGGGTAGTGTCAAGAATGTCCCCCTCGTCGCAGCCGCTTTTGAATTCAAATTCATGGGCGGATCCATGGGCTCGGTGGTGGGAGAGCGTTTCGTGCGTGGCGTGGATGTATGCCTCGAAAAACGGCTGCCCTTCGTGTGCTTTTCCGCCAGCGGCGGTGCACGCATGCAGGAAGGCCTGCTGTCCCTGATGCAGATGGCCAAGACCAGCGCTGCGCTGTCCCGGCTGGGCGACGCCGGACTGCCGTTCATCTCGGTGCTCACCGATCCCACCATGGGCGGCGTTTCCGCCAGCTTTGCCATGCTCGGCGACATCATCGTGGCGGAGCCTAATGCCCTGATCGGCTTTGCCGGGCCGCGCGTGATCGAGCAAACGGTGCGCGAAACCTTGCCAGATGGCTTCCAGCGTGCTGAATTCCTGGTTGCGCATGGTGCGGTGGACCTGATCGTTGATCGCCGCCAGATGCGCGACCGGCTTGCCAACCTGCTCACCATGATGTCGCGCATGCCTGCTGCGGCCTGAGTTCCGCGCAGACTGGGGCGATATGTCAACTCTGCCCGTGGAGCTGCCTCAGCTCCCAGCTTCCAGCCCTCAGCGCGCGCTTTCCGGCTGGCTGGCCTATCTTGAGCGCCTGCACCCGAAGACCATCGAACTGGGGCTGGAGCGCATCAATCAGGTCAGGGCGCGGCTCCTGCTCCAGCCGTCTTTCCCCATCATCACCGTCGGCGGCACCAACGGAAAAGGGTCCACCTGCGCCATGCTGGAAGCCATTCTGGCGGCAGCGGGATACAGGACCGGCCTTTATACTTCGCCCCACCTGCTGCGCTACAACGAACGCGTGCGCATCGCCAGCCAGGAAGCATCCGACGCGGCTTTATGCGAAGCCTTTGCCGCGGTGGAAGCCGCGCGCGGCGAAGTTTCACTGAGCTATTTCGAATTCGGCACCCTTGCTGCCATGTGGCTGTTTCAGCAGCAGGCCGACGTGGCCATTCTGGAAGTGGGTCTGGGCGGGCGGCTCGATGCGGTGAACGCCTTCAATGCCGATTGCGCCATTGTGACCAGCGTGGATCTCGATCACATGGATTACCTCGGCGATGACCGCGAAAGCATCGGCTGGGAGAAGGCGGGCATATTCCGGGCCGGCAAGCCTGCAGTGTGCGCGGATGCAGACCCGCCGCGCCGCCTGCTCGATCATGCAGCGCAAATCGGCGCAGATCTGAAGCTGATCGGGAGAGATTTCATTGCGCAGCGTGAGGCCGCGCAATGGCAGTTTGCGAGCCATGACGGCTGGCGCCTTGCGTTGCCATTCCCGGCTTTGCGCGGAGGCTACCAGCTCGATAATGCCAGCGCCTGTCTTGCCGCCCTGGAGGCGCTCAGGGAACGGCTGCCCGTGACTCCCGGTGACATCCGCCGCGGCCTGCTGGAGGCTGCCGTTCCAGGACGCTTCCAGGTGCTGCCTGGACGGCCTGTGATAATCCTCGACGTGGCCCACAACCCGCATGCGGCGCGGGCGCTGGCGGCCAATTTGCGCGAGATGGACCAGCACGGCAGGACCATCGCGGTATTTGCCATGCTGGCCGACAAGGACGTCAGCGGGGTGGTTTCCGCGCTGCAGGATGTCATCGACCTGTGGCTGGTCTCCGGGATCGACCACCCGCGCGGGATGGATGCAGCCGCATTGGCCGCTCATGTGGCTGACCTGGCCCATGAAGTGTTTCCCGACATCGCCGCCGCCTATCGCCATGCCTGCCAAATTGCGGGTGAAGGTGATAGAATTGCGGCCTTCGGCTCGTTCCATACCGTGGCCGAAGTCATGCAGCAACGAATGCCCATTTGTTCATGAACGAGCCCTAAACTGAATGGCAAACCAGCCTTCCCCCACTGTTGAAGAGCTTCAACTCCGCAAACGCGCACGCCGCCGCCTGATCGGCGCGGTCACGCTGGTTGTTCTGATGGTCACGGCGCTGCCCATGATACTGGATGACGAGCCCAAACCGGTCGGGCAGGACATCGCCATCAGCATTCCCTCCCCGCAGGGCGCTGATGCCCCGCTCAAGGCAGAGCCCGCACCCGTGCCACCCAAGCCGTCCCCTTCGGAAGGCTTGCCGCCAGTGCAGCCCGTTGTTCCCGCCGAGCCCCAAAAGCCTGTTGCCGCGGTGGAAAAGGCAGTTGAGCCCAAGCCGAAGCCAGCCCCCGCTGTGAAGGAAGAGAAACCTGCTGAACCGCCCAAAGCGCCAGCCGAAAAGCCCAAGGAGGCCAAGCCTGTTGCCAAGGCGCCTGACCAACAGCACGCAGGCAGCACCTATGTTGTCCTGCTCGGCGCATTCCTGGGCGAGGCCAATGCCAGGCAGCGGCAGGCCAAACTGAAAGAGCTTGGCGTCAAATATTACGTTGAAAAAATCAAATCGCCTGCAGGCGAGAAAATCGCTGTTCGCGCCGGACCTTATCCCAGCCGCCAGGATGCCGAGCATGCGCTGGCCAGGCTGAGGGCGGCTGGAATCACGGACGGCATGGTGGCCGAAAAGAAGTAATTTTTCCAAGCCTGGCTGACGAATGACGGTTTTTGATTACACGGTGTTGCTGATTGTCGGGCTGTCCATTCTGCTCAGCGTGATGCGCGGTGCGGTGCGTGAAATCCTTGCTCTGGCTTCCTGGGTGGCGGCTTTTCTGGCGGCCAACACGTATGCCGTGTGGCTGGCGGCGCAGCTGCCGGCGGCAATACCTGGCGAGCCACTGAAATTGCTGGCAGCATTTGTCATCCTGTTCCTGATCGTATTGCTGCTGATGAGCCTGTTTGCCATTGCATTGTCGGAACTGGTCAAGACCGTCGGGCTGGGCACCTTCGATCGCGGGGTCGGCGCCATTTTCGGCTTTGCGCGAGGCCTGCTGATCGTGATGGTGCTGGTGCTCCTTGCCGGACTGACTTCCTTGCCGCACCAGCCGTTGTGGCGTGATGCAATGTTCAGCGCGCCGCTTGAGGCCCTGACCATGAAAGCCAGGGTGTGGCTGCCGGATGATTTTGCCAAACGGCTCAGTTATGAATAACTCTCTTCTGAAATAGGCTCTAAACCATGTGCGGAATACTCGGTATAGTCGCTAAAACGCCTGTCAACCAGCTGCTTTATGATGGCTTGCTGGTATTGCAGCATCGCGGTCAGGACGCGGCGGGCATCGTGACCAGTGACGGCAGCACATTTCACATGCACAAGGCCAACGGCCTGGTCGCTGATGTCTTCCGCACCCGCAACATGCGCAACCTGCTGGGCAATATGGGTATTGCCCACGTGCGCTATCCAACCGCAGGTGATGCTTTTTCCGCCGCCGAAGCACAACCGTTCTACGTCAATTCGCCTTTCGGCATCGTGCTGGCTCACAACGGCAACCTCACCAATGCCGACCAGCTGCGCGAGGACCTGTTCCGCCAGGACCTGCGCCACATCAATACCACCTCGGATTCGGAAGTGCTGCTCAACGTGCTGGCCCATGAGCTGGCATCCTGCACCGCCAATCACCAGCTCGATGCGGAAAGCATATTCAAGGCTGTGGCCGGGGTGCACCGCCGCTGCCGTGGCGCCTACGCCGTGGTGGCGATGATTTCGGGCTATGGCCTGGTGGCCTTCCGCGACCCTCACGGCATCCGCCCGCTGGTTTTCGGCCGTGCCGAGACTGAACAGGGGCCGGAATATCTGGTGGCCTCCGAGAGCGTGGCGCTGGACGTGCTGGGCTTCAAGCTGGTGCGCGACGTGGCGCCGGGCGAAGCGATCCTGATCGACGAAAGCGGCAGCTTTTTCAGCCGGCAATGTGCCGAGAAATCCTCGCTTAACCCGTGCATTTTCGAATACGTCTATCTGGCCCGCCCCGATTCCGTCATCGATGGCATTTCGGTATATGAAACCCGTCTGTGGATGGGTGTGAGCCTGGCGGAAAAAATCCGCCGCCAGCTCGGTGAGCTGGATATCGACGTGGTGATCCCCATTCCCGACACCAGCCGCCCCAGTGCCTTGCAGCTGGCCAACCATCTTGGCGTCCCCTACCGCGAAGGCTTTATCAAGAACCGCTATATCGGCCGCACTTTCATCATGCCGGGCCAGGCGATGCGCAAGAAGTCGGTGCGCCAGAAGCTCAATGCCATCGGTATCGAATTCCACGGCAAGAACGTGCTGCTGGTGGACGACTCCATCGTGCGCGGCACGACCAGCAAGCAGATCGTGCAGATGGCGCGCGAAGCGGGCGCGCGCAAGGTGTATTTCGCCTCTGCCGCGCCGCCGGTGCGTTTTCCCAACGTTTACGGCATCGACATGCCGACCCGGGCGGAGCTGCTCGCGACCGGCCGTTCGGATGATGAAATCGCACAGGAAATCGGCGCCGATGCGGTGATCTACCAGGACCTGAGCGCCCTGGTCGAGGCCGTGCGCGAAAGCCGCACCAGCATCGAGCGCTTCGATACCTCCTGCTTTGACGGCACCTACATCACCGGCGACATCACCCCGGAATACCTCGCCGAGATCGAGGCCGCGCGCGGCAGACCGAAGGCGCCCGGAACCGGATTGGCCAGCCGTCAGCTCGACCTGAACCTGAACGAGGACGATTGAAGCCGGGCTGGCCAACATCCCCGGATTGATCCGGTTCATTCAGGCCGCGTCCCGCCTGCCAGGCCCATTCTTGACATCCGAATCCGGCAGGCGTAGTTTTCGAACTGCGCCGATTTGAGAGACAGCTTGCGGGCGCATGACAAATGCGGCTAAAGCGTGGCAAACCCGTCCGCGCCAGTGAACGGGTTTTTTGTTGCCCCGCTATCATCTCGATTCATCCATTACGGGGAAAAACCATGAACGACGAATTCGATCTTGAAACCCTGGCCGTGCGCGCCGGGACGGTACGCAGCCAGTTCAACGAACATTCCGAGGCGATGTTCCTCACCTCCAGCTTCGTGTTCGAGAACGCGGCGCAGGCCGCCGCGCGCTTTGGCGGGCAGGAGCCGGGCAACATCTACTCGCGCTTCACCAACCCCACCGTCAGCATGCTGCAGGAGCGGCTGGCGGCGCTGGAGGGAGCGGAGTTCTGTGTTGCCACGTCCAGCGGCATGTCCGCCATCCTGGCCTGTGTGATGGGCCTGCTTTCCGCGGGCGATCACATTGTCGCCTCGCGCAGCATCTTCGGCACCACGGTGCAGCTGTTCGGCAATATCATGAAGCGCTTCGGGGTGGAAACCACCTTCGTGCCGCTGGCCGAGCCCGCTGCCTGGGAACAGGCGGTTCAGCCCAATACCAGGCTGTTCTTCGTCGAGACGCCTTCCAACCCGCTCACGGAGGTGTGCGACATCGCCGAGCTGGCCGCTATCGCGCACAAGGCCGGCGCCTGGCTGGCGGTGGACAATTGCTTCTGCACCCCCATCCTGCAGCGCCCGCTCGATCTGGGGGCGGACATCGTGATCCACTCTGCGACCAAGTACCTCGACGGCCAGGGCCGCGTGCTGGGCGGCGCGGTGCTGGGCAGCAGGCAGCTCATGGAAGGGGTGTACGGCTTCCTGCGCACGGCCGGACCGACGCTTTCCGCCTTCAATGCCTGGGTGATCCTGAAGGGGCTCGAAACCCTCAAAATCCGCATGGACGCGCATTCGCGCAATGCGCTGGAACTGGCGCAGTGGCTGGAAACCCAGCCCTGGGTGGAGCGCGTGTACTATCCCGGGCTGCCTTCGCATACCCAGCACGCGCTGGCGATGAAGCAGCAGAAAACCGGCGGCGGCATCGTGGCCTTCGACGTCAGAGGCGGCAAGGATGCGGCCTGGCGCCTGGTGGATGCAACGCGCATGGTTTCGATCACCGCCAACCTGGGGGACACCAAGACCACCATCACCCATCCTGCCACCACCACCCACAGCCGGGTCTCGGCCGAAGCGCGGGCTGCGGCAGGCATTGGCGACGGCCTGCTGCGTGTGGCGGTGGGGCTGGAATCCGTTGAGGACATCAAGGCCGATCTGGCGCGCGGGCTGAATAGCTGATTCTTGCTTCTTCTTCCAGGCAGCCAGTTGCTGCATTGCGGACAATGGAACGAACATTTCAAGGGAGAAGAAAAATGACCAAATACATCGGCATCCTGACTTCCGGCGGCGACAGCCCCGGGCTGAATGCGGCCATTCGCGGCGTGGGCAAGGCCTGTATCGGCCATTACGGCATGCACATCATCGGTTTCCGCGACGGCTTCCGCGGCCTGATGGAGAACCGCACCATGCGTCTGGATGGCGGCGAGCTGTCCGGGATTCTGACGCGTGGCGGCACGATCCTGGGCACCAGCCGGGACAAGCCGCACCGCATGCCGGTGGGGGGCAAGGTGCTGGACATGACCGATGTCATCGCCGGCAACTACCACGACAATCACCTCGACGCGCTGGTCTGCCTGGGCGGCGGCGGGACGCAGAAAAATGCCCTGCGCCTCAAGCAAAAAGGCCTGAATGTCATCACCCTGCCCAAGACCATCGACAACGATGTCGCCATGACCGACATCACTTTCGGCTTCGATACCGCGCTGGGCATCGCCACCGAGGCCATGGACCGTCTGCACAGCACGGCCCACAGCCACCACCGCATCATCGTGGTGGAAATCATGGGCCACCGCGCCGGCTGGCTGGCGCTGGGGGCGGGCATCGCCGGTGGCGCCGACGTGATCCTGATCCCGGAAATTCCCTACGAGGTGGAAAGCGTGGCCGAGGCGATCCGCGAGCGCAGCCGCAACGGCAAGCCGTTCAGCATCGTTGCGGTGGCGGAAGGGGCGATTTCGATGCAGGACCATCTCGCCATGCAGGCGGCGCAGGAGAAAAAAACCAAGGGCAGCAAGAAAGTGGCTGTTCCTCCTGCGCATGCGACGGAAATCCAGTATGCCGACCATACCCTGCGCCTGGCGAAAAAACTGGAGCAGCTCACCGGCCTGGAGGCGCGCGTCACCATCCTCGGGCATTTGCAGCGCGGCGGCATTCCTTCCGCGGCGGACCGCCTGCTGGCGACGCGCCTTGGCACCGCCTGCGCTGACCTGATCAGTCAGGGGCATTATGGCGTCATGGTTGCCGCCAAGGGGGATGGGACCCGGGCAGTCAAACTCGAGGACGTGGCGGGAAAGGTCAAGACCGTGCCCCCCGGCCATCCGTGGGTGGAAAGCGCACGCCGCGTGGGCACCAATCTGGGCGACTGAGTGGCAATATGGGTTTTTTTGGCGTCATCAATAAATAAAAGGAAAAAAAGATGGATGGAGAAAACCGCGGCGCTTCAAAACCGGTTCCGGATAACCTGAATCAAGTGCTCAATGAGTTGCAGATGATGGCTCTGCGCCGGATCGAAAGTTTTGGCTGGGAACTGCGCTTTGTGCGCCGGCCCAGCCTTAAACAACCCATTCCCGTGGTGTCCAACGCCGAAGGCACGACCATAGGCGTGCTGGAGGAAGATGGCCGGGTCAACCTGGAGCATGATGTCAGGCTGCGCCGCTGAGATTATTTTATGAGGCGGCGGAAGACGGCTGGAAGCGCATGCAGGCCCCGCATCCAGGTTCTGCGCCCAGACCAGCGCATCAATACGGTTGATATTCGCGGCCGGTCATTGTGATTGAAATGAGAATTTATGGCCAGGCTGGCGGCTGGCAATGGCGGCTCTATGTGCCAGCATAATGCAATGGCATAATTCGTGCCGATGGTATAAAAAATTTTCTGGCCCAGGTGTTTGCGCTATTAATGGTCTCCAGCCGGATTGTTAAAGAAATCCGAGGCGCCCCTGAGTGACTGTCATGCTCATGCAGGCTCTTCTTTTTTTGCGGCCAATTGCGGCTTGTATCCAGAAACCTTTTAGAAGATATGGTCTTGGCTCACCTTGAAACGGTGATAGCCTGATGATGTTTCGAGGTTTTACTTGTGTTGACAAAAGCCAAACGCAGCAGGATCATGTTGAGGAAAAACAAGACTAATTGATATTTTAAGCCATCCAGATAAAAGGATGTTGGTGCCCGTTTTCGATGTAACGCGATCCACCTTTGACTTGTTCAGAGATTCCCTCAGGAGCTGCCATGGCGGAGTTGACCCATCAAACGATATTGATAGTTGACGACTCCCCCGAGAACCTCACCATTCTCAGCGGGTTGCTTCAGCCGCTCTACCGGGTGCGTGCGGCCACCTCCGGCCAGAAAGCCTTGCGCATTGCCGGTACCGCGCCGCGCCCGGACCTGATACTTCTCGATGTGATGATGCCGGGCATGGACGGTTACCAGGTCTTCGAGCGGCTGCGCGCCGACCCCCTCACCCGCGACATCCCGGTCATCTTCGTGACTGCCATGGACAGCACCGAGGCGGAGATGCATGGCCTTGAAGCCGGTGCGGTGGATTACATCACCAAACCCATCGTGCCGCCCATCGTGCTGGCCCGTGTCCACACCCAGCTGGAGCTGAAGGAGGCCCGGGACTGGCTGCGCGACCAGAACAGCTATCTGGAGGCCGAAGTCACGAAACGCATGGCGGAAAACGAGTTGATCCAGGAAGTGTCTATCCGCGCCTTGGCCCACCTGGCGGAAACGCGGGATCCTGAAACGGGCAATCACATTCTGCGCACCCAGGGCTATGTCCATCAGCTTGCGCTGGGACTGCGGACGCACCCGCGTTTTGCATCGACACTGAATGAACGCTATATCAAGCTGCTGACGCGCTCGGCCCCGCTGCACGATATCGGCAAGGTGGGCGTGCCGGACTCCATCCTGCGAAAGCCCGGCCAGCTCACTGCGGAAGAGTGGGAAATCATGAAAACCCATGCCCGGCTCGGCAGCGAAGCCATCGAGCTGGCTGAGCGGGATGCCGTCGAGCCGGTGGATTTCCTTGCCCTGGCCAAGGAAATCGCCCGCTGGCATCACGAAAAATGGGATGGCAGCGGGTATCCCGACGGCCTGGCTGGGGACGCCATCCCGGTTTCGGCGCGCATCATGGCCCTGGCCGACGTCTTCGATGCCCTGATCTCGCAGCGCGTCTACAAACCCCCCATGCCCTACGAGCAAGCACGGGAGATCATTGCGGCGGGGCAAGGCCGGCATTTCGATCCGGACATGGTCGATGCCTTCTTCGCCCGCTTTGGCGTCTTTTGCGACATCGCCGACTGCCATCGCGATGGCCCGCCTGAAAGAACGCCATGAATGAACCCACGCGCATCCTGCTGGCCGAAGACGAAGAGATCACCGCCATCATCATTCAGAACCTGCTCGGCACCCAGGGCTTTCAGGTCACGGTCTGCGCCGATGGCCTTGCGGCCTGGGAATGTTTGCAGGCGGACCGCACTGGCTTTGATGCCGTCCTGCTGGACAGTGGACTGCCCCGCATGGACGGGATGGAACTGCTACGCCGGATCAAGAGCGACCCTGCCCTCGTTCACATCCCCGTCATCATGGAAACTGCCCGGGACGACAAGGAAAGCATCCGCGAAGGGCTGTCCCGGGGGGCCTATTATTACCTGACCAAGCCACTGAAGGCCGAAGTGCTGGTGGCCGTGGTCAACGCCGCGCTGCAGCAGAGCAGGGAATTCCACGGCATGGCCGGCGGCGTGCGCCAGGCCGAGCGTCTGCTCGCCTTGCTGCAGGCTGGCAGTTACCGTTTCCGCGATCTCGAAGAAGGACGTCTGCTGGCCAATTATCTCGCCCGCGCCTGTCCGGAACCGGAGCGGACCATCCAGGGCCTGCAGGAACTGCTGGTGAATGCCGTCGAACACGGCAACCTGGAAATTTCCTATAGCGACAAAAGCGCGCTGGTCCTGGCGGACTCCTGGGAAGAGGAAATCCAGCGCCGCCTGCAGTTGCCGGAATACCGTGACCGCTATGTCGAGGTCCATTTCAGGCGCCAGCCGGAATCCCTGCAATTTACCATCCGGGACCAGGGCGAGGGTTTCGACTGGGCAAAGTATCTCGATTTCTCGCCGGAACGCGTCTTCGACCTGCACGGGCGCGGCATCGCCATGGCCCGCAAACTGAGCTTCGACCAGCTGGAATACCAGGGCGACGGCAACACCGTGATCGCAACGGTCAGTTTGCCCCCGCCCAACCTGGCTCAAGGCTCATAACCATATAGCCGCCATGCCAGCCGACGCCGCTCCGAGCAAGCCATCTGCCTTCTTTCACTCCGGCCCGCTGCTGCCTTTCGTGCTGCTGGCCGCCGTTATTCTCGTTCTGACGGCAGCCGGTATCGGCTACTCCTTCATCGAGGAGCGCGACAAGGAAGTGGCCCGGCTGCAGACCATCGCCGGCCTCAAGTCCCAGCAGATCGCCGCCTGGCTCGCTGAAAGGAAGGGCGAAGCCGGTTATATCCCGGGCAGCCGGCTCTGGCAGGAGACCTACCGCCGCTGGCGCGAAGGCGGCGATACGGCCAGCCGTGACCAGCTGCGCGCGCGGCTCGACGAATTCTGCGAGCAGGACGACTTCCAGGATGTCATGATGGCGGGCGAAGATGGCGAGCTCCTGTGGAGCGCGCGTGGCGCTCAGCTCAGCCCCTCCCCGCCGTTGCGGGAAGCGGTGCGCCAGGCCGTCACGGGACGTGCGGCCGTCCTGCTTGGCCCCTATCGCGATGCGGCCGGCCAAATGCAGATTGACTTCATCGCGCCCTTCCCGGCGCTGAACGGCCGGACGGGGATGGCCGTGGTGTTCCGCGCCGGCCCGGCGGGGTATCTGTTTCACGCCCTGCAAACCTGGCCGGTGCCGAGCGAAAGCGGGGAGGCCCTGCTGTTCCGGCGCGACGGCAACCAGGCCCTGTTCCTCAATGAGCTGCGCCACAGCAAGGACTCAGCGGTGAAATTGCGTATCCCGCTGGAGCGCAATAATCTGCTTGCTGCCCGGGTGCTGCGCGGCGAGATCAGTCCGGGCGGCCTGGTGGAAGGAGAGGACTATCGCGGCGCGGCGGCCATGGGCGTGGTCCAGGCCATCCCCGGTACCGGCTGGTTCCTGGTTGCCAAGCTGGACCGGGCCGAGCTCTATGACGAGGCCATGCGGCATGCAATCTGGATCGGCCTGGCCGGCCTGCTGGTCCTGTTTGTGGCCGCTGCCGGTTTTTTCCTGCTGCGCCAGCGCCAGCAACTGGCCCTCGCTGCCGGCGTGCAGCAATCCCAGACGGAGCGCCTGCGTGCCCTGAGCTTGCTGTCCGCCATCGCCGACAGCTCCGAGGACGCCATTTTCGCCCTGGACCTGGAGGGCAGATTCATACTGCTCAATCGCACTGTCGAACGCGGCACCGGCAAATTGGCACAAGAGATTCTGGGCCGCAACGAGGCCGCGATATTCCCGCCCGAGACGGCGCATCGCCAGATGGCTGATAACCGCCGGGTGATCGACAGCGGCACAACCGTGGATTTCGAGGAAGTCGTGCCCCTTTCATTCGGTGAGCGAGTTGTTCTCACCAGCAAGAGCCCCCTCCGCGACGAGTCCGGCAAGGTCATAGGACTGCTGGGCATTTCCCGCGACATCACCGAGCGCAAACGGATGGAAGAAGCCCTGCGCCGGGAGCGCGACCGCAGCCAGCGCTATCTCGATACCGTGCAGACCCTGATCGTCGCACTCGACGCCGAAGGCCGCATCACCATGATCAATAGCGCAGGCTGCCAGCTATTGGGCTACACGCAAGCAGAACTGCTCGGCCGCCAATGGTTCGAACATTGTCTGCCGCAGCCGGAAGGGATGGAGAAGGTCTATTCCGTGTTCAGACGCATCATGGACAGTGATCTGGAACACGCCGAGTTCTTCGAGAATCCTGTCCTGTGCCGCGACGGCCGCCAGCGGCTGATCGCCTGGCACAACGCCTGTCTCACCAACGAGGCCGGCGAGATCATCGGGACTCTCAGTTCGGGAGAGGACATCACCGAGCGCAAGCAGGCCGAAGCGGCCTTGCGCGAAAGCGAGGCCCGCTACCGTTCGGTGGTGGACAGCGTCAAGGAAGTGATCTTCCAGACCGACGCCCAAGGAATGTGGACCTTCCTCAATCCGGCGTGGACCGAAATCACCGGGTTCACCATCGATGAAAGCCTGGGCAAGCTGTTCCTCGATTACGTGCATCCGGACGACCGCCAGCGCAACGCAGAACTGTTCGAGCCGCTGATCCAGCGCAAGAAGGACTACTGCCGCCACGAAATCCGCTACCTGCACAGGGATGGCGGATTCCGCTGGATCGAGGTCTATGCCCAGCTGACCCTGGATGAGAAGGGCCGCATCGCCGGAACCTCCGGTACGCTCAGCGATATTACCGCCCGCAAAACCGCCAAAGAGGCTCTTTACCAGCAGGCCGAGGAACTGCGCCAGCATAACGCGGAACTGGAGCGCTTCAACCGTGCCACGGTAGGGCGCGAGCTGGACATGATCGCGCTCAAACAGCAGGTCAATGCGCTATCCCGTCAACTCGGGGAGGAGCCGCCCTACCCGCTGGCCTTTCTCGAAGACCCATCCGCGCAGCCGAAGGAGGGCGAGGCGCAATGAACGGGCGCCTGGTACTGGCCATCCTGCTGCCTTTTCTGGCGCTGGCGCTGCAATGGGTGCTGTGGCCCTGGATCGCCCCCTTCGTCTGGTTCCTGTTCTTCCCCGCTGTTTTTTTCAGCGCGCGCCTCGGCGGCCTCTGGGGCGGGCTGGCCAGCACCGCCCTCAGTACCGCCATGGTCTGGTTCTTCTTCATCCCGCCGCAGTTGAGCTGGGCGATGGACAACCCGTCCAACCTCTACTCGGTCTGCCTGTTCCTGGTCATGGGCTATCTGTTCAGCGATGCCCAGGAGCGTCTGCGCCGCGCGCAGCGGAATACCGAGGCCGCCCTGGCCGAGACCCGCGCCGCCAGCGATAAGATCACCCAGCTTTACCGGAAAACGCTCGAACTGGACGAACTCAAGACCCAGTTCTTCGCCAATGTCAGCCACGAGTTGCGCACCCCCCTGACCCTGATCATGAGCCCTCTGGCCCGGCGCCTTGCCGCAGCCGGCCTGCCCGAGGCGCAACGGCGCGAAGACGAGACGATGCTGCGCAATGCGCGGCTCCTGTACCGCCACGTCAGCGACCTGCTCGATGCCGCCAAGCTGGAATCCGGCCGTATGGCCGTCGAGTATGCGCGTCTCGATATCGGCGGGTTGACGCGGGCGATGGCCTCGCATTTCGATTCCCTGGCCCGGGAAAGGAACATCGACTACCGCATCGAGGTGGCCAACCCCCTGGATGCGGAGGCGGATGGCGAGAAGCTGCAACGCATCCTGCTCAACCTGCTTTCCAATGCCTTCAAGTTCACCCCCGAGGGCGGCCGCGTCGAGGTGAACCTGCGCGAGGAGGGCGGCGAGGCCGTCTTCGAGGTGCAGGACAATGGCCCCGGTGTGCCGCCTGATCTGCGGGAAGCGGTATTCGAACGGTTTCGCCAGGCGGAGGGCGGCGCCCAGCGCCGTTTCGGCGGGACCGGCCTGGGCCTGGCCATCGTCAAGGAATTCGCCGAACTGCACGGGGGTACAGCGAGCGCGGCCGAGGCGCCCGGCGGCGGCGCCCTGTTCGCCGTCCGGCTGCCCCTGCATGCACCGGCCGGCACCGTCATCCAGAACGCGGCAAGCCGGCTCGACCCGGTTATCGATCGTCAGGCCATGGATGAATTGCGCCTCTCTGCGCGGGACACCGTGTCCCCAGGCGGCGCGCAGGCCGGGGCGGACGCGCCCCTGGTGCTGGTGGTCGAGGACAACGCCGACATGAACGACTTCATCGCCGATACCCTGCGGCCATACTACCGGGTTGCCTGTGCCCATGATGGGCGCGAAGGCCTGGAGAAGGCCCTGGCGCTGCAACCCGATCTGATCCTCAGCGACGTGATGATGCCGCGCCTGAGCGGCGACCAGATGGTGCCGGAACTGCGCCGGCACCCGGGCATGGCGGACGTGCCCATTGTCATGCTCACCGCCAAGGCCGACGACGAACTGCGCGTGCGCCTGCTCAAGGAAGGCGTGCAGGATTATCTCAACAAGCCCTTCCTGGTGGAGGAACTGCTGGCGCGGGTGGGCGGCCTGGTGGCATCGAGACGGCGTGCAGTTGAGGCGCTGAGCCATAGCGAGGCGGCATTGAAAGAGGCGCAGCGTCTGGCCGGTTTGGGCAACTGGGAGTGGGACCTCAGGACCGGGGCGCACACCTGGTCGGAGGAGATCTATCGCATCTACGGCCGCGATCCGGCCCTGCCTCCGGCCATTTACCCTGAGGTTCAGCAGTATTTCACCCCGGAAAGCTGGGCGCGCCTCGCTGCCGCAGTGGAGAAGGGCATGACGGAAGGGGGTATCTACGAATGCGATGCCGAAGTGATGCGCCCCGACGGCACCCGCCGCTGGATCGTCGCCCGTGGTGAAGCCACGCGCGATGCCGAAGGAAACGTCATCAGTCTGCACGGCACGGTGCAGGACATCACCGAGCGCAAGCGGGCAGAGGAAGAAATCCGCCGCCTCAATGAAAATCTGGAGTTGCGCGTGCAGCAGCGAACTGCCGAACTGACCACCGCCAACCGCGAACTCGACAGCTTTGCCTACGCCGTCTCCCATGATCTGCGCGCGCCGCTGCGGGCCATGAGCGGCTTCAGCCAGGCGCTGGCGGAGGATTATGGCAGCCAGTTGCAGGGCGAGGCACGGGTTTACCTGGACCAGATCGGACTGGCCGGCCGCAAGATGGGCGAGCTGATCGACGGCCTGTTGCTGCTCTCGCGCAGCACGCGCGGCGAGTTGCAGCACGATGCGGTGGATATTTCCGGCCTGTCGGAACGTCTGCTGGCCGAACTGGCGCAAAGCGAGCCCGGACGTCAGGTGGCGGTGCAGGTCGAAGCCGGGCTCCAGGCGCGTGGCGATGCGCGCATGGTCGAGGCGGTGATGCGCAACCTGCTCGGCAATGCCTGGAAATACAGCGCTCACGCCACTGCGCCCGGCATCCGCGTTTATGCCGAGGAATGGGGCGGCGCACGCCACTTTTGCGTCGCCGACAATGGCGCAGGTTTCGACATGGCCCACGCCAGCCGGCTGTTCCAGCCCTTCCAGCGCCTGCACCGCCAGGACGAGTTTCCCGGTATCGGCATCGGCTTGGCCACCGTGGAGCGCATCGTGCACCGCCACGGCGGGATCATCGAGGCGCGGGGCGAGCCGGGCAAGGGCGCAGCTTTCTGTTTTACATTGCCAGGCATGCCCGCGGATACGGCGCAGGGCGAAAAGGAGAATGAGTGATGAATGCCAAATCCATCCTGCTGGTAGAAGACAACCCCCAGGACGAAATGCTCACCTTGCGCGCCCTGCGCCGCGCCAACCTGGCCAACCGGATAGACGTGGCACGGGACGGTCAGCAGGCGCTGGACTACCTGTTCCGGCAAGGCGAGTTCGCAAACCGGGAAGGTCCCGCCCTGCCCGCCGTGGTGCTGCTCGACATCGGCCTGCCGCGCCTGTCCGGCCTGGAAGTGCTGGAACGGCTGCGCGCCGATGCACGCACGGAACTGCTGCCGGTGGTCATTCTGACATCCTCCGACGAAGAGCAGGACCGCCTGAAGAGCTATGAGAACGGCGCCAACAGCTTCGTCAGGAAGCCCGTGGATTTTGCCGAATTCGCCGAGACCGTGGCGCGCCTGGGCGTGTACTGGCTGATGACCAACGAGCCGCCGCAGGGGCGATGAAAGCGCGATGAACAACCCCTTGAAACTCATCATCATCGAAGACGCCGAGGCTGATTTCCTGCTGCTGGAACGCCATCTGCGCCAGCAGGGGCTGCCAGCCGAGTGCACGCGTATCGGCAGCAACGCGGAGCTGGATGCCGCGCTGCAGACCCAGTGGGATGTGGCGCTCTCGGATTACAACGTGCCGGGAATGGATTTCCGCGCGACTTTGCAACGTATCCTGGCGCATAGTCCCGACTTGCCCGTCATCCTGGTGTCCGGCAGCGTCGGCGAGGAAACGGCAGTGGAACTGTTGCACCTGGGCTTGAGCGATTTTGTTCTCAAGGACGGCTTGGCCCGCCTGTTGCCGGCTATCCGGCGAGCCCTGGATGAGGCCAAGGAACGCCGCGCCCTTCAGGCTGCCGAAGCAGCGTTGCGCGAGAGCCGGGCGGCCGCCCTCGAAGCCCAGCGGCAGGCCCGGCTGGCTGCGCTGAACCTGATGGAGGATGCCATTGCCGCCCGCGCCCGCGCCGAGGCTGCCAATGCCGCGCTACGCGAAAGCGAACAGCGCCTGCTGATGGCGCAGGAGGGCGCGCATGTCGGCATCTGGGACTGGGATATGCGCACCAACCAGACTTATTGGTCGCCCGAATGCGAGCGGCTCTACGGCGTGGCGCCGGGCGGTCCGCGGAGCCAGGACGAATGGCGGGCTCGCATACACCCCGGCGACCTGCCCCTGATCGACGCCCAATGGGAAAGCAGCATCGCGCGCGGCGAGCCGTTCGAGGTGGAATTCCGCATGCGCCTGGATTCGGGCGAAACGCGCTGGCTGGTCACCAAGGGCCGCGCGCAATACGATGCGAGCGGCAAGCCGGTCCGCCTTTCCGGCATCAACCTCGACATCACCGGACGCAAACAGGCTGAGGAGCAATTGCGCAAGCTGGCCCAGGCTGTAGAGCAGAGCACGGAGAGCATCGTCATCGCCAACCTGGATGCCGAGATCGAATACGTGAACGAGTCCTTCATGCGCACCACCGGTTACAGCCGCGAGGAAGCCATTGGCCAGAACCCGAACATCCTGCAATCCGGCAAGACCCCGCAGGAAACCTATATGGCTCTCTGGGACGCCTTGACCCACGGCCGGGCCTGGAAGGGGGAATTCATCAACAAGCGCAAGGATGGCAGCGAATATGTGGAATTCGCCATCATCACCCCCATCCATCAGCCGGACGGGCAAATCACCCACTACGTGGCGGCGAAGGAAGACATCACCGAGAAGAAGCGCCTGGGCATGGAACTGGACCGCCACCGCCACCACCTGGAAGATCTGGTGGCGAGCCGCACGGCGGAACTGGAGGCGGCGCGGGCTTTGGCGGATGCCGCCAATCAGGCCAAGAGCGCTTTCCTGGCCAACATGAGCCACGAGATCCGCACGCCCATGAATGCGATCATCGGGCTGAGCTATCTCTTGCGCCAGAGCGCGCCCACGTCCGAACAGAGCGAACGTCTGGACAAGATCGATGCGGCGGCCCGGCACCTGCTGTCCATCATCAACGACATCCTGGATCTGTCCAAGATCGAGGCCGGGCGCCTGGAACTGGAACAAACCGATTTCGCCCTGGACGCCGTGCTGGACCACGTTCGCTCATTGATCGCCGACCAGGCGCGGGCAAAGGGCCTGGCCATCGAAGTGGACGGTGATGAGGTGCCCCAATGGCTGCGCGGCGATCCCACCCGCCTGCGCCAGGCCTTGCTCAACTATGCAGGGAATGCGGTGAAGTTCACCGGGCGCGGCTCCATCTGGCTGCGCGCCAGCTTATTGGAAGAGGCCAGAGAGGGCTTGCTGGTGCGCTTCGAGGTCCAGGATACCGGCATCGGCATCGCGGCGGACACTTTGCCGGCGCTGTTTGAATCCTTCGCCCAGGCCGATGTTTCGACTACCCGCGAGTACGGCGGCACCGGCCTGGGGCTGGCCATTACCCGCCGCCTGGCGCGCATGATGGGCGGCGAGGCCGGGGCGGAGAGCACTTTGGGCCAGGGCAGCACCTTCTGGTTTACCGTCCGGCTCCAGCGGGGCCATGGCGTGATGCCCGCCGAACCCGGGGAAAAATCAGTGGACGCCGAGAACATTCTGCGCCGGGATCATGCCGGCGCCCGCCTCCTGCTGGCGGAGGATAACCCCATCAACCGGGAAGTGGCCCTGGAATTGCTGCACGGGGTCGGTCTGTCGGTGGACACGGCAGAGAACGGCCGCGTTGCCCTGGAGAAGGTGCGCAGGAATGCTTACGACCTGGTGCTGATGGATGTGCAGATGCCCCAGATGGATGGTCTGGCGGCGACCCGGGCGATTCGGTCCGAGCCAGCCCGCGCATCCTTGCCGGTTCTGGCCATGACCGCCAACGCCTTTGCTGAAGACCGGCATGCCTGCCTGGCTGCAGGCATGAACGACTTTGTCGCCAAACCCGTGATTCCGGAGGTTCTCTATGCCACGCTGCTGCACTGGCTGTCGCGCCCTGATCAGGGCCATCCGCCGGCAGATGTGAATATCCGGCCTGGCGAGTCCGTGGCAGGCATGGCGCCACCGCCTCCCCCGCCCGCCATCCCGGCCCGGCTGGCAGCCATCCCGGGGCTGGAGGCAGCCCGGGGCCTCGCCGTCATCAAGGGCGATACCACGAAATACTGTCACCTTCTGCGCATGTTTGCCAGCTTCCATGGCGAAGACATGAAGCATGTGCAGGAACGGCTGGCCGATGGGGACACCGAGGAGGCGCAGCGCCTGACCCATGGTCTGAAGGGCGTCGCCGCCACCCTGGGCGCCCGCCGCGTTGCGGACCTGGCTGCCAGCCTGGATGCGGCCCTGCGTCGGAGCGCTGCGCCTGAGGAGTGCGCAGAACTGGCCCGGCTGTGTGGCCACGAACTGACACAGCTGGTCCAGGCGATCCTGACCCTTCCCGAGAAAGCGGCGCTTACCGAGAGCACTGCCAGAAGGATTGATCCGGAACGCCTGCAGCAGATTATCGGGGAACTGGAAATCCTGCTTGCCGAAGACAACACCCGGGCCGGCTGCCTGGCCAGGGAATCCGCCGATCTGCTACGAGCCAGGCTGGGCAGCGCTTATGTCGAATTTGCCCGCCAAATTGACGTATTCGACTATGAAGGCGCGTTGAAAACGCTGCAAATGAAGGGCGTTTGACCTTAACCCAACAAGAAACAAAAAAGGCCTGCATTTCTGCAGGCCTTTGTCTTGTCTGGTAGGTCGTGGCAGATTCGAACTGCCGACCAACGGATTAAAAGTCCGCTGCTCTACCGGCTGAGCTAACGACCCAAACGAGAGTCGGCATTTTACTTTATTTATCGTCCTTGTCAATCAGGATGTAGAATATGCCCTTATTTCAGCCTTGGAAATTGACTTGGAAAACCGCGATAGTCTGCAACGATTCCTGTTCGAACACGCCGCCGTGCGCGGTGAAATTGTCCATCTGGATACGACCTGGCAGGCGGTGCTGGAGCGCCGCGAGTACCCCCCCGTGCTGCGCGGGATGCTGGGCGAGCTGATGGCGGCAGCAGCCCTGCTGGCGGCTTCGCTCAAGTTTACCGGCTCCATCATCCTGCAGATGCAGGGAGAGGGGGCGGTCAAGCTGCTGGTGGTCGATTGCATGAGCGATTTGACCATGCGCGCCATGGCGCACTGGGAGGGCGAGGTCGCGGGCGGATCGCTGGCGGAGTTGCTGGGCAACGGGCGCTTTGTCATCACCATCGACCCGCGCGACGGGCGCAAGACCTACCAGGGCATTGTCGACCTGGCGGGGCAGTCGGTGGCGGATGCGCTGGAAGATTACATGAGCCGCTCCGAGCAGCTGGATACCCGTCTCTGGCTTGCGGCGGACGAGCAGCAGGCCGCCGGCATGCTGCTGCAGAAGATGCCGCAAGATCACGAGGCCGATCCGGATGCCTGGCAGCGTGCGGTGCATTTCGCTTCCACCCTGACGCGCAGGGAGTTGCTGGGCCTGCCGGCCCGGCAGATCATCCACCGTCTGTACCACGAAGAGGATATTCGCGTGTTCGACCCCCAGGCGGTAAATTTCCATTGCCCCTGCTCGCGCGAGCGCGTGGCCGGAATGCTGCGCATGCTGGGCCATCAAGAAGTGCAGGCGATGTTGCAGGAGCAGGATGCGATAGAGGTGGATTGCGAGTTCTGCAACAGGCATTACGTCTTTGACAAGGTGGATGCCGAGCAGGTGTTTGCCTCGGCTGTGCCCGCCGAGGCGCCGCAGAATCTGCATTGATGTCCCATTCCACGGCTGAAAACAAGCTCCGCATCGACAAGTGGCTGTGGGCAGCGCGCTTTTTCAAGACGCGCTCGCTGGCTTCGCAGGCGGTGGATGGCGGCAGGGTGCACTGCAATGGCGAGCGCATCAAGCCGGCGCGGGCCGTGCATGCAGGCGATGAACTGCGCATCCGCCAGGGGCCCTATGAAATCACCGTTCTGGTGCGCGCCCTGTCGGAGCGCCGCGGGCCGGCCAGCGAGGCGGCGCTGCTGTATGAGGAAACCCCCGAAAGCGTGGCGGCACGCGCTATCCTTAAGGAACAGCTGAAGGCCGAGCCCGCTTTCGAGCACAAGGGCCGTCCCACCAAGCGGGACCGCCGCCATATCATCCGTTTTACCGAAGGTCATTGAAATGCCTGCTTTACCGGAAAAATCCCAGCAGATCCTGCAGATCCACGCCGCGCTGATCCACCGTGTGGTGATGGCGTGTCACCAGCGCGATCTGATTCCATCTCTAACGCCGTTCATCAAGGCATCGGAGGAAAATGGCTGGGTCGCGCTCATGAAAGCGGTGCGCCAGATCCTCAACGGCAAGCGCGACACTAGCCTGCTGAATGGCCTGGATGAGGAGGACCGCATCATCGTCGAGGCGATCCTGGAAGGCATCAGGAATCCGTCCAGCCTGCCCGATCCGCAGGCCAGGGCCGATGCGGTCGCGGCCGCGCCGGGGCTGGCAGCGATGATCAGGGCTTCCGCCGGCGGCGATGCCCAGGCTCTGCAGCTATTGGCCAGCATGGCCGGGCAGATGAGCGGCGCCGGCGGCGACATGGCGCGCCTGGCAGCCATCATGCGCCGCCTGGTGAACGGCGAGCGCGATGCCGAGTTGCTGACCCGGGGCATGGAGGCTCAAGGCAAGGGGCTGGTGCTCTCCATACTCAGGGAGCTGGAAAAGCCGGCTTGAGCTGGCTGGACATGCCGCTCCTTGGGCAATTTTTTATCTATGAGTTTTTGTTATCACCTCATAAAAATTTGTGAGCAACTGATAGTTGAGGGGTCCAGTTTCGAATTTTATCCAGTACAATTGCCCCTTTGTTTTCGGCGGCTTGCTGACAAGCCACCGGTTCGGGATTAGGGCGCTTAATTTAGATGCTGGAAGGGAAAGACCTTGCCTGTGTTCGGGGCGAGCGCACATTGTTCAGTCACCTGAACTTCATTCTGCGTGAGGGAGAACTGCTGCTGGTGCAGGGCGCCAACGGCAGCGGCAAGACCAGCCTGTTGCGCATGGTGTGCGGCCTGCTGGCGCCGGAGTTCGGCGATATTCTCTGGCGCGGCGAAAAAATTGGCGCGGTGCGCGAAGGCTACCACGCCGAGATGGCCTATTTCGGGCATGCTCCGGCGGTCAAGGAGGATCTGACGGCTTTCGAGAACCTCGATTTTGCCTGCCGCCTGGCCGGAAACCCGCAGGGCCGGGATGAGGTTGAAGGCGCGCTGGGCCACCTCGGCCTGGGGCATTGCCTGAACCTGCCGGCAAAATCCCTGTCCCAGGGTCAGCGGCGGCGCGTGGCGCTGGCCCGCATGCTGCTGGTCAAGGCCAGGCTGTGGATTCTGGACGAGCCGCTGACGGCGCTGGACCAGGCCGCCCTGCAGCTGGTGCAGTCTCTGATCGGCGAGCATTTGCAGCAGGGCGGCATGGCTCTGCTGACCACGCACCAGCCGGTCGCGATTGCAGGCGTTGAACCCAGAATTCTGAAGTTGACGCCATGAGCATGCTGCAAACCGTCCTTGCTTTGCTGCGGCGCGAGTTGACGCTGGCCATGAGGCGGCGCGGGGATGTGCTGACCGTCCTGTTTTTTTTCGTCATCGTCGCCAGCCTGTTCCCGCTCGGCGTGGGGCCGGACGCCAAGCTGCTGCGCCTGATGGGCGGCGGGGTGGTGTGGGTGGCGGCGTTGCTGGCGGCCATGCTTTCGCTGGGCCGCCTGTTTGCCAACGACTACGCCGACGGCACGCTGGAACAGCTGGTTTTGTCGCCGGCGCCTCCGGTGGTGTGGATCACCGGTAAAATCCTGGCGCACTGGCTGGTGAGCGGAGTGCCGCTGATCCTGATGGCGCCGGTGCTGGGGGTCCAGTATGGCCTGTCGAGCGAGGCGTTGGGCGTGCTGGTGTTTTCTCTGCTGCTCGGGACGCCGGTGCTGTCGCTGATCGGCGCCGTCGGGGCGGCCCTGACCCTGGGTTTGCGCGGCGGCGGGGTGCTGGTGTCGCTGCTGGTGCTGCCGCTCTACATTCCGGTGCTGATTTTTGGCGCCGGGGCGGTGGATGGCGCGATGGCGGGGCTGGGCGCGGAAGCGCACCTGTCATTGCTGGGTAGCATTCTGATTCTGGCCTTCTTGCTGACGCCCTGGGCGGTGTCGGCAGCGTTGCGGATTTCGATTGAATGATGAATAGCCTTAATTTGTACAAATATGCTTCTCCGGCGACTTTCTATGATCTTGCCGGAAGGATGATCCCGTGGTTTTACGCAGCGGCCGCCCTGCTCGGCGTGGCTGGACTGTATATCGGGTTTTTCCTCGCGCCCACCGATTTCCAGCAGAGCGAAGCCTACCGCATCATCTTCATCCACGTGCCGGCCTCCTGGATGTCGATGTTCATTTATGTGGTGATGGCAATCTGGGCGGCGATCGGGCTGGCCTTCAACACGCGCCTGTCATTCATGATGGCGAGCGCGCTGGCGCCGACCGGCGCCATGCTGACCTTCGTCGCCTTGTGGACCGGCGCCCTGTGGGGCAGGCCGACCTGGGGCGCGTGGTGGGTATGGGACGCGCGCCTGACTTCGGAGCTGATCCTGTTCTTCCTGTATGTCGGCTTCATGGCGCTGCAGGCGGCGATCGACGACCCGCGCCGCGCCGACCGCGCCGGTGCGCTGATCGCCCTGGTGGGCGTGGTCAACGTGCCGATCATCTATTTTTCCGTCAGGTGGTGGAATACCCTGCATCAGGGCGCTTCGGTGAGCGTGAGCAAGGCGCCGAGCATGGCCAGCATCATGCTGGCAGGCATGCTGGTGATGGCAATCGCGGTGTGGATGTATGCCATCGCGGCGGCGCTTTCGCGGGTGCGCAGCATCATCCTGGAGCGCGAGCGCAACAGCCAGTGGGTGGCGCAACTGCTGGAGGGCAAAGCATGAACTGGAATGGCTGGACGGAATTTTTTCACATGGGCGGGTACGCCCTTTACGTGTGGGGATCCTATGGGGTTACGGCCGCCTTGATCATCGGCGAGCTGGTGTTGTTGAGAATGCGGCGCCAGAAGGCTTTGCAGCTGGCAAAACGTTCTGTCAAATATGGCAAGGTTGAGAGCGATGAAAGCACGGCATAAGAAACTGATCCTGATCGGCGTGGTGGTGGCTGCGCTGGGCGCGGTGGCTGCGCTGGTGCTCAATGCTTTCCAGAGCAATCTGGTGTTTTTCTTCTCCCCGACCCAGGTCGTCAACGGCGAGGCGCCGAAGGAGCGCGCTTTCCGCATTGGCGGACTGGTCGAGGACGGCAGCCTGCGCCGCGAGGCCGATGGCGTGACGGCGCATTTCCGCATCACAGATACGGCGCAGACCATCCCGGTGACCTACAAGGGCCTCCTGCCCGACCTGTTCAAGGAAGGCAAGGGGGTGGTGGCGGAAGGGCGCATGAACAGCAGCGGCGTGTTCGTGGCCGAGCAGGTGCTGGCCAAGCACGACGAGAATTACATGCCGCCCGAGGCGGCCAGCGCGCTGGAACAGGCGCAAAAAGCCCAGAAAACGGTCGTAGCGCCTAAATAGTTAGTTTGACGAAAATTATCCAGATCCCGGCAAAAAGGTAAAAAATGATTCCAGAACTCGGCCATTTCTCCTTAATCCTGGCGCTGCTGCTCGCCCTGGTCCAAGGCATCCTGCCCCTGGCGGGCGCGGCGCGCAACAATCCTGCGTGGATCGCGGTCGCCAAACCGGCGGCGCGCGCCCAGTTCCTGTTTGTTGCCATTGCCTTTGGCGCTTTGGCCTGGTCGTTCCTGAGCAACGATTTTTCGGTCATCAATGTGACCCGCAACTCTCATTCCCGCCTCCCCGAAGTTTACCGCTTCACCGCCACCTGGGGCTCGCATGAAGGCTCGATGCTGCTTTGGACCTTCATCCTCGGCATGTGGACCGTGGCTGTCACCCTGTTCAGCCGCCATCTGCCGGACGACATGGTGGCGCGGGTGGTCGGCGTGATGGGGCTGGTCAGCTTCGGTTTCCTGCTGTTCCTGCTCTCCACCTCCAATCCCTTCCTGCGCATGCCGATGGCCATGGACGGTTCAGATCTCAACCCCCTGCTGCAGGACCCCGGCATGGTGGTTCATCCGCCCATCCTGTACATGGGCTATGTCGGATTTTCCGTGGCCTTCGCCTTTGCCCTGACGGCCCTGCTTTCCGGCAAGCTGGACGCCAGCTGGGCGCGCTGGTCGCGCCCCTGGACCACGGCGGCATGGTCGTTCCTGACCATCGGCATCATGATGGGCAGCTGGTGGGCCTATTACGAACTGGGCTGGGGGGGCTGGTGGTTCTGGGATCCGGTGGAGAATGCCTCGCTGATGCCCTGGCTGGTGGGCACGGCGCTGATCCACTCCCTGGCGGTGACCGAAAAGCGCGGCAGCTTCAAGGCATGGACGGTGTTCCTGGCCATCGGCGCATTTTCCCTGAGCCTGCTCGGCACCTTCCTGGTCCGTTCCGGCGTGCTGTCCTCGGTGCATTCCTTCGCCACCGATCCGGCGCGCGGCCTGTTCATTCTCATTTTCCTCGCCGTGGTGATCGGCGGCTCGCTGCTGCTGTTTGCCCTGCGCGCTTCCCAGGTTGGTCTGGGCGGCCGTTTCGCGCTGGTTTCGCGCGAGTCCTTCCTGATGGTGAACAACATCCTGCTCCTGACGGCGACCGGGTCGGTGCTGCTGGGCACGCTCTACCCGCTGTTCCTCGATGCACTGGGACTGGGCAAGATCTCGGTCGGGCCGCCTTATTTCAACTCCGTGTTCGTTCCCCTGGTATCGCCGCTGATTTTCCTTGCCGGCCTGGGGCCATTGGCACGCTGGAAGCAGGTGAACGTGCCTGAACTCGCGCACCGCCTGAAATGGGGCTTCGGCGCCAGCGTCGTGGCGGCATTGCTGCTGCCCTTCACGCAGGAGACGTGGCAGCCGCTGGTTTCCCTGGGGATTCTGCTGGCCCTGTGGATCGCCGTGACAGTTGTCATCAGTGTGCGCGCGCGGATGCGCACGGCCGCAGGCTGGTCGGCGAACTTCTATGGCATGCATCTGGCCCACCTTGGCGTGGCGGTGACGGTCATCGGCGTCACCATGGTGTCTTCCTACCAGACCGAGCGCAACATGCGCATGGCGGTGGGCGATACGGTCACGATGCAGGGCTATACCTTCCGCTTCGGCGGCGTGACCGATGTGACCGGCCCGAATTACACGGGCGCGCGCGGCATGCTCGAGGTGAGCCGCAACGGCAAGCCGCTCACCACCCTGTACCCGGAAAAACGCGTTTACGTGGCCTCCGGCATGCCTTTCACCGAATCGGCGATCGATTACGGCTTTACGCGCGACCTGTATACCGCGCTGGGTGAGCGCCTGGATGGCGGAGCCTGGAGCGTGCGGCTGTTCCACAAACCGTTCGTGGTGTGGATCTGGATCGGTTCAGTGCTCATGGCCCTCGGCGGGTTCATGGCGATCACCGACCGGCGCTACCGCACCTCGCGCAAGAAAGGGAGGGTTCAAGCATGAAACGTTTTCTGATTCCCCTGGGGATATTCATCGTACTGGTGATTTTTCTCGGCATCGGCCTCAAGCTCAATCCGCGCGAAGTGCCTTCGCCGCTGATCGGCAAGCCGGCGCCCGATTTCAGGCTCGCCCTCTTGTCCGACCCGTCCAGGCAAATGAGTCCGGCAGACTTGCGCGGCAAGGTCTGGCTGTTCAATGTGTGGGCCTCGTGGTGCGGCTCCTGCCGCCAGGAACATGACCTCCTGCTTAGCCTGGCGCGGCAGGGCAGCTTGCCGGTCTACGGCATGGACTACAAGGATCAGCCCGGCGATGCGCAGGCCGTGCTGGCGCGCTTTGGCAATCCCTATGTCGAGACCTTCATCGATCTCGATGGGCGGGCGGCCATCGATTATGGCGTGTACGGTGTGCCCGAGACTTATCTGATCGACAAGAACGGCACGATCCGCTACAAGCATACAGGCCCCCTGACCCGGGAAGTTCTGGACGGGAAAATACTTCCACTGGCGAAGGAGCTGCAGCGATGAGGCTTAACATGAAACTCGCGCAACGGGCCGGGCTGGCCATCTTCGCCCTGTGGTTTCCTCTTGCTGCCGTTGCTGGCGAGGCCGTGCCGGTCGCGGAGGACCCCGTGCTGGAGCAGCGCATGATCGCTCTTTCCGAGGATCTGCGCTGCCTGGTTTGCCAGAACGAGTCTCTGGCGGGTTCGCGCGCCGAGCTGGCGCAGGATCTGCGCCAGGAAATCCGTGACCAGCTGCGCGCCGGCAAGAGCGACAAGGAGGTCATCAATTATCTCACCCAGCGCTATGGGGACTTCGTGCTCTACAAACCGCCGCTCAAGCCCCTCACCTGGCTGTTGTGGTTTGGCCCCTTCGTGCTGCTGATTGGCGCTGCGGGCGGCTTCTATCTTTATCTCAAACGGCGCGGTGCGCGCCTTGCCGGGGAATCCCTGTCTGCGGAAGAGAAGCAGCGCGTGGAAGCTCTCCTTCGCAATAACGGAAATGAATCATGAGCAATTTCTGGACTATCTCGCTGTTCTGGGCAATTTTTCTCCTGCTCCTCGGGATCGCGCTGGCCGCAGTGCTGCCGCCCCTGCTGCGCCGCAATGCCCGGTCTGCGCAGGTGGACCGCAAGGCCGCCAACATCGCCATCTACCATGACCAGCTGGCGGAGCTGAAGGCCGACCTCGATGCTGGCGAACTGGACCCGCAGCAATATGAAGATGCCCGGCTCGAAATCGAGAAACGCCTGAGCGAGGACGTCCCAGTGGAATCCGCTCCGGTATCCGCCAGCCAGACCGGCCGTGGCGTGGGGTATGCGCTTGCCGGCGGGATTCCGCTGCTGGCGATCGGGATTTATGTGTTTCTGGGCAACCCCGATGCGGCGATGATGCGGCCAAGCCCGCCCCCTGCGATGGCAGAGCCGGGCCAGCACGAAGCCGCCCCCATGATTGCTGCCCTGGAAGCCAGGCTCAAGAGCAACCCGGACGATGTCGCCGGCTGGAACATGCTGGCGCGCAGCTATGGCGCAACCGGTCAATTTGGCGAGGCGGTGCGGGTTTATGCCAGGCTCACTGAGCTTCTTCCCGATGATTCGGGCATCCTGGCAGACTACGCTGACGCATTCGCCATGATGCAGGGCGGAAAGCTGCAGGGAAAGCCGCTGGAATTGATCAACAAGGCGCTGAAACTGAATCCGCAGGAAGGGAAGGCGCTGAATCTGGCAGGAAGCGCCGCCTATCAGGCCAAGGATTTTTCCAGGGCCGCGGAATACTGGCGCAGCCTGCTCAAACTGATCCCCCCGGATGACCCCTATGCCAATGAAATCAGGGCGGCAATTCAGGATGCCGGGAAGGCAGCCAGTCTTTCCGGCCTGGATAACCTGTCTGCCGTGGGCGCCAATGCCAGCGGCGTGAAAGAAGAAACCAAAGCCCAGGCAGGCCCGGCAGCGTCCATTTCCGGCACGGTGTCAGTCAGTGGCGATCTCGCCGGCAAGTTTGCCCCCGGCGACACGGTGTTCATTTACGCGCAGGCGCCGCAAGGTCCGAAAATGCCGATTGCCAGCCTGAAAATCACGGCCGGGCAGCTTCCCTATCGCTTCACCCTAGACGATTCCCTTGCCATGACGCCCAACGACAGGCTTTCGAACCACGCGGAAGTCATGGTCAGCGCGCGCGTGTCGAAGTCGGGACAGGCCATGACGCAAAGCGGCGACCTGCTGGGCCGGGCTGGTTCGGTCAAGCCCGGCCAGCAGGATGTAGCGATCGTCATCGACAGGGTTCTGCCTTAACGTCCCAGCAGCATTCTTTCCACCGCGTCCGGGTCGCGCTCGGCGCGCAAGGCCTGGTGCAGCGCAGCGGCCTCCGGATAGGCGCCGCGCAGCATGCCCAGCCACTGCTTGAGCCGCCCCGGCGCGTGTTCCGGTGCCACCCGGCAGCGCAAGCGCCGGTAGTAATCCGCCACCCAGGGCAGCAGGGCCGGCCAGGGCATGGCCGCTTCCCCTGTCCTGATGCGCAGCGCCAGGTCCGGGCGGACGATGGCGCCGCGCCCGATCATCACGTCGCTGCAGCCGCTGACCTGGCGGATGCTTTCCCAGTCCTGCGGCAACCACACCTCGCCGTTGGCCACCAGCGGCAATTTCACGACTTCGCGGATGCGGGCCAGCCACTCCCAGTGCGCGGGCGGGCGGTAGCCGTCGGCCCTGGTGCGGGCGTGGACGGTGAGCTCGTCGGCGCCGGCGTCCTCGATGGCGCGGGCGCAATCCAGGGTCAGCGAGGTATCTTTCAGCCCGAGGCGCATCTTGGCCGTGACGGGAACTTGCCGCGGCACAGCGCGGCGCGTGGCGGCGACGATGGTGTGAATGATTTCCGGATACTGCAGCAGGACCGCACCGCCGCCATGCCGGTTGACCATGGGGGCGGGGCAGCCGAAATTGAGGTCAATGCCAGGCGCGCCCATGGCGGCAATGGATGCGGCGTTTTCTGCCAGGCACACCGGATCGCTGCCCAGGAGCTGCACCCGAACCGGCACCCCGGCACGGGTGCGGCCGCCGTTGGCCAGCTCCGGCACGGTGCGCAGCAGCACGCGTTCTGTCAGCAGATGGTGGGTGACGCGCACGAATTCGGCGACGCACAGGTCGATGCCGCCAATGCGCGTCAATACGTCGCGCATATCCTGGTCGGCAAGGCCCTCCATCGGGGCGAGAATCAGGCGCATGGTGTGGTTTTGCGGTTACGGGGCGCTTATTTTAACGTGAAACAGTTTTGTGAAGCGTGAAGTCACTCGCTACGCTTTGTTTGTGAAGTGTGAAATGTGAAAATATCCACACTTCGACAAGCTCGCTACCCGAATTTCCATAGTTTTCCTGACCTGCCCGGCCCTTCCCGGGCTGGCTCGGAATCGTTGCCATCAGGAGTTTCTCATGAAGAAGCACACAGCTCTGTTAATGATTACTGTGACGCTGCTGGGTATTTTCCCGCTTAGCTATGCATCCCAGGACGATAACGACAAGACCACGGCAAAGGAGGTTCGACAGGAAATGGCCGATGCCGCCGAGGCGATCAAGAACTACACAGCCGACAAGCGCGACGAAGCTGCTGTGAAGCTCAGGGCCGCGCTAGTCGCCCTGGATGCCCGCATCGAAGCCATGGAGGCGCGGATTGACAAGAACTGGGATAAGATGGACAAGGTTGCCCGCGAGCAGGCGCGCAACACCCTGAAGGCGCTACGCAAGCAGCGGGTCGAGGTGGCCGAAAAGTTCGGCAGCCTTCAAAATAGCACCGCCAGCGCGTGGGAGCACATGAAGAAAGGCTTCACTGATGCCTACGAATCACTTTGCAGTGCATGGGAGAAGGCTGAGCGGGAGTACAAGGAAGAAGACAAGAAGGAGTAGGGATTCCCTGTTTGAGTTGGGTTTTTTCATTGCCCCCATTCTCGGCGCAACCGGGGTGATGGGAGTGGCCGTGGGCTTTGGCGCAACAACAGCGTCCAGTTGCGGGCCCCCTCCATCGTTTAGCCCCGGTCGAGCATCCACTGGTAGGCGCCGAAGGCCACACCACCGAATTGCCAGGACCGAGAGGAGAACGCGCTCGATCATCAGCCGGTTGAAGATGTCTTCTGCCGGCAGGCGAGGTGGGTGCTTATGCCCATAGTCCGCCGTCGCAGCACCGATTGCACTTTCGATCTTCAACCGCCATTACTGGCGATGAAGCTGCCATCAACCAGGCCGGGAGCAAGAAGTAGCGGAGCCCTCGCCAGTTGAAATGATGCTGGCCATATTCGCATTCTCATTTCTGTGGCCCTTGTCATGATTATTGAGGCCCTGCACTTTCGGATCAGCGCAGGGTAACCCGGCATTCCACTACTACTTGCAGCGTCCGATCGAACCGATCCCGCAAGTCCGTCCGTCGGACCAGACAGCGCCCTTGAGCAATGCGCCGTGGAGCCGGATATTGGTCAATTTTGCGCCGGCGAGATTGGCCTTTTTGAGATTCGCCATGCCGAGATGCGCGCCTTCCAGATCGGCGCTTTGCAGCTGCGCATTTTCCAGATCGGCGCCGGACAGCTCGGCATGCCTCAGCCTGGCACCTTCCAGCTTGGCGCCCTCAAGGTCGGCCAGCCTGAGATCGGCCCTGACCAGCCCGGTGCCCTTGAGGGTGGCGCGCTCCAGATTGGCAGATTCGAGGTGGGCATAATCCAGATCGGCGCCATCGAGATTCGCTTCGCGCAGGTCAGATTGCTGCAGACTGGCATAACGCATGCGCGTGCTTTTGAAATTTGCCCCCTTGAGGGATGCGCCCCGGAGGTTGGCATGTTCCAGATTGGCGCCCTCGAAATCGGAGCCATCGAGCTGGGCGCCACGCAAATCGGCCCACTTCAGGTCGGCGTCCTTGCATTGAGGCGCGGACGCTTTCCAGCAATCGGACGCAGCTTGGGCCTTGCCATGGATCAACAAGCCCGCCAGCGCCAATAGCCAGAAACGATATCCTGCCGATTTTTTTCTCATTTCGTATTCTCCTTGTTGATTTTCTCTCTCCTGCTTTTCCCCCGGAACACCACAGCTCACAAATAGCGCAGCCAAAAATAAGCACTGCTCACCGCAATGCTCGCCAGCATCAGCGGGAAGGCCATGAGCATGAAGGGCAGGAAACGGATCGGCTGGCCGGCGCGCTCGGCGAAGCCGGCCACCACCAGGTTGGCGCTCGCCCCCACCAGGCTGCCGTTGCCGCCCAGGCAGGCACCCAGCGCCAGCGACCACCACAGGGTGTTGATGTTTTCAGCGCCGAAGGCTGGTGCCATGCTGTGGATCACCGGGATCATGGTGGCGACAAAGGGAATGTTGTCCACCAGCGCCGAGGCCACCGCCGACACCCACAGGATGATGAAGGAGGTGGCAGCGAAATCGCCGCCGGTCAGCGCCATCAGTTGCTGCGCCAGCAGCTTGAGGGCGCCGGCCTTTTCCACGCCCGCCACCACCACGAACAGGCCGACGAAGAAAAAGATCGTGACCCATTCCACCTCGGCGAAGCTGCGCTGTACCTGGTGCGACTGATCTTCGCCATGCTGGTCCCAGACCCGCAGCAGCAACAGCAGTGCCGCACCGAACATGGCGATGGTGGCTGGTTCCTGCTTGACGGCGTGAGCCAGCATGAAGCCCAGGATGACCAGCGCGATCACCGCCAGGGACTGCTTTAGAAGGCGCGGGTCGGTAATCGCCTGATCCGCGTCGAAAGCCATCACCTGGGCGCGGTCTTCCGGTGCGGCGTAGAGTTTTCTGCCCCAGATCAGGTAAAAAGGGACCAGCGTTAGGATGAAAACCGCGCCCGCCAGCGGCGCGAGGTTGAACAGGAAGTCGTTGAATCCGAGCCCGGTCGCGGAGCCGATCATGATGTTGGGCGGATCGCCGATCAAGGTGGCGCTGCCGCCGATGTTGGAGGCGAAGATCAGAGCGAACAGGTAAGGGTAAGGCTTGAGCTTGAGGGCGTCGGTGATAAGCAGCGTTACCGGGGCAATCAGCAGCACCGTGGTGACGTTGTCGAGCAGGGCGGAAAACAGCGCTGTCACCACCGAGAGCATCACCATCAGCCCCCAGGGATCGGCCTTGACCGCCTTGGCCGCAACCACTGCCACGTACTGGAACACGCCACTTTTCTGTGTGATGGCGACGATCACCATCATCCCCGTCAACAGTCCGATGGTGTTGAGGTCGATGCCGGCGAAGGCCTCGCTTTGGTGCAGCACACCAGAGAAGATCATCAGCCCCGCGCCGAGCAGGGCGACGATGGCGCGGTTGATTTTCTCGGTGACGATGACGGCGTAGGTAAGAACAAAGATGGCGAGCGAGACCAGCAGCGGGCTCAGGCCGAACAATACTTGCGTTGCGCTGGCAGCGGCACCGTGCATGTCAGACCCCCGCCTGTTGCGCGAGATGGGCGAGCAGCGCGCGGCGGCTCAGCATGCCGCGCAGTTTGCCGTCCGCGCCCACCACCGGCAACGGCGCGGTGCTGTTGGTGAGCAGCAGCGCCGCCTCCAGCAGCGGGCAATCCTCGTCCAGCAGCGGGACATCCTTCTTGGCGAATTCTCCTGCCGTCAGGCCCTCCAGATCATGCAGCCGGCTGGTCAGCATGCGCTCGGCATCGCCGGCGAAACGGAGGTCGGACAAGCCTCCTGCCGCCCGTGCGCTGGCCGGGATCAGCGCCCGCAGCACGGAGTTGGTGCTGACGATGCCTGAAAAATTACCGTTGCCGTCGCACAAGGGCACATGGTTGATCTGCTTCTCCAACATCAGTTTGAGTGCTTCCATCAAGTTGGACTCGGGCCGAAGGCAAACGCTGGGCGGGCAAATGGGGATGGCCTTGATCGACATATTTTCTCCGGAGTTAGGGGAAAGGGGATTGCCTCGAGTCAATTCAAATGATAGTGGAATGGACCTGGCAAATGGAAAAAACCGGCGGGAGCGGTTTCGGCGACACCGAGGTGTTCCTGCATTGTTCGAGGCCATGCATGAAGCGTTTTCCTTCAAGGCTATCCGCATAGATTGAGGATGGTGAGACCTGACCGTGCTAGCGGTGATGAGATGTCCCTTCAGGTGACGCAGGATCAAGCACTGGAGAGCTGTTGTTCTGATCCGCCTTCAAGGACTCGGCCAGTTTTTTCTCAAGCGCGTTATGCGCCTTCTCCAACTCCTCTATGCGTTTCTGCTGCTTGGCTAGTGTCCAATGCCGCCGCAATGTCGATGGGGCCGAGACTAGCGCGAAGATGATGCCGCCAAGCGCCAGCGCGATCAGCAACACCATGGCAAGGGAGCTGTCGAGGCGCCAAAGCAGAAAATTGACCGTTACGGGCACGTTGTTCTGTAGGGCGAACATGACGCCGCCTATGGAAAAAAGTATCGCTACGATGGTGAGAAGTTGCATGGTTATTCCTTTTCCAGAAGGTTCTGAAATGAATTATTATACAAAATATTATTGAATAATAATAAAATAATGTATTTTTCAAACCTTGATATCCACCTACACATGAACACCACAAACCAAGAGCAAACAGTTTCCGGGAACATCTCCGTAGCTCAAGGCCGGATAACCAGGCTATTCATGTTCTGGTGGCGCCGGCACATGCGCGATCTGGAGCGGGATGCCACCAACGAGCAGGTAAATGAGGATGGAGGCCTGAGTTACGCCTACGCATTCCTGGTCGTGACCTCTTGCGGCATCGCCACTTTAGGCCTCATGCTGAATTCGGCAGCAGTGATTATCGGCGCCATGCTGGTGGCCCCCCTCATGGGGCCAATCGTGCTGCTGGGTTTTGCCATCGCCGAAACCGATGTGGAGAAGGCCATCCGCAGCGCGAAGGCCTTGGCGGTGGGGGTGGCAGCGGCTCTGACCATATCCGTCATTATTGTCAAACTCTCGCCCTACATTCCACCCACGCCGGAGATCCTGGCGCGCACCAACCCCAACCTGTTCGATCTGCTGGTGGCGGTGCTTTCCGGCATGGTGGCAGGCTATGCTGTGACCCACCGCAAGATCGGCACCGTTGCCGGCGTGGCCATTGCTACTGCCTTGATGCCGCCGCTGGCCGCTTCCGGTTATGGGCTGGCGATGGGCGACTTGAACATCTTCCAGGGTGCCTTTTTTCTGTTTCTCACCAATATGCTGGCCATTGCCCTCACCGTGGCCGGCATGGCCACTTGGTATGGTTTCGGCAACCTGCGCACGCCCAAGCACCTGATCTGGGAGACAGTGCTCGCGGCGATGATCCTGGTAGTGCTCTCCATCCCGCTGGTCAGGACCCTGAATGAAAGCGTTGCCAAGACCATGACTGTGAATGAAGTCGAGAGCGTTTTGAGGCAAGGTTTCAAGATCGAAGGCGCCAGTCTGGACAAATTGAATGTGCAAATGGTTGAAGGCAAGCCGGTGCAGGTCAGCGCTGTGGTGTTCACCCGGGAATTCGACAAGGGCGCCCATGACCGCCTGTTGCCTCAATTGCGCGAGCGTCTCGGCCGTCCAGTGGAGTTTTCCCTCGATCAGGTGGTGCTGGGGGATAGCCTGTTACTGGCAGGCGCGGGAAAATCGGTCATTGCCAACCCGGTGGGGCAGAATTTGCAGCCCAACCTGCCCTTGAGCGACGCGCAATTGCTGGTGCGGCATCTGCGCGAGGTGCTGCCTTTGCCCTTGACTTTGTCGGAGATAAATGCCAATGCCAAGGTCGCCAAGCTGCAGGTCGCACCAGCTTATGTCGGCAGCCTGGACACCCTGCGGCAAATGGAGGCAAGCCTGCAAAACCGCTACCCCGCCTGGCAAATCGCCATCATCCCGCCCATGCGTTCATTGCCCGAGATTCGCTTCCAGTATGGATCCACGGAGCTGACCGAAGGTGGGCAGCCAGCGCTGCAGACTTCGCTGTGGACGCTTAAGCGCTGGCAGGTGAGTAGCGTGCGGGTGACTGGCGGGGCAAGCTTGCAGGAAAACGGCCGCAAGACCTCCTCCATGGCGCGCCAGCGAGCCGAGCTGATCGCCAGCCAGCTGCGCGCGGCTGGCCTTGTGGCAGAAGCGGCCTCTGTCTACCCGGCAGCCGAGCAGAAAGCGCTGGAAAAGGAGCAGGGCATTGCAGCCTGGCGCGTCGCGCGTATCCAGCCCATCCTGGAGGGCATGGAAGCAGTGGGAGGCCGCGATGCTCCAGGCGTCACGACCGACACCCAGCGAAACCAGTAATCCGCAGCAAGGACATGAACATGAGCACATCGCTCGCCACTGAAACCCTGAAACAGTTTCGCATCATCATCGCTGCCGCACGCCATCACTTCCGCGACTTGGAATCCACTTGCGGCATCTCCGGAGCCCAGCTCTGGATCCTCTCCGCCATCGCCGAAACCCCGGGCATCACTGTCTCCCAGCTGAGTGAAACCCTGTCTGTGCACGTCTCCACTGCCAGCAATATGCTGGACAAGCTGGCCAGGTCCGGACTGCTGGAACGCTTACGCAGCGAAGAAGACCGTCGCGTGGTGAACCTTCGCCTGACCGAAAATGGCCAGGCCGTACTTGATCGTGCGCCCAAGCCCTTTACCGGGCTGGTGCCCTATGCCCTGGAAAAATTGCCTGAAAAGACGCTGGCCCGGCTGCATGAAGACTTGAACCTGCTGATCCAGCAAATGAACTACACTGATTACAGCGCTTCCAGCAAACCGCTTTCTACCCTGTTGCGACGAGATGCATCATGAACCATTTGGAAATGGAGCCTGGTCCTTGCTGGTGCTGGGCCAAGGAGTAGAGTCCTCCAACGGTCCGGACTTCAGCGCCCTGCTGGCAGTAAATATTCTACACATTCAGCTTCGACATCCACACCACCATCATTTGTTGTCCTCATCCACGGCCATTTTCAGCATCTCGAAAATATCCGGGATGGCCGAGATCACCCGGTTCCAGTTCGGGATCAATGGTGTCGTCATAGGGTTTTCCATGAACACCTGGGTAGCCATTGCGATGGCTCTGGTAAATGCCTCCACCGCCATTGCCTCTTCGTGCCGGTCAAACTTGAGGCCATTGATGGCCGCATCTGCCTCGTATTTTATGATCGTATCCTCGGCCTGCCGCAGGTAGGATACCAGCAGGGATTTGAACAGGCCATCTGAAAACACCACCCCCTCCGATGCCAGGGTTCTGAAGATGGATTTGCAGATATCCACCGTCATTTTCATCAAGCCCTTGCTGGCATCATCCGCGGAAAGGATTTGATGTTTGTGCTCGTAATTCGCTGCGATATCAACCTGGCATACCCGGCGGGGTGAATAGTTCCGGTGCACCTCGGCAAGGGAGCCCACCTCCAGCCCCCAGTCCCAGGGGATCCGGTTCACCCGGGCCAAATCCGTGATCATGCAGAATTCCCCGGAGAGCGGATAGCGAAAACTGTCGAGGAAAGCGAGAAAATCATGCGGCCCGATGAGCTGTTCCAAGGCCTTAATAAGTGGCGTCACCAATAACCTGGTGACACGCCCGTTCAGCCCGCTTGATACCCGGCTGTAATACCCCTTGCAAAAGACGTAATCCAGATTGGGGTGGACCACGGGATAGCATAACCGTGCCAGGAGTTCACGGCTGTATGTGACGATGTCGCAATCGTGCAGGGCAATGACGTCGGAACGGGCGCGCGCAAGAATATAGCCATAGGCAATCCATGCCGAGCGCCCCTTGCCACGTTCGCCCACATTGAATCCGTTGCGGGCGAATGTTTCATATATTTCATTGATCCTTTTGCTGTCATTGTGGATGATCTTTACTTCCGTCGAGATCGGCGACATGAACTCGCGCACGCGCTTGAAATCCTTCTCCGATGCCTTGTCGAGGACCAGCACGATTTCATTCAGATACTTGACCTTGGCGAGCTCCTGCACGATGCCCGGCATGGCCGGCCCTTCGAACTCAGAATAAAGGGCCGGCAAGGCCAGGGCTACAGGCCTGGTTTTTACGTAGCCAAGCAATTCGGACTCGATCCGCTCCAGCGAAGGTTTGCCGAGTTGATGGAGCGTTGTAATGATGCCGGACTGATAAAAATCGGACATGATTTCTCCTTCAGTTAGAGGGGGTCGATATCATCTTTTGTTTCCTCAACGCTCTTTCCCGCGCTTTCTCTTTCAATCATCCGTCTCGCCGCATCAATGCCGCCCACACCGAATGAAATCGCCAGCGCGGTCACGATGCCGCCAAAGATGATCGTAAAGGCGGCGAGCACGATGCTGGGCGCTATCTGGAGTTGCTCCATGGCCATGGCCAGAATCAACACCATCAACAGGGTGCGGATGGCCTCGGCAATCAGTTTGGCGTAGTGGTAACCGCTGTTTACCGCGGCAATCAATATTCCCTGGCTGACGAACCCGGTTAGCACATAGCCGATGGCCAGAATCAGGGCAGCTGAAAAGGCGCGGGGTATATAGTTGAAGACTTCAGTGACCAGACTGTCGATCGCCGGTATCTTGAGGGCGCTTAGGCCAATCATCAGGGTGAGGATGATCATCAGCCAGAAGATGATGGCGCCGAGTGTGGCGGAGGGTTTTCCCCATACATCCCCCTTGCGCATCAACGTGGTAAAGCCCATGCGGTCGGACCAGCTGTCGAAGTTGATGGCGATCAGGGATTTGACCAGTATGGCCTTGACGAGCTTGGCCAGGACAATGCCCAACACCAGGATGATCAGCATGGCCAGAAGATTGGGCAAAAAGACCTTGAACTTCAAAAATACTTCCTGCAGGGGGTCGAGTATCAGGTTCAGAAAATCCATCATGATTGACTCCTTAAGATTTTTTCCAGCTGGTTACGAGGTAGTCCTTGCTGTTTTCGAACTCCATGCAAAGTTTTTCGATCTCGGCTTCTGCCTCATGTCCTTCCATGTCTTTCGCCGCAAGGATGAACGATGCGGTTTTCCCGATATAAAGCGGGGTCAGTGACTTGATCAGGTGCTCGGCAGGCAATTTCTTCTGGTGGAAAGCAATAGCGTAATCATAGATCACCCGCGTCCAGAGGCTGAGGGGGAAGTCAAACTCGCCATCACTCAAGGCGCTCAACCGCTCCACCTCCCTGAAATCTCCGCTGCCGAGAATTTTTACCCAGATCTCGCGCAGGTTGTTCAGCCCTTCCCGGAACAGGTTCAGCATTCGGGCTATATTGACGTTGACGTGTTCGAGCCCGACCGTATATTCGAAGCCGAATGTGGTTACCGGGTCGGAGCCGCGGATGGGCGCCCAAACCTCGGCGTATTCCTCCATCAGGTCGAAGTTCGCGCTGGCCACCTGGTAGAGCATGCTGCTCAGGTCGGCGCCCGGGTCCTTGGCGTCGTGAATCTTGGCGCCAAGAAAGGACTGGGAGATCTTGAAACCGTTTGCGATCGCTGTCGTGGTCATCCAGATATCGATGCCGAAACGGGCGACATCCGATTGCCAAACATCCTTGGTCAGATAGAACTGCGCCAGTCGCCCTGAGAAACCGAAATCGCCGCCGATGGGCTGGCGCACCCGTTTGCCATAGAGCGTTCGGGTAAGGGGGTAGACGATGCTGTTGGTGATGGTTCCGTCGAACTTATGGCGGTGGTAGAGCGGTGCAACATAGTCAAAGCCACCATGCAATACCGGCTTTACGAGCAGTTCGATCCACTCGGGCGTGATGCTCCTGAGATCCGAATCAACCACAACGCAGGCCTTTGCACCCAGGGTTCGGGCGATTTCGAAAATGCTGCGAAAGGCACTTCCCTTGCCGGGAATGCCGGAATAGGGGAAGGTGATCTTGGAGATGGGCTCAACGCGGTGGTGAAGCAGGATGGCGTTGAAGTCCTCGACCGCCGTGTTCTGCACGACATCAATGGTGCCGTCGCTGGAGCCACCGTCGGAATTTACAATCACTGCCTTGTAAGTGGGAAAGTATTTCGCCAGGCCGGCCTGTACCGCGCGAACGACGTGGCCGATGGTGCGCGCGTTATTGAAGCTCGGTATGCCAACGATAATGTCGGCGGCCCCGATCTTCTCAATCTGCTCATGCACCTCTGTTCTGAAGGTAATATCATTCATGGTCTGGATCGCCTCGCCTTTTTTCATCATGGTTTGCGCTCGCACTCGCCTGCAGCGCTTCCTTTTCCAGCAGGATTATCTGGATGTCCATGACGTTCGTTCCCGTTGGACCGGTCTTGAAATGGCTGTTCGTCCCTGACTGGGTATCAAGTTGTTGAAAAAAACCATAGGAATCATTGTTGTAAAGATAGGTAACCGGCTCCATGCCGAGACAACGCGCCCGTCCTGCCGTGTTGCCGTCGACCAGTGCGCCTGCGGCATCGGTCGGCCCGTCGCCCCCGTCCGTGCCGGCGGAAAGCAGGGTTACCCCGTTCAATCCGTCAACTTCCATGGAAAAAGCCAATGCCAGCTCCTGATTTCGGCCTCCTTTTCCCCCGCCCCTGACGGTAACGGTGGTTTCGCCACCGGATAACAAACACCGCCGTTCACCTGCATTCATCCTGGTCAAAGTCATTCGCGCTGTTCGCGCCAGGAGGTGTGCGGCGTCACGCGCTTCCCCCTGAAGTTCGGCAGTGATTATCTGTGCGGCAATTCCGAACTGCCTGGATTTTTCCGCCGCCGCCGCCAGTGCCAGGCTGATCCCGCCGACAATCACGTTGCGGGTTGAGGTCAGACAGGGGTCGCCATCTTTGACCGTTTCTGGAACGAATCCGGCAATACCCCGTTGCAGGTAATTCCTGACGCGCGACGGTATTTTTTCCTGCAGCCCATATTTCTCGATTACTGACCAGGCATAGTCAAAACTGGCGCCGTCAGGCGCGGTCGGACCGGAAGCGATGACATCGAGCCGGTCGCCAATCACGTCTGAAAGAATCATCGTCAACATCTGCGCCGGGAAGGCGGCTTGCGCCAGTCTTCCGCCCTTGACCGCAGAAAGATGCTTGCGCACGGCGTTCAACTCGCCGATGGTTGCGCCCGCTTTCAGCAGCAAGGCAGTCACTTCCTGCTTGTCCTGCAGCGTCAACTCCGCTACCGGCGCGGCCAGCAGCGCAGACGCGCCGCCAGATAGCAGGCAGATAAGCAGCGTCTTCTCATCAGCAGCCCGCACCATTTCCAGAATGCGCTGCGCTCCCTCCACGCCGGCCTCATTTGGCACTGGATGGGAAGCCTCGATCTGACAAACTTTGCACCGCGGCGCGGTGTGGCCTTCCTTCACAACAATCAGCCCGGCTGAAATCCGCTCGCCGAGCAGGTTTTCGATAGCCAAGGCCATGCGCGCAGTAGCCTTGCCTGCACCGACCACGACGATACGGCTGAAAGCTTCAAGCTGGTAGGTGGCATCGGCTACAACAAGGCAGTAATTTTCAAGCTTTGTGGCGTTAAGTACGGCCTGGTAGGGATCAACTGCGGCCAAGGCGGCGCTGAAAATATTCGTTAGAACAGATGATGGCGCTTCTTCTCCGCTATTCCCGCCAGACAGAAGTTGCAGCACCGTTTCGTTCCAGCCAAGTGGGCCTTGGCTATACGTTTTCACCAGCCCGGCCATGGCTATGCGGGAATCGAAACTGCCATCCTCGTGCCTGACCAGCACAGGACAATCCACCGCCTGGAGCATGGGCAGATCGTTAAAACCATCGCCCAGCCCAATGCTGAAGATTTCGCCATATTCTTGTTCATAGAGCGACWTCAGGATTGCCACGGCACCGCCTTTGTCGTGATTGCCCAGGATGTGGAAAATTCGCCCCTGTGTCCAGCGTAGCCCGGCGTCCTCGATGGCGTGCAGAAAACGTTGATCGGGCGCGCCATCGAAGAYGAAAGGCTCGTCGAAATCGCGCTGTTTCGCCAAGGAGGCCGCTTCACAAGAGAGTCCCGTCAGATCGGCGACTTCCTCTGCCGTCATGTCGGCAAAGCCCCGTACTTTTGCCCCAAGCCGTTTCCTGAGTGAGACAAAGCAGCTTCTGATCTCCGCGTAAGGCGTGCCAAGCGTGATGAGCTGATATCCGTCAAATGATGTTGCGTCAAGAGTGGCGGGAAAGTAACCCGGCGGAATGAAGATGCCGCCCCCGTTCTCGGAAATGAAGGGGTGGTCATTGCGCATTCTCAGGCGGCTGGCCTCGATTTCCGCACGTGTTTTACTGGAACAGAGTATCAGTGGAATGTCCCGCGTCTCGATCAGGCTCAGGGCCGGCAGCGCGTCATTGAAGGAATAGCTCGTTGCATCGAGCAATGTGCCGTCGAGGTCGGTGAAGATGATCGTTTTCATTTTAGCGTTGCCAGATAAGAGGCAAACTCTACGCGCAAATCCTCATGTTTCAGACCAAAGGCGACCTGCGCTTTGAGGTATCCCAGCTTTGAGCCGCAATCGTAGCGGGTGCCGCTGAAACGGTAGGCCAGCAGCCTTTCTTCACGCAGCAGCGCGGCGATGCCATCGGTGAGCTGGATTTCCCCGCTGGCCCCTGCTTGCACCTGTGCCAGGTGATGGAAAATTCGTGGCGTAAGAATATAACGCCCCACCACCGCCAAGTTGGACGGGGCATCTTCCGGGCGTGGTTTTTCGACCAGACCGTGCACCTGTTCCACGCCCAGCACCAGTTGGGTCGCACTGACAATGCCGTATTGCCCGGTTTGTTCGCGAGGAACTTCTTGCACACCCAGAACAGAACATTGATGGGTCGTAAACACATCGACCATTTGCTTGATGACGGGCGTTTCGGCGTCAATCAGATCATCTGCAAGAATCACCGCGAAAGGCTCGTCCTGAACCACAGCTTGCGCGCACAGCACAGCATGGCCCAGTCCGAGCGGCTCATGCTGGCGAATGTAGATGCAGTTCACATGTTTTGGGATGACATCCTGCACTGCGCGCAACAACTCGGTTTTGCCGCGTGCGGCAAGCTCAGCTTCCACCTCGTAAGCCGTGTCGAAGTGATCTTCGATGGTGCGCTTGTTGCGTCCGGTGATGAACACCATGTCGGTGACTCCGGCCGCCACGGCTTCTTCCACCGCGTACTGGATCAGCGGTTTGTCCACCACCGGCATCATCTCCTTGGGCGTAGCCTTGGTGGCTGGCAGGAAACGGCTGCCGAAGCCGGCTACCGGAAATACGGCTTTGGTGATTTTTTTCATGATTTGCGCTTCTTTATTTCAGATCCGAAGGAATCAGATCAGAAAGCGGCTTCATCGCTGCGTCTTTGTCGCTGTCCTCTATTTCATCGAGTACCCGTGTGAGACTCCTGTTCAAACTGTCCAGCACCTCATCCGGAAGTCGATTGAGCGCTTCTGGCAACACACCCCGCGCCGGGTACGGTGCACTAGCGACAATTCGCATCCCCTCCTCAGTAAGGAACAGACGGACTATCCGCTGGTCGGGATCATTCCGTTCCCTTTGAATCAGCTTGCGTTTCGTTAACTTGTCAAGCAGGTTGCTTGTAGTCGACAGGTGCAGAGACATTACTTTGGCAAGATCGGAAACGCGCAGCCCAGGATTTCCTGAAACTTCCCTAAGCGCCCAAAGCTGGGCTCCGCTCAGACCACATTGCTCCTCAATGCGGCGGAAGTGCTGTTGCGCCGAACTGACGATCTGGCGGAATTTTTTCAAGGCTTCAAGCGATTTTTCGCGCAAGGCGGTTTCGTTGATTGCATCCATGTTGACCTTAGCAGGAGGTTAAAAATAATTTTGTACAAGAATGATTTATACACCAGTCTATATTGTAGACGGCCATTCATATTTCATGCAAAATAGTATTGCACAAAAATATCTTTCTGGTGGCAAATTAAATCAGATTAATTGGCGTGAACAGTCGCGACTTGCAGGAAAAAAGCTTGAGCAAAGCAGATTCACTGCGCGCGAAAGTAGCTAAAAAACAGACGGACTGGTTTCGTGCTGCGATTTTCAAACCGGATAGATAAAGGATCCGCAATGCATGTGCCTGAAGTGTGGCGTATTTTTGGGATATACATGAATATGTCTAGTAGAACGCATAATGGCCTTGGCTTAGGAGGGCTAAATGTCATCCCCGGATGAAATCCTGTTAGCCATACGTTCCACAAAGCTTGCAGACATCAATGCCTGGCGGGGGCGCCTGGTAGTTTGGACGGCGGCGGCAACGGCCGGTTTTGTCATTGTTCTGTTTACATGGGCTACCGATTACGCTATCACCCTGTTCTTCTCTATGCAAAAAGCCAACTGGTGGTTGTCGCTCATTCTGACCCCGGGGGGCGGCATGCTAATCGTCTGGCTGACCAATCGATGGTTTTCTGGCGCGGCCGGTAGCGGCATTCCCCAGACCATTGCCTCCCTGCAAGAGGGCGGTAAGGATAGTCCGCACACAGCACTCATCTCGCTCAAGTTGGCCTTCGGAAAAATCGTACTGGGCGTCGGCGCGTTGGCAGCAGGGTTCTCCGCCGGAAAGGAAGGCCCTTCGGTTCAGATCGGTGCCAGCGTAATGCATGCCTTTCGTCGTTTTCTTCCGGCAGGGTTTTCCGTCCATCCCAAGCACCTTATCCTGGCCGGCGGCGCAGCTGGAATCTCCGCCGCTTTCAATACGCCCTTGGCCGGAATCGTATTTGCCATCGAAGAACTGGGTCGCAGCTTTGAGCAAAAAACCAATGGTGTAGTTATCACTGCGATTGTATTGGCCGGCATGGTATCAATTTCGCTGCAAGGCAATTACACCTATTTTGGTCATTTTGCAGTGGGCAAGATTGATAGCAACATCATCGTGCAGGTGATTGTTTGTGCGCTGTTCTGCGGCGTGGCAGGCGGAATATTCAGCCGAACGCTGATCGAGTCATCCGGCACAATAAAGGGAAGGCTGGGGCACTTTCGCCGTATCCACCCCATTTGGTGGGCTGGCTTCTGCGGCCTGATAGTGGCCTTATTGGGCGCCGTCAGTGGAGGGGCCGCCCACGGTTCAGGCTACTTCTTCACCCGCGAGATGCTTGATGGAAGCGTTTCCGAAACATGGCTGTATGCCCCAATCAAATACCTTGCCACCATTTTTACCTATCTTAGCGGCGTACCGGGTGGGATATTCGCGCCATCGCTCGCCATTGGTGCAGGAATTGGCAATGACTTGCTGCCCTTGCTCGGCTCGCCACATGTTGCCACGGCGATCATCGCCCTGTGCATGGCCGGTTTCCTGGCTGCGGTGACACAGGCACCTATCACCTCGTTCATCATCGTCATGGAAATGATTGACGGCCACGAAATGGTGATCAGTCTGATGGCTGTTGCAATGATTGCAGCCATTGTTTCCAGGCTATTCAGCCCGCCACTCTATGCCACGCTGGCGGATGTCCAAATATCCCGTACTTCAGGCTCCAAGCCAGAATGACCGGATGAGGACGGTCTCTTGCACAGGCCGATGAAGCCGGCCTTGCAGGCCCGACCGTCGGTCCAGATGGCGCCTTTCAGCAGAGAGCCGCGCAAAAATGTATCGCGCTGAGTTGCTATCAGCAATGAGGACAGGTCACGACGGCTTAAGATCGATCAAAACAACCTTTCTCTATAAACTGTGCGACCATAAAAAAGGGTCCGAAGATAGAACTTCGAACCCTTTTATTACTGCACCTGTTCAAAACTTTATTATCACGAAACAGTTTGCTCAGGCGGCGAAATTCTTCGCCACAAAATCCCAGTTCACCAGGTTGTTGAGGAAGGTTTCGACGAACTTCGGACGCAGGTTGCGGTAGTCGATGTAGTAGGCGTGTTCCCATACGTCCACGCACAGCAGGGCGCGGTCAGCGGTGGTCAGCGGGGTGCCGGCGGCGCCCATGTTGACGATGTCGACGGAGCCGTCGGCCTTCTTCACCAGCCAGGTCCAGCCGGAGCCGAAGTTGCCCACGGCAGAGGTCTGGAAGGCTTTCCTGAATTCGTCCACTGAACCCCACTTGGCCTTGATGGCGTCGGCCAGCGCACCGGACGGTTCGCCGCCGCCGTTCGGCTTCATGCAGTTCCAGAAGAAGGTGTGGTTCCACACCTGGGCGGAGTTGTTGTAGATGCCGCCGGCCGGAGCCTTCTTGATGATGGCTTCGAGATCCAGGTTCTCGTATTCGGTGCCCTTGATCAGGTTGTTCAGGTTGGTGACATAGGCCTGATGGTGCTTGCCATAGTGGTATTCGAAGGTTTCCTTGGACATGTGGGGTTGCAGGGCGTCCATGGCGTAGGGCAGGGGGGGCAGTTGGTGTTCCATGTTAACTCCTTGAAGGGTTTGAAAACAATTCGGGCAAKAGARAGGCTCCTGCCTGGATCAGGCAATCGATTTAGACTTAGTTTACATAAAAACCCTGCTGGCRGCAATAGTTGAGTAAATTTATCGTCTTTATGCGTTGGGCTTGCTTCGGGCTATCTATGCGGCTGCAAGTCCGCCAGCTTCGACGGCTGCTATGGCCTTGGCCTGGTTCATGTCATGCGTGTAGCCGCAGCCATAGAGGCAGCATGCGAGCTGGTTGACCAGCGGCAGGGGCAATGGGGTTTCGCCCGCCAGCACCTGCCGGGTCCATAGGGCCGTGGCGGCTGCGCTGGAGGGGTTGGGCAGGCTTGGCTCCATCCGGGCAGGGCCGCGTTCGGCTTCGAACAGGATGTCGCTCCCGCCGCTGCTGATGTACTCCAGTTGTGGCCGCTGGGCAGGGTTTACGCACGGATCGCCGCCGCTGCTCTGCAGCAGCAGGGCGCTTGTTCCAGCGGCATGCAGGAATTCGCGCAGGCGGTTCATGCATGCAGGCTGGCTGGCGCTGACCAGATGCAGGCCCGTGCCGTCAAAGGGTTCCAGCACCTTGGCCATGAGATGGGCGCTGTTGCGCAGGCCCAGGCGTCCGCGCAGGCTGATCAGGCTGGCGAGCCCCGGGCATAGTGCGGCGGTGGGGAGAAATGCCAGGCCCTGCTGCTCGAGCGCCTGCTGTGCCTGAAGAATGCTGGTGCTGGGGAGGGTGCCCAGTTCGCGCAGAACATAGGCCGCTGCCACGCCATCATTGCTTTCCAGCGAGCCGTGTATCAGCACGGCAACGCCAAAGCGTTGCAGCAGGAGCGCCAGCAGGGGCAGCAGATTGACGCTGTGCAGCCTGCCGCCATAGGCTGGAATGATCACTGGCTGGCTTTCGCCGGCGGGCGCCTGCAGGCGATAGAGCCGCTCATCGACCGCGCGTTTAAATCCAAGCAGCTCTTCCAGGCTTTCGCCCTTGGTCCGCAAGGCATAGAGCAGGGCGCCAAGTTCCAGATCCCCCAGCCCTTCGTCGAGCATGGCGGAAAATAGCGTGTAGGCTTCCGCTTCGGACAGGCCGGGTTGACCCCGCCCGAGGGCCCTGATTAGTGCTGCAGTGCTCATGCTGCTTTCCCTTGCAAGACAGTTTTAATCATGAGGAAAGCAGCAAGCTTTATGCCGGATGGCTAGTGCATGAAAATCAGGATGTTATGATTTGATTCTGGTTATTGTGCCTGCGAGTGGTGCAGGCCGGGGTGCTTGCGCTTCTTGGTGGTGCAAAATCCCCGCGCGCGGCGGGGATGAGGAAAAAATTTGAGCGGTGTGAACTCGGGCGTGCAGGCTACCTGCCTCCGCCGCCAGGGCCCATCCCGCCGCCGCCAGGGCCCATCCCGCCGCCGCCAGGGCCCATGCCTCCGCCRCCAGGCCCCATGCCKCCGCCACCAGGCCCCATGCCGCCGCCACCAGGCCCCATGCCTTTCCCAACACCAGCCGGAGGCGGCATGTCAGGAAGGCTTACACCTCTTTCCCGGGCGCGCTCCTGCATGCGGGCGTGGTGTTCGGCGCGGATATGTTCGCGTTCCTCAGCCGTTTTTGCAGCGCGCAATTTGTTGCGGTGCTCGATGCGCTCCTGCCGCGTCATCAGTTGGCTGCCATAGACTTGTTCACGGCTGGTGGTTTGTTTCTGAACTTGTTCTTTCTTCTGAACCTGTTGCTGGACCTGCTCGGCTTCCGCCGCCCAGGATGTGCCTGCAACCGAATAAAGAGCCACGATGGTGGCGGAAATCAAAGTGCGTTTGAACATGGTAAACCTCCAACTGATTAGAGTTTATTATTGAAAGCATCCGTTGGGGACGGGTATTGAAAACACCGTATCCACGCCCGTATGACAGGCTGTCGAGGGAATTGGTTCGAGGATTAGGCTGGAATGGAGACAAAATTTTTGTGTGATGCCATGCTGGCGCGTCTTGCCCGTTACCTCAGGGCGGGCGGGTATGACACGGCGCTTGCCGACAGCGCATCTGCCGACCGGGAAGTGCTGCGCCAGGCGGCCGTCGAAGGCCGCTGGCTGATTACGGCGGACCGGAAAATCATCGAGCACAAGGCCGCCCGGGGGCGGGTGGTGATGCTTCCCCATGGATCGCTGGATGCCCAGGCAGAGGTGCTGGGCAAGCATTTCGCCATGGACTGGACAGGCCGGGCTTTCAGCCGCTGCCTGCTGGACAACGCGCCGCTGTCACCGGTGAGTGAGCAGGCCATGGACCGCGTGCCGCTGGATGTGCGGCAGTCGGGCGAAGCCGTCATGCAGTGCCCGTCCTGCCAGCGCATTTACTGGCAGGGCAGCCACTACCGCCGCATGATGGGCCGCCTGCGGCGCTGGCAGGGTGCGGAAAAATGACACTTCACCGCAATTAGCCAGGGGAATGGATAGGCAATTCCTGTATGGCATGCTGCCGTTCAAGCCATTTGCTATCGGTTTTCCTGCGGCGGCAGATCCAGTCTGGAAACGCAGGGCAGGCCGGAATTCAGCACGGCCTGACGCACGGCGGCGATGGCGTCGGGGCGGGGAAAGCGCTTGCGCCATGCCAGCGCTACCCGGCGGCTGGGGATGGGGGCGCTGAAGGGACGGAAAGCCAGCAGGCCGTTTTCGTTTGAGCCAGCGCTGATGGCGCTGCAGGGGAGCACCGTGATGCCGGCGCCGCTGGCCACCATGTGGCGGATGGTTTCGAGCGAGCTGCCCTCAAGGGTCTTCTGCAAGCTGCCGGGCGCGGCGCTGGAGCGGTTGAGGGCGGGGCAGGCCTGCAGCACCTGGTCGCGGAAGCAATGCCCCTGTCCCAGCAGGAGCAGGCTTTCCTGCTCAAGTTCGGCACTGCTGATGGCCTTCCTCTTGCACCATGAATGGCCGGAAGGCAAGGCCACCTGGAAGGGTTCGTCAAACAGCGCCTGGGTGACGAAGCCGGGCTCGTCGAACGGCAGGGCAATGACGATGACGTCCAGATCGCCCTGTTTCAGGCGCTCGTTGAGGCGGACGGTAAAGTTTTCCTCGATGTACAGCGGCATGTTCGGCGCGAGCCGGTGCAGCGCCGGAATCAGCTGCGGCAGCAGGTAGGGCGCGATGGTGTAAATGGCGCCCAGGCGCAGGGGGCCGGCCAGCTGGTCCTGCCCTTGCTGGGCGATGGCCTTGACGGCGCTGGCTTCTTCCAGCACCCGCTGCGCCTGCGCAACCACCTGCTCGCCGATGGGCGTCATGGCGATTTCGCTGGTGCCGCGCTCGAAAAGCGCGATGCCCAGCTCCTCCTCCAGCTTGCGGATGGCCACGCTCAGCGTGGGCTGGCTGACATGGCAGGCTTCCGCCGCACGGCCAAAGTGGCGGGTGCGGGCGAGGGCAACGATATAGCGCAGTTCGGTGAGCGTCATGGCGGTATTCTTCTAGACAGGATTGTATAGTGGTAAAAAGCGGGCGTATACTCGAACCGCTTGTTCGAAAAGCGGAGGTTGTTATGAATGTAAACATGAACACGAGCACGGCGCTGGCATCGGCTGCAGGCCAGAGCACGGGCGATGCGGCGGGCCTCGCGGTGCTGAAAAAAGCCATGCAGATCGAGGCGCAGAACGCCCAGCAGCTGATAGCCGCAATTCCCAGGGCGGAAAAGACCGCCGCCAACCTGCCGCCCAATCTGGGCCAGAACATCAACACCACCGCCTGACAGCCAGGACAGGGAGTTCATCCCTGTCCTGTTCAATTTTCCTTGTATGTACTCCTGCTTTGCCGTGTCATGGCGCATGGCGCGGCCATCAGCACTTAGCGCCTGATAAACAGACTACTGATAGCGGTGGCGCAGGTAGCCGACGATGCCTGGCAGGATGGAGATGAAGATGATGGCAAGCATCACCAGGGTCAGGTTCTGCTTGATGAAGGGAATGTTGCCGAAGAAATAGCCGCCGAGCACGAAGGAGCCGACCCAGGCAGCGCTGCCGCCGAAGCTGAAGGCGAGGAAGCGGCGGTAATCCATGTGGCCCATGCCAGCGACGAAGGGTGCGAAGGTGCGGATGATGGGGAAGAATCTCGCCAGGATGATGGCCTTGCCGCCGTGCTTCTTGTAAAAGTGATGGGTCTTGTCCAGGTAGTCGCGGTTGAGCAGGCGCGAGGTCTTGCTTCTGAAAATCCGCGGCCCGGCCAGGCGGCCGATCCAGTAGTTGGTGTTGTCGCCGAGGAACGAGGCCGATACAAGCAATACCACCAGCACTTCGGGCGCCATGGCGCCGGTGGCGGCAATCGCGCCCGCAATGAAGAGCAGCGAATCTCCCGGCAGGAAGGGGGTCACCACCAGCCCGGTTTCGCAGAAGATCACCAGAAACAGCGCCAGGTAAATCCAGGTGCCATATTGCTCGATCAATACCGGCAGATGCTTGTCCAGATGCAGGACAAGGTCGATGAAGGAAAGCAGCAGTTCCACGCGCTAATCGCTCAAGGCAGCGCTTCCGCCTCTTCGCCTTCCTTCTTCTCCGGCTTGATGAACTGTTCGCGCGAAACGCCCAGCCACAGCACGATCGGGCTGGCGACCAGGACCGACGAATAGATGCCGAACACGATGCCGATGGTCAGCGCCAGGGCGAAGTAGTGCAGCGCCTCGCCGCCCAGGAACAGCATGGCCAGCACCATGAGCTGGGTCATCGAGTGGGTGATGATGGTGCGCGACATGGTGCGGGTGATGGCGTTGTCGATGATTTCCGGGACGCTGGCCTTGCGCATCTTGCGGAAGTTTTCGCGGATCCGGTCGAACACCACCACCGACTCGTTCACCGAGTAGCCCAGGATGGCGAGTACGCCGGCCAGCACGGTGAGGGAGAATTCCCACTGGAAGAAGGCGAAGCAGCCGAGAATGATCACGATGTCGTGCATGTTGGCTATGATGGCGGCCACGGCGAAACGCCACTCGAAACGCACGGCGAGGTAGGCCATGATGCCGAGGCACACTACCAGCATGGCCAGGGCGCCGTTCTCATAAAGCTCCTTGCCCACCTGCGGGCCGACAAATTCGACGCGCTGCAGCTTGGCGCTGGAATCCGAGGCGGCAAGCGCCTGGAATACCTGCCCGGAAAGCTTGGCGCTGCTGAGTTCGGGCTTGACCGGCAGACGGACCAGGATGTCGTGCGAAGTGCCGAAGGTTTGCACCGCGGCGTCATGCAGGCCGATTTTGGTCAGCGTTTCGCGTACTTTGGGGACTTCCGCAGGGTGCGGGTAGGTGATTTCCATCACCGTGCCGCCGGTGAAGTCCACGCCCAGGTTGAGGCCCTTGTAAGCGAGCGCTGCCACGGCGAGGATGAAAGTGACCAGTGAGATCAGCGTGGTCACCCGGGCATAGCTCATGAACGGGATGTCGCGCTTGATGTGAAAAAATTCCAGCATGTTTTTTTCCTTAGTTTACCCCCCTCTCCCTCAGGGAGAGGGCCGGGGTGAGGGCGGATTGCTTCCGCCCCATCCCCATCCTAACCTTCCCCTTCAAGGGGAAGGGACGATGGTGAAAGGCGATTGTTTAGATCGAAACTTTTTCCAGCCTCGCCTTGCGGCCATAGGTCAGGTTGACCAGGCTGCGCGACACCACCACTGCGCTGAAGATCGAGGTCAGGATGCCGAGGCACAGCACCACGGCAAACCCCCGCACCGGGCCGGAGCCGAGCCAGAACAGGGCCACGCCGGCGATGAATGTGGTGATGTTGGAGTCCAGAATGGTATCAAAGGCGCGCTCGTAGCCGGCATGGATGGCTGCCTGCGGCGAAGTGCCGTTGCGCAGTTCCTCGCGGATGCGCTCGTTGATCAGCACGTTGGAGTCAATGGCCATGCCCACGGTCAGCGCAATGGCCGCCATGCCGGGCAGGGTCAGCGTGGCCTGCAGCAGCGACAGCAGGGCGACCAGGAACAGCACGTTGGCGCTCAGGGCGAGGGTGGAAATCAGGCCGAAGAAGCGGTAATACATGAYCATGAACAGGGCGATGGCGAAGAAGCCGTAGATGTTCGAATTGAAGCCCTTGGCGATGTTCTCCGCGCCCATGCTGGGGCCGACGGTGCGTTCCTCGATGATTTCCATCGGCGCCGCCAGYGCGCCGGCGCGCAGCAGCAGGGATACGTCGTTGGCTTCCTGGGTAGTCATGGCGCCGCTGATCTGCACCCGTCCGCCGCCGATTTCCTCGCGGATCACCGGGGCGGTGATGACTTCAGCCTGGCCTTTCTCGATCAGCAGGATGGCCATGCGCTTGCCCACATTCTCGCGCGTGGTGTCGCGGAAGATGCGGGCGCCGCGGCCGTCGAGGGAAATATGCACTACCGGCTCGCTGGTCCGGCTGTCGAATCCGGGGGCGGCATCGCTGATGTACTCGCCGGTCAGCACCACCTGTTTCTTCACCAGCATGGGCATGCCCTTGCGCTCGGTGTAAAGCTCGGTGCCGAAGGGGACCTGCCCCTGGAGGGCGGCGTTGACATCGTGTTCATCGTCCACCATGCGGATCTCCAGGGTGGCGGTGCGGCCGAGGATTTCCTTGGCCTTGGCGGTGTCCTGCACGCCGGGCAGCTGCACCACCACGCGGTCCGCGCCCTGCTGCTGGATGATGGGTTCGGCCACGCCCAGTTCGTTGACGCGGTTCCTGAGGGTGGTGATGTTCTGCTGCAGGGCGAATTCCTGGCTGCGTTTCTGCGCCACCGGGCTCATGCTGGCGGTGATCCGGAATTCTGCGCCTTCTTCCGTTTCCTTCAGGACCAGGTCGGGCATGTTCTTGAGCAGTTCGTTGGCCGCCTTGCCGCGCGTCTCGGCATCGCGGAACTTGATCAGGATGGTCTGGTCGGGCTGGCGGCTGATGCCGGCGTAGGCAATCTTTTTCTCGCGCAGCGCGCTGCGCACGTCGCCGGTGTAGCGCTCCATGGTCTTGACCAGTGCCGCCTTCATGTCCACTTCGAGCAGGAAATGCACGCCGCCGCGCAGGTCCAGGCCCAGGTACATGGGCAGGGCGCCCATGGCGGTGAGCCAGCGCGGCGAGCTGGAAAGCAGGTTGAGCGCGACCACGTAGCCGTTGCCCAGGCTGTTTTGCAGCAAATCCTTGGCTTTCAGCTGGGTGTCGGTGTCGGCAAAGCGCACCTTGATGCTGGCCGCGTCCAGCGTGGTGCCCTGGGCCGTGATCTGGTTCTGGCGCAGGGCCTCTTCCACCTTTTGCAGCGTGGATGCGTCCACCTTGACCGTGCTGCGGGCTGACGAGATCTGGACAGCCGGCATTTCGCCGAAGAAATTGGGCAGGGTATACAGCAGTCCCAGCAGCAGTACGACTGCGACGACAATATATTTCCACAGGGGGTAGCGGTTCATGGGTAACTCCGTGAGGAGTGAGGCGTTAGGAGTTAGGAGTGGGGAAATGACTCCTCACTCCTCACTCCTCACTCCTCACTCAAATGCTCTTGATCGTGCCCTTGGGCAGGAGGGAGGTGATGGCCGCTTTCTGCACGTTGACCACCACGTTGTCGGCGATTTCCACGCTGACATAGCTCTCGCCCACCTTGACGACTTTGCCCAGCTGTCCGCCCGCGGTGACGATTTCATCGCCCTTTTGCAGGGCGTCGATCATGTTCTTCTGTTCCTTGGCGCGCTTCATCTGCGGGCGGATCAGCATGAAGTAGAACAGCACGAAAATCACGATCAGGGGCAGAAACTGCATCATGCCGCCGGTCGGGTCCTGGGCGGGTGCGGCGGCGAAGGCGTTGCTGATGAACACGGTCAATCTCCAATAATGATTTAAAACAAAATAGGCGCAATTCTAGCATGCTGCGGCGCGCGCCTGTTTGAACTCTTGCACGAATTCGGCAAAGCGCTGATCCTCTATGGCTGCGCGTATCCCCTGCATCAGTTCCTGGTGATCGGTGCAGGGTGGGTTAAGCAATAAGCGCTAACCCACTCTCCAGTCGGCTTAGGTTAGTGCCATTTGGATCTGATCGCTTTCTATTGTTTGCGGCTCCTGACGAGTTCAAAGCGCCAACAGGTGCTGAGATTCGTTGATGGCCGGGGGGGCGCGGTATTCTTTTGGCACAGGGCCCAATTTTTCGGCCAACAGCAGCGGGCCCTGCACGATTCTCTCCAGCAGCGTCTCCTGACGCGGATAAATCTCCAGCGTCTCTTCGAGCAGGTGCAGCAGCCGAAGGAACTCGGAGGTGAACTCGGGCGGCCAGCCATCAGGGGTGATGCCGTCGAGCGGCGAGGATTTCTTCCCCTTGCGCATCTTCATCCGGTAGCCCAGCCAGGACTGCACCACCTTCAGCCCGGAAACCTCGAATCCCCACACCGCCGGCGCCACCGGCCTGAATGCCCCGTCGCCCACCCGCAGGGTCTGGGTGGCGGCGTCGTAGCCGAACGCTTCCGGCAGATCGCCGGAGGGAATCGCCCGGGTGCAGCGCGCGCGGCCCTTCGGCCAATCCTGGCCCTGCCCGAGGCGCTCGCCGTAGCTGTGCAGGTAGATCAGGCGCCGGCCGATAATGCAGGCCGCCTCGAACAGCGGGCGCTCCAGGGTGACCGGCACATGCACCGCGCGGTTCTCCAGCTCCTGATGGAAGCGGGCGGTGTAGCCGGGATGGGCGAGCACGGCGTAGAGGTAGGCGGCGATGTCCTCCGCGCTGGGCGGGGTGATCCCCTCTCCCTCCGGGAGAGAGGCAGGGGTGAGGGACGCCGCCTCGCGTTCGGCCAACGCCTTTCCCTCACCCCCGGCCCCTCCCCCGGAGGGGGAGGGGAGAAAAGCGCGCGCCATCAGCCCGAGCAGAGCGGGATGCAGGTTGGGGTGACGGCCTGCCGCGTCGCGGTAGAGGGGCAGGATGTCTTTCGCACCTCGTCCCGAAAAATAATCCATATCAGGGATATTTGCCGAAATCGTAAGCGCAGGACCATCTCCGAGAGGCTTTGTCAGCAAGCTGGCGAAATAGAGCTGGGCGTTTGAGTGACTAAGCCAGAGCGCCGGTCGCGGGTAGTCCGCAAGACGCGGATCGGCGATCAGCCATTGGCGGTCGAAGGAGCGGTAGCCGTAAGGCCGGATGGACGGCGCAGGGCTGTCAGGCGGCAGGTCGGCCAGCGGCGGGAGTTTTTCGCCAGTTTCCAAGGCTGTTACAGCCGAGGTGATCTTGCGGTCCCGCGTTTCCTTGAACGCGGCAGCACGATCTGCGGCATTCAACAGCGCACTCCACCTCGTCTCAAGGACATCGGTCGTGGTTCCAATCGGCCAAATCCGCTTGATCTGAGCACCGGAAGATTGCCACGGCATCAGCTCGGTGAGCTGCGGCCAGCCGAAGAAGGCCGCGGCGCTTTGCGGCCGGAACGGCGCCCGCCATTCGGCGGGACAGTCCTCGAAGCTCAGGTCAGCAAACCCAGCCACGTTCTCCAACTTGCCCAGTTTGGACTGCCGGCTGCCCTCCAGCCGGCAGTAGTGCACACTCGCCGGGGTTTTCGGGTCCGGCGCGCCGTAGCGCACGGCGATGGCGATGGCCACCGGGGTCTGGATGTTGAACACGTTTTCGTCCTGGCGGGTGCCGCGCCCTTCGCCACCCAGGTCGATGATCCAGATGTCGTCGCACAGCCTGCGCATGTGCTCGCGCATCCCGAGGAAGGCGTCCCCGTCGAGGTAGGAGGAGGCGGTGATGAAGGTGACGATGCCGGGGCCGGGTGCAACGCCCGGATGCTCGTGCTCGAACACTTTCCACAGCGCCCAGCGCCAGAAATAGGCATACAGGTTGTAGAGGTTCTTGAGGCCGCCGCCCTTGCCCGCCTTCTTCACCGGCTCGATGAAGTCGTTGAGGATGGCGTCGCGGCCGTCCCTCGCCTCGCCCCAGCGCACCCAAGCGCCGGTCATCATGCGGTTTTCCTCGTTCGCCGCCGCGTGCCGGTCGTAGGGCGGGTTGCCGATACAGACCAATACGGGTTGGATGTCCTTGATGGCGCGGGCGCGCTTGTGCTCGTCGCCGATCGGCTTGTACAGTAGCGGCAGCTCGGGAATCTTCTCGTGGGGGGACTCCAGGGTGTTGCTGAGGCAGATGCCGACCCCCTGGCGCGGCACCTTGGCGCCGAAGTCGTGGATCATGCGGGTCAGCCGCAGGGCGGCCACCGAGTAAGGCCCCACCATGATCTCGAAACCGTAGAGCTGCTTGACCAGGCTTTCGGCGCGGCCCACCACGGCGCCGTCGCCCTCTTCGTCGCGCACCCGCTGCATGGCATGTTCGACGATGCCCAGCAGGTAGGTGCCGGTGCCCACCGCCGGATCGAGGGTGGCGACATCGCCGTCGGCAAAGCCCAGCCGCTTGTGGAATTTCTCCCGCAGCAGCTCGTCCACCAGCCGCACCTGGGCCTGCACCACCTCCACGGGGGTGTAGTAGGCTCCGGCGTTCTTGCGCAGCCGGGGGTCGTATTCGGCGAGGAAGTCCTCGTAGAAGTGCAGCCAGGGGTCGCGCCGGCCCCGCGACATGGTGCCGGTGGGCACCGCGTGGATGATCCGCTGGAGCAAGCCCAGCGAGGCGCCGATGTCGTCGGCGAGCTGGGAGTCGGTCAGCACCTCCAGGGCGCGGGACAGGAGGGTGTTGGAGCCAGTGAGCTGCCTGACGGCCTCATCGAGCAGGAGCGTGTCGCTGCCATCCGAGCGAGCGAGCAGCAGGGCGAAGACGACGGTCTGTGCGTAGGAATCGGCGAATTCCTGGTCGCTGGCCTCTGGGAAAAGGTAACGCCTCCAGTCGCGGGCCACTGACAGCATCGCCTCGGAGCGCTTATTGAGCGCCCCCAGCACATCGTCGTGCAGCATCCGGCAAAGCGGCGCCAGCACCTCCGCCAACTGTCTGGCGGTCCTGGGGACGATGGGTTCCCACTGGAAGAAATCGAACAACAATGCAGCCAATTCGACAGCGGATTTGCCGTCGATGGCCCGCGCACCGAGAACCGTCAGATCGTCGCCGAAGCGGATGCGCCGGATGCTTTCTCCATTGCGGAACAGCGTCCACTCATTGCCGTCGGTGTAAATCAGGTTGGGGAGATGCCGGAAGCGTTCCCACTGCTTCCTGTTGTGCCCCTTGAAACGATGCGGATCAGTGCTCGTCCCCGGCGACTTCAGCTCGACATAGCCGCAAAGGAGCCGGTTGACGGTTACGGCGAAGTCCGGCCTTCCAAGCTGGTCTTCCAGGGGGCTTTCGTCTTTTGCTACTACTGTCAGGTTATTCGCCTTGCCGATCGTTTCCAGCAACTCGTCAACCGGGCGGCGCAACTGGTCTTCCTCGCGGCCCGCTGCCAGTGCGTGGAACTTGGCCTGGATCGCGGCGGCATAAGTCTCGCAAGCCTGTAGGGCAATATCAGTCATCGTTCTAGTCGGAGATTCGAGCCTGGTTTATCGTTTTCCCGGCATCCTAGCATAATGCTTGGCTGGAAACCTTGCCCCTTCTCCCCAACCCTCCCCCATCAAGGGGGGCGGACGAGAACACGCATAGCACTGCGGAATTGCCGCACCCCCTATGCAGAACCGCGCATTCGCCGAAACTCTGCCACAAAATCGGCAAAATGGCCCTGTTCGATGGCTGCGCGTATCCCCTGCATCAGTTCCTGGTAGTAGTGCAGGTTGTGGATGGTGTTGAGGCGCGCGCCGAGGATCTCGCCCAGGCGGTGCAGATGATGCAGATAGGCGCGGCTGAAGTTGCGGCAGGTGTAGCAGGTGCATTGCTCGTCCAGCGGCGCGGTGTCGAGGCGGTATTGCGCGTTCTTTATCTTGACCGTGCCGAAGCGGGTGAACAGCCAGCCGTTGCGCGCGTTGCGCGTGGGCATCACGCAGTCGAACATGTCGATGCCCTGGGCCACGGCGTCCACGATGTCCTCCGGTGTGCCCACGCCCATCAGGTAGCGCGGCTTGTTGGCCGGCATCTTCGGGGCGGTGTGAGAGAGGATGCGCAGCATGTCTTCCTTGGGCTCGCCCACGCTCAAGCCGCCGATGGCGTAGCCGTCGAAGCCGATGTTGACCAGCTCGCGCAGCGACTCGTCGCGCAGCGGCTCGTGCATGCCGCCCTGGACGATACCGAACAGGGCGTTCGGATTGCCCTCGTGGGCCTTCTTCGAGCGCTCCGCCCAGCGCAGCGAGAGGCGCATGGATTCGGCCGCCGTGCGGAAATCGGCGGGGTAGGGTGTGCATTCGTCAAAGATCATCACGATGTCGGAATTCAGCACCTTCTGGATGCGCATCGACTCTTCCGGGGTGAGGAAGCAGCGGTCGCCGTTCACCGGCGACTGGAACTTGACGCCCTCCTCGGTGATCTTGCGCAGCTCGCCCAGGCTGAACACCTGGAAGCCGCCAGAATCGGTCAGAATCGGCCCGTCCCAGTTCATGAAGCGGTGCAGCCCGCCGTGCGCCGCGATCACTTCCAGACCGGGCCGCAGCCACAGGTGGAAAGTGTTGCCGAGCACGATGTGGGCGCCGATGCCCTTCAGTTCGGCCGGCGACATCGCCTTGACCGTGCCGTAGGTGCCGACCGGCATGAAGGCCGGGGTTTCCACCGCGCCGTGGGCCAGCGTCAGGGTGCCGCGGCGGGCGAGGCCATCGCTGGCGTGAAGTTCGAATTTCATCAGTCTTTTCTTTCGATGAGCATGGCGTCGCCATAGCTGAAGAAGCGGTAGCGCTGTTCCACCGCATGCCGGTAGGCGCGGCGGATATTGTCCATGCCGGCGAAGGCGGACACCAGCATCAGCAGCGTGGACTTGGGCAGGTGGAAGTTGGTGAGCAGGCGCTCCACCACGCGGAACTGATAGCCCGGCGTGATGAAAATGCTGGTTTCGCCGTAACCAGCTTTCAGTTCGCCATCTGCCGCGGCGGATTCGAGTGCGCGCAGCGATGTGGTGCCCACCGCCATGACGCGCCCGCCCTCGCTTCTGGCGCGGGCAATCGCATCCACTGTCTCCTGCGGCACCTGATAGCACTCGCTGTGCATCTGGTGTTCGGCGATGTTGTCCACCCGCACCGGCTGGAAGGTGCCAGCGCCGACGTGCAGCGTGACATAGGCAGTGCGCACGCCCATGGCTTCGAGCTCGGCCAGCATCGCTTCGTCGAAATGCAGGCCGGCGGTGGGGGCTGCAACGGCGCCGGGTTGGCTGGCATAGACCGTCTGATAGCGCGTTTCATCCACCGCGTCCGGCGCGTGGGTGATGTAGGGCGGCAGGGGCAGGCTGCCGTGGCGCTCCAGCAGGGTCAGGACGGATTCGTCCCCTGTGAATTCAAGCCGGTAAAGCGCGCCTTCCTTTTCCATTACCCTGACCGCGAGGCAGCCTTCCAACAGCAGAGCAGAGCCCGGCTGCGGGCTATGGCTGGCGCGGATGTGCGCCAGGGCATGGTGCTCGTCGAGCACCCGCTCCACCAGCACCTCGATCTTGCCGCCGCTTTCCTTGGCGCCATGGAGGCGCGCCTTGATCACCCGGGTGTCGTTGAATACCAGCAAGTCGCCCGCCTTCAGGTAAGCCGGCAGGTGGCGGAACAAATCGTCGCGCAGTTCACCAGAGGGCGCGTCCAGATACAGCAGGCGGCTGTGGCGGCGCTGCCCAGCGGGAAACTGGGCGATCAGCTCGCCGGGCAGGGTGAAGTCGAAATCCGCCAAAGTGAGCACGGGCGAATCGCCTTGTTTGATCGAAGCAGGCATTGGGCTAGAATTCGGTAAATTTCTGTTAAACGGTTCGGGAATGAGAGTGATGACGAATAAATTGACTGGCCTGATTCTGCTGTTGCTGCTCGCCGCCTGCGACATCAATCAGCCCAAGACGCCGAAGCTGGAAGGCCAGTGGCAGTGCCGAAACGGCATCACGATCACCTTCAGCGGCCAGCAGGATTACACGGTCACCAGCCCCGCGGGCGAATCAGCCGGAGTGTACAAGTTAAAGGCAGGGGAAAACAACTACCACGGTATCGAGTGGAATTCCGGGGACAAGGATAAGGAAGCGCCTCTGCCATCCCGCTTCCGCTATTTCGAGACCGACAGGCTGATCCGCCTGTTCTTCTACACGCATGACGTCGAGCAGGCCGTGCCGTGCGAACGCGGGCGCTGATTATTCAGTGTGCCTGGTTCTTGTCGATATTTGTTTCGCGCTCGAGTTCCTGCGCGAGCTGCGCACGGTATTCCTCCATCCTGGCATGAAAATCTTCCGCATCGCCGTAATCCAGGAAGTTGGCATAGCGCCGGTGGGCGCTGAGTATCTTGCGCGCATGCTTGATCGGACAGAAATACTGCTCGGTGCGGGCTGTCACCTCGCGCGCGTAGGCAAGCACCCCATTGGCGTATGAGCAGTAGAGGCAGTGGAATTTTTCGAAAATATTGAGGTAGGCCAGGTGCTGGTGGTCGAATACGACGTAATCGGAACGCCGGGCCTTGGGAATGCCGTAAACCGGAAAGCAGCTTAGCTGGTAGAACGAGACGCACAGGTCGGTCAGGGCCAGAGGAACAAACATGCCGTAGATGATGGGGACGGTGAGCAGGTTCTGGGGGGGGATGGAAAGCAGCCAGGGAAATATGCCGCGTTTCAGCTTGAGGTGCGTATCCCTGATGGCGTGTTCGAATTCAACGCGCTTCCCCTCGATCTGGTAGCGCCAGCGCCCTTCCTGTTCCTGAATCGATGCGCGCAACTCGTCTTCGAGAGCGGTGATGTGGTTGAGAATGCGCCGAATTTTGTCGTTCATGGTGGCGCATTCTAACAGCCGCCTGATCAGGAAGTAAGTATCCCCCTGACTCCATGTATTTGCCTATACCCATCGATAAATTATAGGTTTATTATTTTTACTGTATGGATTCATCCTCGGCGAGTGCGGCCATACTGGTTGCCGCACTGTGATTGTTGCGGTGGAATGTCACAGGCAGGTGACGCAATGAAGAACTGGACGTTGGTTTCTTAAACTTGAACGGCAAAGGAGAGCAATCATGGCCAAAAATGACAAGCCTCAGACGGCAGTTGCAAAGCAGGAAAGCAAAGCGGTCGCAAAACCCCAACCCTCCACTGCCATCAGCCCTGCGGGAGAGATGGAAAGAATGTTCGAGCGCGTAAGGGATATCGAAAAAAGAATGTTCGACAGTTTCTTCCGGCGTGACTGGATGTCGCCATTGCGCTGGGAAGAGCCGGTATTTCCGGAGTTCGGCGAAATTTTCAAGCTGGGCGGGCCCAAGGTCGATGTCATCGAGCGCGATACCGAGGTGCTGGTGCGGGCTGAAGTGCCGGGCGTTGCCAAGGACGATCTGGACATCTCGCTGACCGAGAATTCCGTGACGCTGCGAGGCAAGACGCGGCACGAGGAGAAGGAGGAAAAGGGAGCCTACCGGCGCATGGAAATCAGCCGCGGTGAGTTTGCGCGCACCCTGCATCTGCCAGCAGGCGTTGACGCTGCCAAGGCAAGCGCGAAATTCAAGGACGGCGTGCTGGAACTGACGCTGCCGAAACTCAAGAAGACCCAGCGTCACACGGTAAAGATCGAGGAAGGCTGATCTTCCTTCATATAGAGCCTATTTCAGTGACAGTGGATAAGGGAACATCAATCATCATTTGAACCAGCAATGGCGGGGTGAGAAGACATGTACAAGCGAATCCTGGTTGCAGTAGATGGAAGCCACACTTCAAATCTGGCGCTGGATGAGGCAATCAGGATAGCCAGGGAATCCCAGGGGGTGCTGCGCCTTGTGCATGTATTCAACCCGGTGGTGTTCAATACAGAAGGGGAGTTTTACGCATACCCTGATTTGTTGGACGCAATGCACCGTGGCGCTGAAATTGTTCTGAATACAGCTGTTGCTCATGCAAAGCAGGCAGGCGTTGCCTGTGAGGGAAAGCTGCTGGAAATAAATATCATTGGGCACCGGATCCCGGAAATGATCGCTGAGGAAGCCAAGACCTGGCTTGCTGACATTATCGTGATCGGAACCCACGGGCGCCAGGGCATGCATCGCCTGTTAATCGGCAGCGTGGCCGAAGGCGTAGTGCGCACCGCGACAGTCCCGGTATTGCTGATACGCGGAGAATAAGCTCCCGGTCCGTCCAGGGCCTTTCCGGGCGGCGCGCAGACGGCGCCGCTACTTGCTGAAATCGGTGTTTTGGTTGATAATCGCCGCTCTCTATCAGCCGGGATGGCGGAACTGGTAGACGCACGGGACTCAAAATCCCGCGGTGGCAACATCGTGCCGGTTCGATTCCGGCTCCCGGCACCAATAAAATCAATCAGTTAAGCGCAAAAAACGGACCCTGTCCAGGGCGTTTTCCTTTTTTGCCGCATTTTTGCCGCACGGCTGCCGTTGGCACTCGCAATCGACGAACGGTTCTGGGCCTATCTGACACACACTGTGTTTTGGGAATACATGGCAGTCCGCTGGCCTGTTTCGAAGGCACTCGGCACGCAGAAGCCGGAAGGCTATCTCCGCGAGCACTACTTCTTCATGGGCAATCGCGACCGCGCGCTCATCCGCAATGGGATTTCGAGGCTGTGGTGGTATGGCCATGTTTCCTACGATGCCGGCAGGAGCAATCCGCCCGCACCAGACGGCGCTGCTGGGTCACATCCCGGGAGGCCTGCTGATCCAAACCGAACAACCGGTACCAATGCCAAAACCCGTCTTACACAAAACCCGTCTGGCAGTCGACAGGCTGAGTGGTTGCATCTATAATCGCATCATCTGGTGCGTTCAAAATGGAGATGAAAGATGCGAACAACAGTCACACTTGATGACGCGCTCCTTTCCCGGGCGCAAAACCTTAGCGGCCTCAAGGATCGCGGCACGCTCCTGAAGGAGGCATTGCGCGCCCTGATTGAGCGGGAGAGCGCCCGCCGGCTCATCCGCCTGGGCGGCACGGAGCCGCAGATTGAGGACATTCCCCGGCGCCGGGAGCCGGTCTAAATGATCCTGGTCGACACCTCGGTCTGGATCGACCATCTGCGGAGAGGCGAGCCCCACCTCGCCGAGCTTCTGGATCGGGGTGTAGCCGCTATCCACGATTTCGTCATCGGTGAAATCGCCTGCGGCAATCTCGGGAACCGTCAGGAAGTCCTCTCCCTGCTTTCCTGGCTGCCGAAGTGCGAGTCGGCGACGCATGAGGAGGCCCTCTTTTTTATCGAGCGGAACCGGTTGATGGGGCGAGGCATCGGGTATATCGATGCCTGCCTGCTGGCGGCGGCCACGCTTTCCAGCGCACGACTCTGGACGCGCGACAAACGGCTGGCCGGCATTGCCGAGGAGCTTGGGTGCGCGTACTTGCCGAAAACGGAACATGCCGGCAAACGGCAAGACAGCGGTCATTGAAGATGAGCCGCGTCCAGTAGCGGCTGGAGATATGGCGCGCCATATCGCCGCAAGAAATGTCTGCCGCAATTTTGCCGCACTAAGTGCGGCAACTTGCGGTAAACCAAGGGAACTATGGGTAAGCCAACCTGTTGATTTTATTTAAGAGCAGCCCTGGAAACCGCATGGGCAAAGGGGCCCGGAAGGGACTCAAAATCCCGCGCTGGCGACAGCGTGCCGGTTCGATTCCGGCTCCCGCACCAAATAAAAAGGGCAGCCTGAAAACAGGCTGCCCTTTTCCATTTTTCAGGCAGGTTTTTCAGGCTGCCTGCACCGGGATTTCCCTGCGTCTGTCGATGATGCGGTTGCGTGCGTCCACGTATACCAGCTCGGGCTGGAATTTCTGCAATTCCAGCTCGTTGTACACGGCGTAGGTGGCGATGATGATCATGTCGCCGGGGTTGGCCTTGTGTGCGGCGGCGCCGTTGACCGAAATCACGCCGGAATCGCGCTGGGCGCGGATGGCGTAGGTGGTGAAGCGCTCGCCATTGGTGATGTTGTAGATCTCGATCTGCTGGTATTCGCGAATGTCGGCGGCTTCCAGCAAGGTCTCGTCGATCGCGCAGGAACCCTCGTAATGAAGCTCGGAGTGGGTGACCGTGACGCGATGCAATTTCGATTTGAGCATGGTTCGTTGCATGAAGCTCCCCTCAGAACAGGGACAAAGGGCAAGTATTATAATCTGCAGTTGGTGGTAATACAAATTATGGGCGGCCAGCGCGCTCAAAATCCTGGCGCAGGCGCTGGCGTTCTTCCGGGCTCATGCGCTGCCAGCGTTCGCGGAGTTCCCGGCGCTTTGCTGCCCGTTCCTCAGGAGGGATGTTTTGAGCGCGTTCGCCCAGCCTTTGCCGGATGGCGGCGCGCTCTTCCGGGCTCATGCGCTGCCAGCGCTCGCGCAGCGCTTCACGTCTGGCGGCGCGCTCCTGCGGGTCTATCTGTTGCCATCGGGTGCGCATTCTTTCGCGTTCCATGCGGCGTTCTTCGGGGGGCATGTTTTTCAGTCGTTCAATCTGTCCCGGCAGCGCGCGCTCGTGATCCAGATCCCGGGGCGGTTCGGCAAGAGCGGGCGGGCAAAGCATGATCCAGGCGGCCGCGATGAGCGGCAACGATGGAAATGGAACAGATGTTCTCATGTCGGCATTCCTGAAAACCGGCGGCTGTTCCCTCTCTCCAGCTCTTTCCAAGAGGGAGAGAGGGCAATTGTTCCCTCTCCCGCGAGCGGGRGAGGGCTGCTGCTCGATCCGGCGAGAAGAGGGACAAAGGCTCGCTTCGCGAGTTTCACATTAACGCGTTTCTGCGTCATGCTTTTCGTTATAGATGTTCCTGCTGGCCGCATTCAGATCCTGGTGCAGATCCTTGCGTTCGTCCCTGGTCATGACCCCGTCCGATTTGTAGCGCCGCTCTTCCTGGCGAATCGCACGCTGTTCGGCAGCCAGTTGCCGGGTCTCTCCCCGGGTCAATTCGCCGGAGCGCACGCCCTGTTCGATGCGCTCATGCTGATTGAACTGGCGCCGATTGACCCTGGGGTCGCGGTTTTGTGCGCGATGTTCTGCGGCCATCTCGTGCCGATGCTCCATGCGCTGGCGGTCGCGGGCGCTACCCGGCTCGGCCAGGGCGGATTGGGCCGCCAGGGCGGCCAGGCTCAGGGTAATCATGGTGGCAATAGTCTTGTTCATGGCGATTTCCTTGTTTATCCGGTTGGGCTGCTACGCTTGGGTTGTTGCAAGCGTTGGTGCCATCGTAGGGGCCAGGTGTAAACAGGTTGTTTGTGAAACACGGCAGTTTGTAACAAATTATTTCAGACGGCGGCTTTGCAACATTTTTATACATTTTGCCCGGCTCTGCCGGTTAATATAGCCGCCATGAACACGCCTACCCGCATTCTACTGATTGATGACGACGCACGCATCCGCGAACTGCTGCAGCGCTATCTGAACGAGCAGGGCTTTGAAGTGAAGGCTGTTGCCGATGGGCGCGAAATGGCCCAGGCGCT
>PQAG01000056.1 GCA_003104895.1 Nitrosomonadales bacterium
GTAAATTCCTGCCGCGCTCTACATCGGCCGAATAGGTGTAGTTGAATGCGCTCAGATAGTGCTTGCCGCCATCGTCATGCTCCGCTGCCAGCACGAACTTGGCCCGGCGCGGGCCATGGTCGTGACCGCCCTGTTCCGGTTTTTTTTCGTCCAGCTTGAAGTCGCGCGGGAAAAGAACCGTCACCATGCCTTTTTCGTCGCTGACGAAGGTAGTCTTGGTGCCGAACTCGGTTTCCATCCTGACTTCATTTTTTGCCAGCGGCTGGCCGTTGAAGCGCAGCAGAAATTGCCACTTCTCGCTCTCGCGCCAGGCGCCATGCTCGCGCGGGAGAGGCTGGGGGATGATTTCCAGCTCGTGCTTCTGCTCAAGCAGCAGCCTGGTTGGCGCTGGTCCTGGCTCGCCGAAGTAGTAGGGGGTAGAGGCCACCATGACCTGATCCTCTGTCTCCTGCCGGGCAGTGACCCAGTAGTAGTTGCCAAGTTTTGGCAGCGCCTTGATTGCAGTGCCCTCGGGGGCAAGCGGTACCTGCCGGCGTGCGCCTTTAGCCCTGGGGTCCGGAGCGAAAACCTCGAAAGCTGCCACTTCAATATTTTTCGCCGCCAGGCCCGCGCTCATCCGGTCACGCTCTCCGCGGCGCATCACCGGCGTGATCAGCGGGTATTCCGTCCAGCCGCGGCCCCGCCGCTTGCCCTGTTCGGGTGCCGCCGTCGGCTCCACTCTGCCAGCCGGAGGCTGCGCAACACCATGAGCATGGTGCTGGTGATCAACGGCCATGCCGAAGGGTGCCTGGATCGAGCGCTTGGCGCCTGAATTATCGTCGGCCGTCGCCATGCTTAATGGCGCCATCAGGGATGCAGCCAGGAAAATGCTCACATGAATATGCATGATTATTTCCGATAGCCGATTAGAAGGTTGCGGACACGCCTGCTGTCCAGGAGCGGGGCCTGCCGACGACAATCGACAAGTCATTGGCGTTGTAGACTTTGTCGTAATTACCGGTCAGGTAATCAGCCGCATCGTTGGTGCCGCGGGCAATGGACCAGTATTTTCGGTCGAACAGGTTGTCTACTCTTGCGAACAGAGACCATTTGGCTCCCAGCGGCCCTTTATCCCTGATGTCATAGTTGGCATGCAGATGGAACAGCGTGCGCCCGGGCTGTTTCTCCTGATTGATTTCATCGGCCCATGACCAGGATTTGGCATCCATTTCAAGAGCCAAACGGAACCGCTCATTGGGCTGCCAGCCTGCTGTCGTGTTCAGGCTGTGACGTGGCACTCGCGGCACCGATTTGCCGGTGTTATTGAAATGCGCGAGGGTCGGGCTGGGGACATAGGGGCTGCCCAGGGTTTGATAATAATTCTCGTAGTCGGTGAAAATCGCCCGGATATAGCTGTAGGCCATATCCAGGGTGTACTCGCGCTTGCGGTCGCTCTTCAGGGACAGCTCGAAACCGCGATTGCGCACGCCGCCGATGTTGTCGTACATTTCCTGGGCCGTCGTCGTGGAGGTGCTGTACTGGCCGACGGTGCTCATGATGTAGTCCTTGCGGTCAACCTGGTACACGGCGGACTCGACCTCGATTGGAATTCCGAACAGACTGGTTCTTGACCTGGCCCCCAGCTCCATGTTGATTGCCTGTTCCGGGCGGAGATTTTCGTTATTTGCCACCTTGGTGCTGGTCGGCGAGATGCTGCCGTTATAGAGTTGCTCGGCCGTGGGTGCGCGGAAACCTGTGGAAATGTTGCCGAAGAGGTCCATGTCGTTGCTCACGGCGTAATTTGCACCTCCGCGCCATGACGTTACATTGAAGGATTTGCTGCGCGTGAAGGGCGTGGTGATCTCACGGGTTTTGTCAGTCGCATAATCCAGGGCAAGGTTGTCATAGCGTCCATTCGCCGTCAGCGTCCAGCGTGGCGCAGGCACAAATTTCAATTCGCCATAAATGGCATTGACGGCCTCGTCCGTGACGCTATCGGTAAATACTTCCCCGGCCTTCACTAGGTTGGCCGCCGAGCAGGTATAAGGGAAGGAGAAGTCCACCTTGGTACAGTAATCCACCCTGGCCGTGTTGAAGTTCTCATATTTGTTGCGCCGCAGATCCACGCCCGTCAGCCAGCCCAGCCCGCCAGACGATGCACGCCATTCACCCTTCATTCCTCGCTGGATCTGGTGATAGTCATTGTTGGTGGTATAGAGCTCCTGTCCGCCCGGGCTGGAATCGCTGATTGCCTGGCCATTCGCAGCCACCCGCTGGGGCGAGGACCAAAAGGAAGTATGGTCGCGGTATTCATAGGCCATTGCCAGAATGTTGCTGGTTGCGGTCAGATCGTTCGAATAGGTCATATTCAGCTTCTGCAGTTCGACATCATATTTCCGGGTGTAGTCCCGGCCGATGGACCCCGTCGGGTCGAGTTCCGCCTGGGTCGCGCCTTTCACCGAACCGTGCTTGTCCTTGAGGCGGCCGGATTTTTCAAACCCGAAGGTCAAATCCGAAGTGTCCGACAGAAACATGCGCAGATTCCCGTCCATGTAGCTGGTCTTGTAGCCAGACTGCCAGTAGTAATCATCGCTTTGTCGCTCGGTAACCTGAATATGGCCGCTACCCCAGTCGTTGGCAAAACCGGCCCGTGCGAGTTGCCGGTTGTAGCCGTAGGCGCCGGCATCGGCGCCGAAGGTAAGGCCTTTGTATTTGGCGCCACGCTTGGTGGTAATGATCACCGCGCCGACCAGGGCGTCCTCGCCGAACAGGTAGGAGGCGCCGCCCTTGATAACCCTGATGGATTCGATGTTGTCGAGATCGATGTTGACCTTGCCGGTGCGTTCGAATACCGGCACCCCGTCGATCACAATCGCCACCCCCGGCTTTTCGCCCATATAGCGCTGATTCTCGATGCCGCGCAGCTTGATCTTGATCTCGTCGCCACTGGAAAGATCAGCTGTAACGCCGGGAATGGACTGGAGAATCTGGATCATGTTTTCCGGCCGTTTCTCATCCACCGTCTGGCCGCTGATTACGTGGACGCTGGATGGCTCGTCGCGCTTGGAAGCAAAGCGGTCATCGATGGTGGTCGAGGTGACAACCACTTCATCCATTTTCTGCGCCACGCCTGGAATGGTGTCGGCAAAGGCACCTCCCATGGCTCCGGCACAAAGAACGGCGACGATGCGGCTGATTGGTTTCACATTTAGCATTTTCTTCTCCCTGAAAACGGCATCCTGTTTCCAGGATGTCCATGTCCTTAATTCAAGAGCCGTATGTTAAATGTGAAAGTTCCCGGAAAACATGCGGCCTATTGCCGCGCGGCAACAGACCGCATGTTTTTGCCGGGATTGAGGGGGTGATATTAAGAAAACTTGATCTGAATCATTTTCCTGCGGGCAGGTTTTTGCTATAGGGTGAGTTATTGGCGCAGCATGCCCCAGTTCATCTCCGCCAGTTGCCGCTGCCATTTCTCCCACTGTGCGTGGTTGTGATGCATGGTGTGATGCTTGCGGTTCATGGCGAACCATTTTTGCGCTTCCGCTTCATTCGCGGCCACGCCTTCACCGCGCAGATACATCAGGCCGAGGTAGTACTGGGATTCCTGGTCGCCCTGCTCAGCCGCCTTGCGGTACCATTTCATGGCCTCGACAGGATTCTGTGCCGTGCCATCGCCGTCCTGCAGCATGCGCGCCACGTTGTACTGGGCATCCACCTGCCCTTTTTCGGCCAGGACCAGCCAGATTTTGAAGGCGGTTTTGTAATCCTGTTGCCGGTGCGCCGCGGCGCCGCGGTCAAAATCCTCTTCGGTGCCGGCATGGGCGGCTGTTGCGCCCAGAGCGAGCAGAAATGGTGCAAAGGCAAGCAGGCGGGCAAGGCGGGCCGGGATCATTTTGGCTATCTCCTTAATCTGTGAAGGTTGATCGGTATGCTGAAATCATAGCGGGATTGGGGTAAAGGCAAAATGTGACCTGATGTCGCGCGGCAAGCTGCCGCGGGCCGCAAGGCAGCCTGCCAGGATGGTGATGGTTTGCCGGGGGGTGAATACGGGCGGAGGAGCCCTGACTTGTGAAACTCCTCCGGCCATCGTTGCTGCGTTCAGTGCCTCAATGCTATTCCCGCTCCCGGCCATCCCTTGATTCGAGCCACAGGACATTGATCACGGCGAAGAATACAGCGAAGCCCAAGCCCAGAACCCAAGTGAAATACCACATGATTTGACTCCTTTCTCAGTAAAGAACCTTGTCGTTGGCGCGGATGTAGTCGCCGGTCAGCTTGCCGCGCATCACCCGGTAGGCCCAGCCGGTATAGCCCAGCACGATGGGGGTGAAGATCAGCGCTACCCAGAACATCACCCCCAGGGTGTAGTGGCTGGAGGTGGCATCCCAGGCGGTGAGGCTGGAGCGTGGGCTGGAGGACGACGGCATGATGAAGGGGAACAGGGATACCCCGGCGGTGCCGATGATGCCAAGACAGGCCAGCGACGAGCCGGCGAAAGCCAGCAGTGTCCTGTCCGAGCGCACCATGAGGACGGCGATCAGTGCGCCTCCCAGGCCGATGGCGGGAACCAGCCACAGCAGCGGGATTTTGCCGTAGTTGGCGAGCCAGCCGCCGGGAACGCGGGCAACTTCCTTCATCAGCGGGTTCAAAGCCACATTGGCGTCGATGGCCGAGGTTATCGCATAGCCATCCATGCCGGATACCCACACGCCCGCGGCCGCGAATCCCGCAATCAGCAGCACACCGGACAGCGTGGCGGCTTTTTGGGCGCGTGCCTGCAAATCGCCTTCCGTGCGGTGCGCAAGGAAGGTGGCGCCTTGCAGGGCGAGCATGGATAAACTTACCACCCCGGTCAGCAGGGCTAAGGGGTTGAGCAGCGCCCAGAAGCTGCCGGTGTAAAACGAGCGCATTGACTCGTCGAAGTGGAACGGCACGCCCTGCAGGAGGTTGCCGAAGGCCACGCCGAACACCAGTGAAGGCACGGCGCTGCCGGCAAACAGACCCCAGTCCCAGAAATTGCGCCATGCCGGATCGGGCAGCTTGGAGCGGTAATCGAAGCCCACCGGGCGGAAGAACAGGGCGAACAGCACCAGAAGCAGGGCCCAGTACATGCCAGAAAATGCAGTGGCGTAGACGAAGGGCCAGGCGGCGAAGATGGCGCCCCCGGCGGTGATGAACCACACCTGGTTGCCGTCCCAGTGGGGCGCGACGGCGTTGATCATCACGCGCCGTTCGACATCGTTTTTTCCCAGGAACGGGAGCAGCATGCCCACCCCCATGTCGTGGCCGTCCATGATGGCGAAGCCGATGAGCAGAACGCCCACCAGCAGCCACCAGATGAGTTTCAGTGTTTCGTAATCCAGCATGATTTCGTTTCCTTTTATGCGTTGGCCATGTTCAGCGTGGCGGCGGGTTCGTCATGGCCGTCCGGACCGCGCCGGGCGTACTTGAACATCAAAAACATCTCGGCGATGAGCAGCAGGGTGTAAAAACCCAGAAAGCCTGCCAGCGATCCCCACAGGCTGGCCGCCGAGAGGGAGGACGCGGACAGGTGGGTGGGCAGCATGCCATGCACCGTCCAGGGCTGCCGGCCGTATTCGGCGACGATCCAGCCCAGGTGGCAGGCAAGCCAGGGCAGGGGCAGCGACCAGAAGGCCCATTTCAGGAGCCACGGCTTGCTTTCGAAACTGCCCCTGGCGCTATGCCAGAACGAGAACGCGAACAGCGCCAGCATGGAGAAGGCGATCAGCACCATGCCGCGGAAAGTCCAGAACAGCGGCGCGACCCTGGGCACCGAATCCTGCGCGGCCTGGCCGATCATCTGGGGCGTGGCTTCGCTTGCCCGCTCGGTGTATTTCTTGACCAGCAGGCCATAACCCATGTCCTTCTCGTGCTCCCCGAAGCGGGCGCGCGCGGCTTCGTCCTGCGGGTTTTTGCGCATGGCTTCCAGGGCGGTGACGGCCTCGATGCCGGAGACGATGCGTTGCCTGTTTTCCGCGCGGATCTCGCGGATGCCCGGCAGCACCTCGCCGGTCGAGCGGGTGGCGATCAGCCCCAGCACGTAGGGGATGCGCACTTCCCAGTCGTTGGACTGCTTTTCCTCGTTGGGCCAGGCCAGCAGATTGAAGGCGGCGGGTGCGGGCTCGCTTTCCCACATGGCCTCGATGGCGGCCAGTTTGGATTTCTGGCTTTCGGACACTGCATAACCGGATTCGTCCCCCAGCACGATGACGGAAAGCGCCGAGGCCAGGCCGAAGGCGGCGGCGATGCGGAAGGAGCGGCGCGCGAATTCCAGGTGCCGGCCCTTCATCAGGTACCAGGAGGAGATTGCCAGCACGAAGATGGAGCCGGTGACATAACCCGCGGAGACGGTGTGCACGAACTTGGCCTGAGCCGCCGGATTGAACACCAGCGCCCAGAAATCCTGCAGCTCCATGCGCATGGTGACGGGATTGAAGGCCGAGCCCACAGGGTCCTGCATCCAGCCGTTGGCGATCAGGATGAGCACGGCGGAGAGGTTGGTGGCCAGCGCCATGAGGGCGGTGACGGCCAAATGACCCGCCTTGGAGAGCCGGTCCCAGCCGAAAAAAAACAGCCCCGCCATGGTGGATTCCAGGAAAAAGGCCATCAGTCCCTCGATGGCCAGCGGCGCGCCGAAGATGTCGCCCACGTAATGGGAGTAATAGGCCCAGTTGGTGCCGAACTGGAATTCCATGGTCAGCCCGGTGGTGACGCCAAGGGCGAAGTTGATGCCGTAGAGCTTGCCCCAGAAACGGGTCATCTCCTTGTAGATGGGCCTGCCGCTCATCACGTAGGCCGCCTCCATCGCCACCAGCAGCCACGACAGCCCCAGCGTCAGCGGCACGAAGAGAAAGTGATACAGGGCCGTCGCGGCGAATTGCAGCCGCGACAGATCAACAACGGACGGGTCGATCATTGTTACCTCCTATTGAAACGGGAAAAAAAGGGGATAGGGAGAGGCGGCTAGCCATATGCGCGGGGTCAATTCCGACGCGCTGGCCGCTGACGAAGGCGGCCCACAGCAGCCAAAGCAGGGCGATCTTGAGCAGAAGCACGATGGAGAGATGGCGCACAAGCGGTTTGCCGCGTAGCGCCCGGACCCATTTAACGGGCCAGGAAGCCAGCTCGCTGTCTGCGCGGACAGACGAAAACCTGCATGGGTTTTCCATGAGCATGCTCCCGTTCATTTTTGTTAAGGATTTTCAGGCGGCCTATCTTAGGCCGGTTTGGGTGGGGTGAAATGTGTCGTGAGGCCGCGCGCGACAATTTATCGCGCTGGTATCGCGCTGACTTGCGATTACAATTTGTTAACACTATTCGGCAGTGACGCTGTCGGCAGCCTGGTTTAATTAACCCAATTGGATTCAAATGCAGCTTGAAGCAGAAAAACAAGATGGCCCCCGTCTATTGCTGGTGGACGACGACAAGACCTTCAGCCGCGTGATGGCGCGCGCACTGGCCAGGCGTGGTTTCCGTGTCATCCAGGCGTGCGACGTGGATTCGGCCATAATGCTGGCCGAGGCCGATCCGCCGGATTATGCCGTGGTGGATCTCAAACTGCCGGTGCATTCGGGATTGGAACTGATCAAATATTTGAAGGGGTTGAAAGGGAATATCCGTATCGTGATGCTGACCGGGTTCGCCAGCATTGCCACCGCGGTGGGAGCGATCAGGCTGGGCGCGACGCATTACCTCGCCAAGCCTGCCGATGCGGATGAAATCGTCGCCGCCCTGCATCGTGATGGCGGCAATGCGAATGCGCCCGTGTCATCGCTGCCCATATCGGTTGATCGCTTGAAATGGGAGCATATCCAGAAAGTGCTGGCGGAGAACGAGAACAACATCTCCGCTACCGCCAGGTCGCTCAACATGCACCGCCGCACTCTGCAGCGCAAGCTGGCCAAGCACCCGGTACGGGAATAGGGCCGTTCCTGCCGCGATTGGGTGCGTGACGATTTGCCGCAGGCCACAAGGCGGCGGGTTGAGATTACAATCCATGGGTTTATTGGCGGACTTGAATGCATGTTCGGACCTGGCGCATCCATGACGGCGCTCCCCACCAGCAATTTGCGGCGCATTTTCCTGCTGCGCAGCATCGAGATCGGCGGCTTGTTGCTGGCGATCGTGCTGGCCCGGCGCGTGCTGGAACTGCCCTTGCCGCTGCTGCCCATTGCGGCGGTGACAGGATTGCTTGCGCTGGTGAACCTGTTTACCTGGTGGCGCCTGCGCCAGGTCTGGCCGGTGGCGGATGGAGAGTTCTTCGCCCAATTGCTGGTGGACGTCATTGCCATTACCGTGCTGCTGTTCTACTGCGGCGGCTCGACCAATCCGCTGGTCTCGTTCTATCTGGTGCCTCTGGTCATCGCCGCCATCACCCTTCCGGCAGCCTATACCTGGGCCATGGCTTTGCTGACGGCCAGTTGCTATACCCTGCTGATGTTCAATTACTATCCGCTCATGCCGAAAAGCGGCGATTTCAGCACCGCGATCTATCTGCACCTTACCGGCATGTGGCTGACTTTTGTCCTTTCCGCCTTCCTCATCGCATTTTTCGTGGTGCGCATGGCCGCTACCATCAAGGACCGCGACCGGCAGCTTGCCGCAGCGCGCGAGGAGACCCTGCGCAACGAGCGCATCGTGGCGCTGGGAACGCTGGCGGCCGGGGCAGCCCATGAACTGGGGACGCCTCTGGCGACCATGGCGGTGGTGGCCACCGAACTGCAGCAGGACTATGCCGGAGAAGCGGCGCTGGTGGAAGATTTGCGCCTGCTGCGGCAGCAGGTGGACAGCTGCAAACACATCCTCTCCAACATGCTCGCCGCAGCCGGGCAGGGGCGGGCCGAAGAAGCGGCGGCAGAGCCGCTGAATCATTATTTCGACGGCCTGCTCGAGAAGTGGCAGCTGGTCCGGCCGGGCGTGGCGGTGAAAGCCGAGTGGCAGGGCGCCCTCCCCGCGCCCCGGATCATCGCCGACCAGACCCTGACGCAGGCCTTGCTCAATCTGCTCAACAATGCCGCCGATGCCTCGCCCAAGAGCGTGGAAATCCTTGGCCGCTGGCAGGGCGGCGAGCTGCAGCTGGAAATCCGCGATCGCGGGCCGGGCCTCGCCCCAGAGGTGCAACAGCGCGCTGGACAGCCTTTCTTCACCACCAAGGGCCATGGCTTCGGCATCGGGCTGTTTCTCGCCAACGCCACCATCGAGCGCTTTGGCGGCAAAGTGATGCTGACCAACCGTGAAGGCGGCGGCGTGCTTACCCGGATATCTTTACCCCTGACCAAACTGCTGATCAAACCATGACGAACGAAACTCAATCCCAGGACGACCATCCCAGCCTGTTGCTGGTGGATGATGACGAAATCTTCTGCCGCGTGCTGAAGAAGGCGCTGACGCGGCGCGGCTTCGATGTGACGGTGGCGCACGAGGTGGAGACGGCGCTCTCCCTGGCTGAATCCAGTCCGCCCGAATTCGCTGTGGTGGACCTGAAAATGCCCGGCCCGTCCGGCCTCGCGCTGGTCAAACGGCTCAAGGAGCTGGACGAGGAAACGCGCATTGTGATGCTGACCGGCTTCGCCAGCATTGCCACTGCGGTGGAGGCGATCAAGCTGGGCGCCACCCACTATCTCGCCAAACCGGCCGATGCGGACCAGGTCATTGCGGCGTTCGAGCGCGAGGGCGGTGACGAGGAAGTCCCGGTCACGCCCCAGCCGCTATCCGTGGACCGCCTCGAATGGGAACATATCCAGCGCGTGCTGGCGGAGCACCAGGGCAATATCTCGGCCACCGCGCGGGCCCTCAAGATGCACCGCCGCACCCTGCAACGCAAGCTGGGCAAGCACCCGGTGCGCGAGTAAGAAGCGGCTACTGCTTCTTCGCTTCTTCGCCAGATTCCTTGTAACCCGTCAGCATCGGCCGCACCAGGTCTTCGCCCTTGAACAGCCGGTGCGCCAGGATCGAAGCGACATGCACCACTACCAGCATGATCAGCACATTGAAGCTGCCTTCATGGAGTTCCGTCAGTATTTCGCCAAGCCGTTCTGACACCAGATGCCGCAGCGGCCCGCCGCCCAACACCTCGTCGCTGGCGAACAGGCCGGTGACGCCCTGCAGCGCGAGCATGGCGAGCAATGCCACGATCATCCAGCCGCCCAGCGGGTTGTGGCCGAGATAACGCGGGGCGGTTTTGGCGCGCAGGGCGCGGGCGTATTCCAGTGTCGGCCCCACGCCGCGCAGGAAATTGCCGAAACGCGCGTATTGTCCGCCAACAAAGCCCCACAGCAGGCGGAAGGCCACCAGGGCGAGAATGGCATAACCGCCCAGGAGGTGAAACTCCAGCAGTTCGTCTTCAAATTCGCCGCTCAGCCACTGAAAAGCCACCAGCGCAACCAGGCCCCAGTGGAACAGCCGGGTCGGCAGATCCCAGACGTAGATTTTGTTCATGATCCTCGCTCCTTTAATGCTCGCGGGGCGGCATCGTAGCCCATTCTGCTATGATTGCGCCATGTTATCGATCCAGAACCTGATTTATTTCCAGAGCGGCACCCCGCTGCTGCAGAATGCCAGCCTGCAGATCTTTGCCAGCCAGCGCGTCGGCCTGGTGGGCAAGAACGGCTGCGGCAAGTCCACCCTGTTCCGCCTGATCCGCGGCGAGATCCGGCCCGATGGCGGCGAGATCGCTTTCCAGCAGGGCAAGACCCTGGCCTTCGTGGAGCAGGAAATCGGCAACTCCGGGCGCGCCGCGCTGGAGTTCGTGCTCGACGGCGACAGCGAGCTGCGCCAGCTGGAGCAGGTTTTGGCGCGCGAGGTCCATGATGCCGGATGGTTCGAGGCCCAGCACCGCTTCGAGGCCATCGAGGGCTACGCCGCGCCGTCCCGCGCCGCGCAACTGCTGAATGGCCTGGGTTTTTCCAACGATCAGCTGACGCGCCCCGTGAACAGCTTCTCCGGCGGCTGGCGCATGCGCCTCAACCTGGCGCGCGCGCTGATGCGCCGCGCCGATCTGCTGCTGCTCGACGAACCCACCAACCACCTCGACCTCGAAGCCATCCTGTGGCTGGAGCAATATCTCGCGCGCTACCCCGGCAGCGTGCTGCTGGTGTCCCACGACCGCGAATTTCTCAACGCTTGCGTCAACCGAATCGCCCATGTGCACGACCAGATCATCGATCTCTATGCCGGCAGCTATGACGATTTCGAGCGTGCCCGGGCCGAGCGCGCGGTGCAGCAGAATCAGGCCTTTGCGCAGCAGCAGGCGAAGATCGCGCATCTTGAGGATTTCATCCGCCGCTTCCGCGCCAAGGCGACCAAGGCCAAGCAGGCGCAGAGCCGCGTCAAGGCGCTGGAGCGGCTGGAACGCATCGCCCCGGCGCACGTGGATCATGGCCATTTCGAGCTGGAAATCGAAGCGCCGGAACGCAGTCCCGACACCCTGCTCAGGCTGGAGAAAGCCAGTTGCGGCTATGGCGGCAAGGTGCTGCTGGAAAACCTCAACCTGGTGATGCGCTCCGGCGCGCGCATAGCCCTCTTGGGCCCCAACGGGGCGGGCAAGTCCACCCTGATCAAGCTGCTGGCGGGCGAGCTGCAGCCCTCGGCGGGCAGCCGCGAAGCCGCGCCCGGGCTGCGCATCGGCTATTTCGCCCAGCATCAGCTCGAGCATCTCGACAGCGCCGCCACCCCGCTGGAACATCTGGCCAGGATTGCGCCGCAGGCAACGACGCAGGACTTGCGCAATTTCCTGGGCCGTTTCGGTTTGGCGGGAGAGCGCGAAGACCGCCCGGTGGCCACCTTCTCGGGCGGCGAGAAAAGCCGCCTTGCACTGGGCCTGCTGGCATGGCAGAAGCCGCATCTTCTGCTGCTGGACGAGCCGACCAACCATCTCGATCTCGACATGCGCGATGCGCTGACCCTGGCGCTGGAGGAATATGGCGGGGCGATGGTGCTGGTGTCCCACGACCGCAGCCTGATCCGCGCCACGGCGGATGATTTGTGGCTGGTGGCGGATGGCACGGCAAAACTGTTTGACGGCGACCTGGAGGATTACCGTTCCTGGGTGGAAGCGCGCCGCCAGACGGAGAGCGCGCCGGCAGCGCCGGCAGCTGCGGAAAAGCCGCGGCGCGAGAACGCCCCGCGCAAAAAGGCGCTGCTCTCGAAACAGGGCAAGCTCGAAGCCGAGCTCCATCAGGCGCAGGACGAGCTGGCCGGGGTCAATGGGCAGCTTGCGGATCCCGCGCTCTATCAGAATCCCGATCCCGCGCTGGTGGGGGACCTGAATCAAAGGCGGGAAGCGCTGGAAGCGCGGGTTGGGCAACTGGAGGAAAGCTGGCTGGAGCTGGAAATGGCGCTGGAAGAAGCGCAATAGGAAGTTCGCCGGGCTTGCCGCAAAAATGAAAAACGCCGCGCAGCGAGGCTTTTAACCCCTTCCCTTGTCAGGGGAGGGGTCAGGATTGCTTTTCGTTCAGGGCGTCCAGAAAGGCCTGGCGGGCCAGGTCAAGCTGGGTGAGGATGGAGCTTAGCCGGTCAGGGGGCAACTCGGGACGGAGTTGCCCAAGTATGCCCAGGCAATGGCCATGATAAATTTCAAAGGCGCTGTTTACCGCATCCGATGAAAGCAGGTCCGGCTTGCGCGGTCCTTCGGCTGGCGCCACGCCTGTTGGCCTGACCATCATGTAGCGGGCCATGAAGCGCTGCTTGCCGCTCCCGGCATGGGAGGCAACAAGCGGGCCGGTCCGCACGTAAACCTCGCCCTCCAGCTCGAATTGCTGGCCCATGGCCAGATCCACGAATTTCATCTGCTTAATCCAAAGTCAGTAAGGAGGCGCGCCTAGTCGCGCCCCCGCCCCTTGCCTGGATGGCCGTCACCGTTATCCCTGCCCTGGCCTTTGCCCTCCCTGCCGGGTTCCTGATCTTTCCTGCCGCGCTGCGCACGCTCTTCAGGCCCGGCATCCTGGCGGCTGCGCTGTTCCCTGGTTTCGCGCTGTTCCATGCGCCGGTCCTGACGGGCATCCTGGCGCTGATCTTGCCGCTGCTCCTGGCGGCGATCCATGCGCCGGTCCTGGTATTGCTCACGCTCACGGCTTTCCTTGCCCGGCTTGCCGCGGCGGAACTCGTCATTGATCACGGCAAAGCTCTTGCCGCCGGAGCGCATGCGCATGACTTCCTCGGGGGGGCGGCCATAGTGCTCGGACATGAAGCGCAGATTTACCATGTCGGCCACTTCGTGGTCTGAGAGGCGGATCTTGTGCCAGTCCTTGCGATGCCTGTTCTTGAAGTGTCCATAGGCATGGCCATAGGGCGGGCCATAGACTTCTCTGACGGGAACGTAATAGATGTCGGGGCCGAGGCCGAAATGTAGCGTGATGTCCATCCAGCTTCTGCCGGACAGCCTCAGATCCATGATGACGCCGGGGGCGACGCGCGCCCGTTGGGCAATGAACAGCACAACCGGGATGTCGTAATCCGGGATGCGCCGCTCGTGGATGAACATGACCTCGCGTTCAGGGACGCGGTAATAGTCGCCCAGAGCGAAGTAAAAACCGCTCATGTCCCCGTTGACGAAGGATGCGCCGACATCCATGCGGGTATCGGAATACGCCGCCGGGGCGGTTAATGAAAGCACGGCCAAGGTCAGCAAAGCGATGGTGGAGCGCATGATTTTCTCCTTTTGGGCCCGATTAAATGCAGCATCCAGTTTCAGGCAAGAAAAACGGATCAAACAATAGAATGTATTTATGAAACCATAAATTAAACTATAATCTCTCCTGATTAAAGGGACATCGCCTCAATGTATGACGGCTGCGATGTCCGCGTGAATTGGTTGCGGCGCTTTTCCCAAGCGCGCCAGCTGCCGTTGGTTCAATCAGGGGAATTACCAAATGTCGGATATTGAGAAATTCATCTCGGGTTTCAAACGCTTTCAGGGCAACTATTTCGGCAAGGACCGCAATTTATACGAACAGCTGAAACATGGCCAGAACCCGCGTGCGCTGGTGGTGGCCTGTTGCGACTCCAGAGTCGACCCGGCCATTTTGACGGGCAGTGATCCAGGCGACATTTTTGTGGTGCGCAACGTCGCCAACCTCGTGCCTCCGCGGGAATCCGGCGGCGGTTATCATGGCGTCAGCGCTGCTCTGGAATTTGCCGTGTGCCAGCTTAATGTCGAACACATTATCGTGCTGGGGCATTCGCAGTGCGGGGGTATCCGCGCACTGATGCGGGATGCCGGTGAGTGCGAAGGCTCGGAATATGTTGCCAAATGGGTGAGCATGGCCGCGCCGGTGCGCGAGAAAGTGCGGCGGGAGTTGCCGCATGAAACCCTCGATCGTCAGTCCCATGCCTGCGAGCAGGCCGCCATCCTGCAGTCGCTTGAAAATTTACTGTCTTTCCCCTGGATCGCCAGGCGGGTGAGCACCGGCGATCTTTCAATCCATGGCTGGTATTTCGACCTGCAGCAAGGTGAGCTGCACGGTTATGACCCCGCGATCAAGGCATTTGCGCCTTTAAAGGCAGGAGAGGGATTCAAGGACAGCTTGCCGAGAAAGCCGGAAGCCGCCTGATCCAACGGGTTCCATAAGGGACCCCTGATCAAGTGTCCAATGTCATTGCGAGTGTAGCGAAGCAATCTTGTTTTTCAATGGGTTGCGAGATTGCTTCGTCACTTCGTTTCTAGTATACGATTCCACACGAGCTTCAGCTCGTAGTGGACCGGAATCCCTTCAGGGGCAATGACCGCATAATCAGTGGTCCCTTACAGGACGTACCTTGCCAGGTCTTCGCTGCGCGCCAGTTCCTTGAGGCGGCTGTCCACATAGGCCGCGTCGATGGTGAAGGCTTCACCGCCATGGCGGGCAGCGTCGAAGGAAATTTCTTCCAGCAGTTTTTCCATCACGGTATGCAGGCGGCGGGCACCGATGTTTTCGGTGCGCTCGTTGACTTCGAAGGCGATCTCGGCCAGGCGCTTGATGGCTTCTGGACGGAAGTCTAGCTTGACATTCTCGGTTTCCAGCAGCGCCTGATACTGGCGTGTCAGACAGGCGTCGGTGCTGGTGAGGATCTGTTCGAAATCGCTCACTGAGAGGCTGGTGAGTTCGACGCGAATGGGCAGGCGGCCCTGCAGCTCGGGCACGAGGTCTGACGGCTTGGCGAGGTGGAACGCGCCGCTGCAGATGAACAGGATGTGGTCGGTCTTGATCATGCCGTACTTGGTGGTCACGGTGGTGCCCTCGACCAGCGGCAGCAGATCGCGCTGCACTCCCTGGCGCGAGACATCCGAGCCGGTGGAGTCGGAGCGGCTGGTGATCTTGTCGATTTCGTCGAGAAAGACGATGCCGTTCTGTTCCACGTTGCGTACCGCGGCGAGCTTCAGCTCCTCGTCGTTGACCAGCTTCAGCGCTTCTTCCTCGCTGACCTGCTTCATCGCATCCCGAATCGTGAGCTTGCGCGTCTTGCTGCGGGTCTGGCCTATGTTCTGGAACATGCCCTGAATCTGCGAGGTGAGATCTTCCATTCCGGGCGGGGCGAAGATTTCCATGTGCGCCTGCGGGGCGGCCAGCTCGATCTCGATTTCCTTGTCGTCGAGCTGGCCCTCGCGCAGCATCTTGCGGAATTTCTGCCGGGTCGCGCTTTCCTTTTCGGCGTCACTGCCAAAGCCGGTGTCGCGGGCGGGCGGCAGCAGCGCGTCGAGTATCCTTTCCTCGGCATGTTCCTCGGCACGGAACTGCACCTTGCGGGTTTCTGTTTCGCGTGTCTGCTTGATGGAAATTTCCACCAGGTCGCGAATGATGGAATCCACGTCACGCCCGACGTAGCCCACCTCGGTGAACTTGGTGGCCTCCACCTTGATGAAGGGCGCATTGGCCAGCTTCGCCAGACGCCGCGCGATTTCGGTCTTGCCCACTCCTGTGGGACCTATCATGAGAATGTTCTTGGGCGTGATCTCGGTGCGCAGCGGCTCCGCCACCTGGCTGCGGCGCCAGCGGTTGCGCAGCGCAATGGCGACCGCGCGCTTGGCCGCATCCTGGCCGATGATGTGCTTGTCGAGTTCGTGGACGATTTCCTGGGGGGACATTTCGGACATTTTGGTAAACAGTTAGCAGTTAGCAGTTAGCGGTTAGCAGAAAAGCGTTGAAGCGGGGAACGGTTCTTCCGCTAACCGTTCCCCGCTTGCCGCTCACTTATCCAGCACTTCGATAATATGATTCTGGTTGGTATAGATGCACAGATCCGCCGCGATGGTGAGGGATTTTTTCACGACGTCTGCAGCGGAAAATTCAGTATGGTCGAGCAGGGCGCGCGCTGCGGATTGGGCATAGGCGCCGCCGCTGCCGATGGCGAGCAGGCCGTCCTCCGGCTCCAGCACGTCGCCGTTGCCGGTGATGATCAGGGAAGCCTCGCGGTCGGCCACCGTCAGCATGGCTTCGAGGCGGCGCAGCATGCGGTCGGTGCGCCAGTCCTTGGCCAGCTCGACGGCGGAGCGCAGGAGGTGGCCCTGATGTTTTTCCAGCTTGGCTTCAAAGCGTTCGAACAGGGTGAAGGCATCGGCCGTGCCGCCGGCAAAACCCGCCAGAATCCGGTCATGATAGAGGCGGCGCACCTTGCGCGCCGTGGCCTTGACCACGATATTGCCCAGCGTCACCTGACCGTCGCCGCCCATGGCCACGCTGCTGCCTCGGCGCACGGAGAGAATGGTGGTGCCGTGATACTGTTCCATTGAGTTTTCCTGCGAATGTCTTGAATAGAATGAATTATACCCGGCCTTGCCAGGGTGCCATCAACGCGGCTTCTTGCGGATCAGGGTGGCAAATTCCTGGATGCCCATCATGTAAAACAGTGCCTGCACCATTTCGTTGGCTTCCAGAATCAGCACTTTCTTGCCGGCCTGGGTGAGATTGATCAGCGTGCCCATGAAGTTGCCAACCGCCACGAAATCCACGCGCGTGACCCCGGCCATGTTGATGCGAATTTCCTGTTTGTCTTCTGCATAGCTGATTAGTTCATTCAGCCGCGCCTGGCTGGACTCGGAGATCACGCCATTGAGCACAAAAGCTTCGTCGCTTGCCGCTTCCTGTGCGGGGGCAGGCTGGGGCTTCGTCTGAGTCACTGTCAGCGGTGCCTTGATGGCTTCCCACGCAGGAGGGGAGATTTCGAAGGTGACGGCATATTCAATCGCCAGGTCTTCGTACTCCGCTTCCTTGCCCAGCCATTGATAAAGCTCGAACAGCAGCAGCCAGGCCTGCCGGTCCTCATCGCCGTGGCCGCCGGCCGCGATCTGTTTTTTCAGCGTTTCGATCAGGCGCTCCACGCCCTCGATCTGGACGCTCTTGCCCTTCTTGCGGCAGCTTTGCAGGCCTTCCTGCATCAGCTTGCAGCCACCCGCCTCCAAGGCAGAGATGTCGCCCACATCGACCCTGGCAGCGCCGGCGCCCTGCGCCAGCAGGCACAGTTTTTCCATCTGTGCGCCGGCGGCAAGACGGATGCCTAGCGAGATCAGGTCCTTTTGCGCCGTGTCGGCCTTTCTGGCCGGCGCAGGGGCGGCGGCCATCTTCCAGATCGGGGCGGAGCGCTCGAATTTGACCACAAACTGCATCGACAATTCGTTGAATGCCTGGCTGTGATTTGTGAGCTGGTAAAGGTCAAACAGCATCAGCCACGGCTGCATTTCCTTTTTGCTTGGATTGTCTTGAATATACTGGTTCAAGGAGGCGGCGGCCTGATCCGCCATATTGTTGGCGTAGTAGACGGCGGCCTCTTCCACGATTGACCCCGCCTCCGCGCTGATATCCTCGAAGACCACCAGTTCGTCGCCAGCCAGCATCTGTGTTGCAGCAGCAGGTGGCGGCGCGGCAGTTTCGGCTGCAACCGGCGGCGCAGGTTCGGGTACCTTGGGCTTGGCAGGTGCAACCGGGGTCACCGGCTTGGTGGCGGCGGTTTCTTCCTGTTTGGATTTGCGAAAAAATGGAAACACGGTGTCATCTAGGGAATTAGCAGGACATTCTAGTCCCGATCGGGAGAGTCGCTCAATAGGGAAAAGCCTGAATCTGTCCCGCCCCAGTAAACCAGCGTCCCCAGCAGGGCGATGGTCCAGACGATCACGGCGCCTGGCGGCAGGTCTGTCCAGGCGGAAAATGCCAGTCCTGCCGCATAACTGGCGCCGCCCAAGAGATAACCCGCGGCCAGGCGCAGGCGCCCGGGGTAATGGCGCGTGGCGAGCGCCGGAATGACCAGGCTGGCAAAAACCAGATAGACGCCGGCCAACTGTACCGAGGCCGTTACTGCGAAAGCGAAAAGCCCATAAAACCCGAAACTTCCCAGGCGATCCCGCCAGCGTCCCCATGCGGCCAGCAGCAGCGCGGTCAGCAGCGCCACCGGCCATAATTGATCAGGGCTGACCCACAAGATCTGCCCTACCAGCAGATCCTTGAGATGCTCGCCGCCGTGCGGGTTGTCCGCCAGCAGCAAGGCTCCTCCGCTGGCCGCCAGCACGAACAGGGTGCCGATCAGAGCTTCCTGCACTTCCGGCCAGCGCTTCTCGGTAAAGCTGAGGATGGCCGCCCCGGCCAGCGCGGCGCTCACTGCGGAAAGCTGCACAGCCCAGCCCTGCGGCTCGAAGCCCAGGCGGTCCGCGGTGATGACCCCCAGCCCGGCGATCTGGGCCACCGCGAGGTCGATGAACACGATGCCCCGCGCCAGCACCTGCATGCCCATGGGCACATGGGTGGCGAGCACCAGCAGGCCGGCCAGGAAGGCAGGCAGCAGCAGGTTCAGGTCAATGTTCATTTTGCGGCCGCCAGCAGTTTCTGGAGGGTGTCGTCGAACAGGCCGAACAGATCCCGCGCCTGCTCAGAGCCGCCGACGGTAAATGGCAGCGCCACGGCGTGGATTCTGGCCCGCTCGGCCAGCCATTCCGAAGACCGTCCGTCCTGATAGGCCGCACGCAGAACCATCTTCACCGGCTGGCGCGAGATTTGCGCCAGCACCTCGCCCAGGTGGCCGCTGCTGGGCTCGACCCCGGGCTTGGGTTCAAGTGACGCGATTTCATGCAGCCCCAGCCAGCGGCTGAGGTAGGGAAAAGCCTTGTGCTGCACCACCACCGGCATGCCCTTGAGCGGGGCCGCCTGTTTTTCCCAGCGCTGGATGGCGGCCTGCCATTTGTCTGCAAAGGCTTTGTGACGCGCCTGATAGTGTGCGGCATTGGCGGGGTCGAGCTGGCCCAGGCGCTTGGCCAGCGCATCCGCCACCAGGGCGATGTTGCGCGGATCGGTCTGGATGTGGGGATTGCCCGAGGCGTGAACGTCCCCTTCGGCGCGGTCGAGGCGGGCCGGGATTTCCAGCATCCGCACATAGGCCGCAGCCTCGAAATAACCCGCTCTGCCGGGCTGGATATTGGCATTGCCCGACTGGCGCAGCAGGATCGGCAGCCAGCCGGCTTCAAGCTCCGCCCCGGTGCAGGCAAGCAGGTCCGCGTTGCGGGCATGGGCGAGCAGGCTGGGCCTGGCCTGGATTTGGTGCGGGTCCTGCAGCGCGGTGGTGGCGTTATAAACCGTCACCCGCTCGCCGCCCAGCTCGGTGGCGAGCGCGCCCCATTCGGGTTCGCAGGCGAGGATGTTGAGGGAAGCCAGCGCGGGCAGCGAAAAGGCGCTCAAGCTGGCCAGCACTATGATTTTCAGCATGTTTTTCATGACCGGTCCTTAAAATTTGTGCGCTCCATGAGCGCCCAGGCTCATGATGTATTGCAGGAAAATCTGGTTGCCGGTGACGCCTTGGCGCGATTTGTCCCGCGCCAGCTGCAGGCGCAGGCGGCTGTATTCGCTGGGAGAATAATCGACCATCAGACTGTTGCGCGATGGGCTGTAATCAGGCGCGCTCAGGTACGCGCTGTTGAAGGCGCCATAATCCACCGTGCCGCTGTCGAGCCGGTCGGCGCGCAGGCCTGCGCGCCAGTGCGGCATGAACTGGTAAACCCCTTGCAGATACCAGCCGGACTGGGTGGCGCTGTAGCGGTCGATGCTATTGGTGACAGCCGTGTCGAAAGTCAGGTCGCCGCTCTCCTGGCGGCGGAAATATTCGCCCTGCAACTTGAAGTTGCGCTGGGCAGGATTGCCGTCGGGCGCCCATTTCCACACGAAATCCGCCAGCCACAGCTTGCTGCTGCCATCCAGCGAGTTGCTGATCATGTTGCCTGCATTGTCGAGGTCGTCAAACGCTCGCGCCTTGGCGGTATTGTGCAGCCAGGAGATGCCGGCGCGCCAGCTGTGACCGGTCCCGATGTCGTCGCCCAGGTGGGCGAAAAGGGCATACGAGCCGATACCGTTCCTGTTGAGCTCCGAGCCGGGGAAGTTGCTGCCGCGCCCGGCCTCGGCGCCGAGTTCGAGGAAGGTGTCCGCCGGGGCGACCCATTTCAGCTGCACGCCATCGTTGCCATACTGGCGGCCGAGGAAGGCCTTGTAGGCGAGCGGGGCATCGACGAAATCCCAGGAGTGGGGGTGCTGTTCGTTGAGGTAGCCGATTCCGGAATAGAAGCGCCCGGCCTTGGCGGTGAGGCCATGCCCCAGCGTGGTGGTCTGGATCGCCGCCTCTTCCACGCCCAGCGTGTTTTCCGGCGACAGGGCAAGCGTCAGGTGGCCGTAAAAATCCGGGTCGATGCTGGCGCTTACTACCAGCTCGGACTCTGCCAGGCTGAAGCCGCGCGTGCCGGGGGCGATCTCGCCGCCGGGGATGAAGCCGGTGATGCGGTAATCTGCCGGGTCTTGTGACAGGCTGGCGTAGGTGCCGGACAGAATCAGCGAAATGGCGGGATTGAACGCGCTGGCGGCGCTCGACGGCGTGCTGGATGCGGCTTGTGCCGTGGCAGATTCAGCTTGGGCGGCGCGGCTTTCTGCCTTGCCGGCCATGGCCTCGGCGCGCTGCAGACGCTGTTCCAGGGCCTCGATGCGCGCTTCGTAGCTTTGCCGCAGTGCTTTGATTTCCTCGCGGATTTGCAGCATTTCCGCATCCTCCGCGGCGAACGCGGACAGGGGGGCGCCCAGCATCAGTGAGATGCCGGACGCAATGAGTTTGCGTTTAAACATGGGTACCTCGTCAGAACATCAATCAAGGCCATCAGGCCGTTTGAAAATATTGTTCAGACGAAGACGGGCGGGGCTCGGGCGAGGTAAAGGGGTGCGGGCTGGGAGAGCAGCAGCGGCTGGATGGCCGCAACGGGCTGGAGGCGCAGCGTTGCGGCCGGGATAACCAGGCTGCTGGCTGCAAGGGCGCTGCCGACGCCGGCATACACCACGCATTTGTCGCAGGCGGGCGAATGCGGGAGATGCTTGTCCTGCTGGGATGTGCCGGACAAGGGCTCGCTCAGGTGCGACAGGGCGTGAAGCGCCGCGCCCTGCTGGGCAAACAGCAGGGTAAAGGCAAGCAGCAGAAATAGCAGAAGTCGTGGCCGGGTTTTCATGGGGCGCCTAACTTACACCACTTTATTCGCAGCGGCAACGGCATGAATGTCATGATTCACGCCTGAGGGCCGCGCAGGCGAAGCACCAGGCCCTTGAGGAAATTCCTGAGAAACTGGTCGCCGCAGGCGCGGTAGTTCTTGTGGCCTTTCTGCCTGAACAGGGCGCTCAGTTCGGGTTTGGATACGCTGATACCGGCAAGCTCCATAACCTTGTGCATATCCTCTTCCTTCAGTTCGAAGGCGACCCGCAGCTTTTTCAGGATGGCGTTATTGTTGAGGCGGGTTTCAGGCTTTTTGTCCTGGCCCGGCCTGGGTTCCATCCGGCCTCTTCTGTGAATGATCAGGCCGTCCAGGAACGCGGCCAGAACATCCGCGCCGCACCCGGCAAACCCTGCTTCCTCTTCTTTCCTCAGGTAAGCAGCGACATCGGGCTGGGCAATGTCGCGTTCACCCAGCCTGATCACCTCCACGACTTTTGCGTCGCTCAGGTCCAGCGCATAGCGAATGCTGCGCAACACGTCATTGGTGATCACGGGTTACTCCGGTTTTTGTGAGAGGCGCGGAAATCAGGCCACATCATGCGCCTGCAAATCGGCATGGTAGCTGGACCGCACCATCGGCCCGCAGGCGGCATTCCTGAAGCGCATTTCCGTTGCCGCGCGGGTGAAAGCATCGAACTGCTCCGGTGTGACGAAGCGCGTGACCGGCAGGTGGTGGCGCGAGGGCTGCAGATACTGGCCGATGGTGAGCATGTCCACCTCGTGGGCGCGCAGGTCGCGCATGACTTCGAGAATTTCCTCGTCGGTTTCGCCCAGCCCGACCATCAGGCCGGATTTGGTGGGGATGGCAGGGTGTTTTTGCTTGAACGCTTGCAGCAGTTGCAGCGAGTGGGCGTAGTCCGCGCCGGGGCGCGCCTGTCTGTAGAGGCGCGGCACGGTTTCGAGGTTGTGGTTGAGCACGTCCGGCGGTTCATTGCCGAGAATCTCCAGAGCGGTTTCCAGCCGGCCGCGGAAATCCGGCACCAGGATCTCGATGCGGGTGCCGGGCGAGGCCTCGCGCACGGCGCGGATGCAGGCGGCGAAATGCCCTGCCCCGCCGTCGCGCAGGTCGTCGCGGTCGACGCTGGTGATCACCACGTATTTCAGCTTCATGGCGGCGATGGTGCGCGCCAGCTGTTCCGGCTCCTGGGGGTCCGGCGGCAGCGGCTTGCCGTGGCCGACGTCGCAGAACGGGCAGCGGCGCGTGCACAGGTCGCCGAGGATCATGAAGGTGGCGGTGCCGTGGCTGAAGCATTCGCCGATGTTGGGGCAGGCGGCTTCCTCGCACACCGTGTGCAGCTTGCTCTCGCGCAGGATCTGCTTGATCTCGCCGAACTTGCCGCCGGAAGAGATCTTGGTGCGGATCCAGGCCGGCTTGCGCAAGGGTTCCTGGGGCACGATCTTGATCGGGATGCGCGACGTCTTGGCCGCGCCTTTGTGAAGTTTGGGGTCTGCCATGAGAAACCTAGAAATGAGCCACGCCGTTAATTTGGTTTTGAGTATAGCCTAACTGCAACAGCAGCTGCCCAGCCAGTTCCTCCGCAAGCGTTTCCGCATCGGCGCGGATGCCGTGATCGCGCGTCTGCGTGACTTGCAGCCCGGCGTAGCCGCAGGGGTTGATGCTGGCGTAGGGCGCGAGATCCATGTCCACGTTGAGGCACAGGCCGTGGTAGCTGCAGTTGTTCCTGATCCTGAGGCCCAGCGCGGCGATCTTGGCATCGTTGACATACACGCCTGGCGCCTTGTCGCGCCGATTCGCCATGACGCCGTATCCGGCCAGCAGGTCGATGATGGCCTGCTCCATGCGCCGCACCAGTTCCTTGACGCCGATGCCGCGCCGCTTGAGGTCAAGCAGCAGATAAACCACGATCTGGCCCGGGCCGTGGTAGGTGATCTGCCCGCCACGGTCGATGTGCACCACCGGGATGTCCGTGCTGCCCAGCAGGTGCTCCGGCTTGCCGGCCAGGCCCAGGGTATAGACCGGCGGGTGCTGCAGCAGCCAGATCTCGTCCGGCGTTTCCGGTCCGCGCCGTGCCGTGAAGGCTTTCATGGTCTCGAAGGTGGGCTGGTATTCGGCCAGGCCCAGGTGMCGGGTRAKSGGYRAKSRGTRAKSGGTGATGGSGGWRAGKCGKSMMSCMRTGGCTTTCCCTRYYCAYTSCTCAYTKCTCATTACYCMTCACYCTYAMAGCGCCATCAGCACCAKCGGATGCGCCGTGATTTCCCGGTACAGGTCATCGAGCTGCTGCTTCGAGATCGCATTGATGGTGCAGGTGAGGGAGAGGTATTTGCTGCTGCTGCTGGCCTTCATGGTCATGCTCGCGGAGTCGAAGTCCGGSGCGTGGCGCAGCACCACTTCCAGCATGGCGTTGGCGAAGCCGTCCCCGGTCCGCCCCATGATCTTGATGGGGAAGGCGCAGGGGAATTCCAGCAGGGTTTCCTGGCCGCTCATGATGAAGGCTGCCGCATGATGGTGGCCTTGTAATCCTGATATAGCTGGTCCAGCTTGCGGTACAGCGGCCCCGGCGTGCCGCTGCCGACGGCATGGCCATCGAGATGGGTGATGGGCAGGATTTCCTTGGTGGACGAGGTGAGCCAGATTTCGTCAGCGCTGCGCAAGATGCTTTCCGCGACCGGTTCCACGTGGAACACGATATTGTTTGCGGCGGCCAGCTCCAGCACCACGTCGTAGGTGATGCCGGGCAGCATGAGCGGGCCTTTCGGCGGCGCCAGCAGAATGCCGTCCCTGACCACGAAAATGTTGCTGGCCGCGCCCTCGCTCAGGAAGCCGTCGCGCAGCATGACGGTTTCCGCCGTGCCGGCATCCACGGCCAGCTGCCGCAGCAGCACGTTGGGCAGCAGCGATATGGCCTTGATGTCGCAGCGCAGCCAGCGGTTGTCCACGGCGGTGATGGCCGCCACGCCGTTTTGCCGCAAGACGGGGTCGGGCGGCAGCAGCGGGCTGCTCATCATGAACACCGTGGCTGGTGTGTCCTTGGGGAAAGCATGATCGCGCTTCGCCACGCCGCGCGTGATATGCAGATAGAGATACTGATCCTCGCCCTCGTTGCGGGCGATCAGCTCGCGCACCAGCGCGGTCCACTCCACATCGCTGTGCGGATTGGCGAGGCGGATGCCGTCCAGGCTGTGCTGCAGGCGTTTCAGGTGGTCCTGCAGGCGGAACGGGTGGCGCGAGTAGACCGGGATGACCTCGTACACGCCGTCGCCGAAGATGAAGCCGCGGTCCAGCACCGGGATGCGGGCTTCCTCCAGCGGCAGGAACTGTCCGTTGAGGTGGACTATTTGAACCATAGCTTGATGGTGTCCCAGGCGCGGCCGAAGATGTTGGCGAGCGGCATTTCTTCCAGCGCCACCAGGGGATATGACGCCAGCGGCTTGTCATCCAGGGTGAGCTGCAGGGTGCCGACGGTCTGGCCTGCCGAAATCGGGGCGAGCAGCGGCTGCTTGCTGGTCACGGTGGCCTTGACCCGGCTGTAGTGGCCTTTCGGCAGGGTCAGCAGCAGATCCTGGCTGACGCCCGTCTTGAGCGTTTTTTCCTTGCCCTTCCACACCGGCAGGCTGGAAACGGTCTGGCCCTTGGCGTAGACGCGGTGGCTGTCGAAGAACTGGAAGCCGTAGTTCAGCAGCTTCTGGCTTTCGGTGGCGCGCACATTGTCGGAGGAAGTGCCCAGCACCACCGAGATCAGGCGCATCGGGTTGCGCTTGGCCGTGGCGATGAGGCAGWARCCGGCGGATTCGGTGTGGCCGGTCTTCATGCCGTCCACRSTGGGGTCSAGCCACAGCAGGCGGTTGCGGTTGGGCTGGGTGATGTTGTTGTAGCGGTATTCCTTCATCGAGTAGTACTTGAAGTCCTCGGGGAAGTCGCGAATGATCGCCGCCGCCAGCAGCGACAGGTCATAGGCCGTGGTGTAGTGCTGCGCGTGCGGCAACCCGGTCGAATTCATGTAATGGGTGTTTTTCATCCCCAGCCGGGCCGCCTGCTGGTTCATCATCTGGGCGAACACTTCCTCGCTGCCCGCGATACCCTCCGCCAGCGTGATGCAGGCATCGTTGCCGGACTGGATGATCATGCCGTGGATCAGCTCACCCACCGTCACTGGCCGGTTGATCTCGATGAACATGCGCGAGCCCTCGGTGCGCCAGGCCTTCTCCGAAACCGGCAGCACCTGGTCTATCTTGATCCGCCCCTGCTTGAGGGCGGTGAAGGTCAGGTAAGCGGTCATCAATTTGGTCAGGGAGGCCGGTTCGACGCGGTCGTTGATGCCCTGCTGCACCAGCAGGCGGCCGCTGGCGAAGTCGGCAAGCAGGTAGGCGCGCGCGGCGATGGGCGGCGCGGGCGGGAGCGGCAGGATTTGTTCGGCTACGGCATTGAATGAGAAGAAAAGGGTGAATAGCGCCAGCAGATGTTTCATGGGATTTCCTGAATTCGGGGATGCGGAATTATAGCAGACCGCCTGAGTCCGGCCCGGTTCCCCTGCTTTGCCGGTTTTCCCTCTCTCCCGTTGCCTGAGCGTAGTCGAAGGCCGGTTTTCCCTCTCTCCCGTTGCCTGAGCGTAGTCGAAGGCCGGGAGAGAGGGACGCTGGCTCGCTATGCGAGTTTCATTTCAGCGGGCGATGACTGGAGAGATGTTTGCCGCCTGGCTGATTTGCGTGGCCACCTGCCCTGCCTCGCTGCGGCTGGCGTAAGGCCCGAGGCGCACGCGGAACATTCCGCCGCCGCCGGCGATGTGCAGTTTTTCCACCATGGAGCCGAGGCTCGCTTTCATCCTGTTGCTGAAATTCTCGGCGTTGTCGCGTGAGCTGAATGCGCCCAGCTGCAGGAATACGTTGCCGTCGCTGCCGCTGACGGGTGGGGTGGTTTCCGGCGCGGCGGCGGTTTTTTCCGCGGCCGGTGCGGCAAGCAGCGTGGCCTGCAGGGCTTGCGGCGCGGGCTTCGCTGCGGCCAGCTGATCGCTGGCCGGGTCGAGGCTTTCCACCTCGACCTGGTTGGTGCCGCCGTTGAGCACGCCCAGCTTGTAGGCGGCGGTGTAGGAAAGGTCGATCAGCCGGCTGCTGTGGAACGGGCCGCGGTCGTTGACGCGCACGATCACCGATTTGCCATTGCCGGTATTGGTCACGCGCGCATAGCTCGGGATCGGCAGGGTGGGATGCGCGGCGGTCATGGCGTACATGTCGTAGGTGTCGCCGGTGGCGGTTTTCTGGCCGTGGTAGCGCCGTCCATACCACGAGGCGATGCCGCGCACCTTGTAGGGGCCTAGCTGGGTGGCGGGGGTGAAGGTCTGGCCCAGCACGGTGTAGGGCCGGTTGGCGAATTTGTGCAGGGGTTCGGCCCTGGGTTCGGCGTCAGGGATGGCGTCGAGATTGGCGGGCGGGTTGTCGCCGGGGCCGTCATCGAGGTAATAGCCGCCGCCCTTGGCCGGCTTGCTGGCAACCGGGGCGGATGCGCTGCGTTCGGCGCGCGGGGCGACGGAAGAACAACCGGAGAGCAGGAGTGTTGCTGCTGCGAGGAGAAGCATAATTCCCTCACCCCTTACCCTCTCCCTGCCTTCGACTACGCTCAGGTAACGGCGGACGAGGTGCCGCTTCGCAGAATGTATGCCGGCTGCCATTTTGCTTTTGCCGGGTAAATCCTGAATAATCATGTGAACTCTGCCCATTCCAGTTCATGCACAATTTCCAAGTATACCAGCAACGCCGCCTCCGTCTTGCCTCTGCCATGGGCAGCGGCGTCGCCGTCATTCCCACCGCGCCGGAGCGGCCGCGCAACCGCGACAGCCATTATCCCTACCGCTTCGACAGCTATTTTCATTACCTGACGGGGTTTTCCGAGCCGGAAGCAGTGCTGGTGCTGGTGGCAGACGCTACCCTCTCCCCTAGCCCTCTCCCGCCTGCGGGCGAGGGGGATGCGGTGCCATCGCTGCGCGACGAGGGGGTTGAGAGCATCCTGTTTTGCCGCGAAAAGAATCCGGAGCGCGAGATCTGGGACGGTTTCCGCCATGGCCCGGAAGGCGCGAAAGAGGCGTTCGGTTTCGACGAGGCGCATCCCATCGCGCAGCTGGACGAAATGCTGCCCAGGCTGCTGGCCGGCCAGCCCAGCCTGCATTTCCACCTCGGCGCCGACAGCGCCTGGGATGCCCGCGCCGTGGGCTGGCTGAACAGCGTGCGCGAGCAAGTGCGGAGCGGCATCAGCGCGCCGCGGGCGATTTTGGACGTGCGCGCGGTGCTTGACGAGATGCGCCTGATCAAGGACGCCGGGGAAATCGCCACCATGCGCCGCGCAGCGGAGATTTCTGCCGCAGCCCATGTGCGGGCCATGCGGGAGAGCCGGCCGGAGCGGAGAGAATTCGAGATCGAGGCCGAACTGCTGCACGAGTTCCGCCGTCATGGCGCGCAGGCGCCTGCCTATAATGCTATCGTGGCGGGCGGGGCGAATGCCTGCGTGCTGCATTACGTGTTCAACGATGCCCCGCTCAAAAGTGGCGAACTGCTGCTGATCGACGCCGGCTGCGAGCTGGACGGTTACGCTGCCGACATCACCCGCACTTTTCCGGTCAGCGGCAAGTTCAGCGCAGCGCAGAAGGCGGTGTATGAGCTGGTGCTGGCGGCGCAGGCCGCGGCCATCGAGCAGGTCCGCCCCGGCAGCCACTGGAACGCGCCGCACGATGCGGCGGTGAAGGTGCTGGCGCAGGGCTTCATCGACCTGGGCCTGTGCCAGGGGACGCTGGCCGAAGTGCTGGAGCAGGAAAGCTACAAGCGTTTCTACATGCACCGCACCGGCCACTGGCTGGGCATGGACGTGCACGACGTGGGCGAATACAAGCAGGGCGGCGAATGGCGGACGCTGCAACCGGGCATGGTGCTGACGGTGGAGCCGGGCTGTTACATCCGCCCTGCCGAAGATGTGCCTGAGCGCTTCTGGAACATCGGCATCCGCATCGAGGACGACGTGGTGGTGACCGCTGGCGGCTGCGAGGTGCTGACCCATGGCGCGCCCAAGACCGTCGCAGAGATCGAGGAGTTGATGAGACATGCATAAGGCGATGCCCAGTCATGTTGACGTGCTCATCGCCGGCGGCGGCCCGGTAGGCGCCACGCTGGCGCTGGCGCTGAAAGACAGCGGCCTCAAGGTGATGGTGCTGGAAGCCAATGACGATTTTTCCCGCCCCGCCGACCCGCGCGCCCTGGCCCTGTCGCAGGGCGCAAAAATCCTGCTGCAGCGGCTCGGGGTGTGGGATGCCATCGAGGCGCCCGCGCCGGTCGAAACCATCCATATTTCCCAGCGCGGGGGGTTCGGGCGGGCCGTGCTGCAGGCCTCGGAATGCGGCCTTCCCGCGCTCGGCCATGTGGTCAATTACTCCGCCCTGAGCATGGCGCTGCACCGGGCCCTGGCGGCAAACAGCGAGCTTTACCTGACCGGCGCCACGGTGCATGCGGTGAAGAGCACGCCGGGCTTCGCGCTGGCCGAATTCAGCCACGCCGGCCAAGAGCATGAAGTGACCGCCAGCCTGCTGGTGCTGGCCGACGGCGGGCGCAGCCTGGCGCAGGTGCGCGGGGTGGAGCGGCATGTGGTGGATTACGGCCAGACGGCGGTGATCTGCCATGTCACCACCGGGCTGCCGCACCGCAATACCGCCTACGAGCGCTTCACCCCTTACGGGCCGATGGCGCTGCTGCCTTCCGGCGACAGTTTCGACCTGGTGTGGACGGCTGCGCCGGAGGAGGCCGAGGCCCTGCTCCGGCTCGATGACCAGGCTTTCCTGGAAAGGCTTCACGAGCGCTTCGGTGACCGCCTCGGGGCCTTCACCAGCGCCGGGCGGCGCGCCAGCTTTCCGCTGAGCCTGAAATATGCCCGCCCGGTCACGGGGCAGCGCATGGCCCTGATCGGCAATGCGGCACAGACCATGCACCCGGTGGCGGGACAGGGCTTCAACCTGGGTTTGCGCGATGCCTGGGAGCTGGGAGAGGCCATCATGAGGGCGCCGCGCGCGGAAATCGGCAATTCCGCCATGCTCGCGCATTATCGCCAGGGACGCAGCCCGGACACCGGCGGCAGCATCCTGTTTACCGATCTCCTGGTGAGGCTGTTTTCCAAT
>PQAG01000057.1 GCA_003104895.1 Nitrosomonadales bacterium
GCGGCCAGTTGGGCGGCAGCACCTGATTCAGTTTTTCGATGGTGGCGTCGGACAGGGTGGCGATGGTCAGACCCAGGTCCGAGGCGCGATCGGTCGCCATCACGCCCGGCCCGCCGCCGTTGGTGACGATGGCGAGGCGGCTGCCAACCGGACGGAAGCCGGATGCCAGCGCCTTGGCGGCGGCAAACAGCTGGGTGATGGTCTGCACCCGCACTACCCCGGCGCGGCTGACCGCGGCGTCGAACACGTCGTCAGAGCCCACCAGCGAGGCGGTGTGCGACATGGCGGCCCTGGAGCCGGCGGCGTGGCGCCCGACCTTGACCAGGATCACCGGCTTGATGCGSGCGGCGGCGCGGATCGCGCTCATGAAGCTGCGCGCGTTGCGGATGCCCTCGATGTAGAGCAGGATGCTCTGGGTCTGGGCATCGGAAATCAGATAATCGAGAATCTCTCCGAAATCCACGTCTGCGGACGATCCCATCGACACCACGCTGGAGAAGCCCACATCGTTGCTCTGCGCCCAGTCCAGGATGGCGGTGCAGAGCGCGCCGGACTGCGACACGAAAGCGAGGTTGCCGGTGTTGGCGCCGCCCTTGTTGAAGGTGGCGTTGAGCCCGATGGAAGGGCGCATCACGCCGAGGCAGTTTGGGCCGACCAGGCGGATGCCGTAGAGGCGGGCATTGTCCAGGACAGCTTTTTCCAGCGCCTGGCCMTGAGGCCCGGTTTCGCCGAAGCCTGCGGTGATGATCACCGCCGCCTTGACGCCATGCTTGCCGCAATCCTCGATGATGCCGGGCACGGTCTGGGGCGGYGTGGCGATCACCGCCAGTTCGACCGGCTGGCCGATGTCGGCAACCGAGGCGTAGGCCTTGCGGCCCTGGATTTCCGGGCTTTTCGGGTTGATGGGGTAGAGTCCGCCCTGGAAGCCGCTTTCGATCATGTTCTGGAAAACGATATGGCCGATGGAATCCACACGTTCGCTGGCGCCGAATACAGCGACGGATTTTGGCGCGAAAAGGGGGTTGAGGTAGTGTTGGCCCATGATTTTGCGATCCCGATATGAGAGAGGGTATTATAGAAACCAGTTGTGACCATTGTGCCACAGATTACGATCCCAAGTCTTATATAAGACCACACGATGCATACTGCCTACATTTCCCACCCTGCCTGCCTCAGGCACGACATGGGCGCCGGCCATCCAGAGTGTCCGGCGCGCATCCAGGCGATAGAGGACCAGCTGATCGCCTCGGGATTGCTGCACTTTCTCGATCGCCACGACGCGCCAATGGCGACGGACGAAGTGCTGGCGCGGGTGCACCAGCCGGATTATATTGCGGCCATTCGTGCCGCTGCGCCGGAGGCTGGCATGGCCTGCCTCGACCCCGATACGGCGATGAATCCTTACACGCTGGAAGCCGCCCTGCGCGCGGCCGGTGCGGTGGTGCTGGCGGTGGACCTGGTGCTGGCGGGCAAGGTGGAAAATGCCTTCTGCAATGTGCGGCCGCCCGGCCACCACGCCGGCATGGCCAGTTCCGCCGGTTTCTGCATTTTCAACAATGTGGCGGTCGGGGTGGCTCATGCCCTGACGCATCATGGGCTGGAGCGGGTAGCCATTGCCGATTTCGACGTGCACCACGGCAACGGGACGGAAAACATTTTTCACGACGATCCGCGCGTGATGCTGTGCTCGACTTTCCGTCATCCCTATTACCCCCATTGCGGGGCTGACAGCGGCAACGATCACATCATCAACGTTCCGCTCCCGGCCGGGACATCGGGAGAGGGCTTCCGTGCAGCGGTGACGGAGCGCTGGCTCCCTGCGCTTGAGCGTTTCCATCCTCAGATGCTGTTCATTTCAGCCGGCTTCGACGCCCACCGTGATGATGACATGGGCGGCTTCGGGCTGAGGGAAGCGGATTACATCTGGGTGACCGGGAAGCTCAGGGACATCGCCGCTCGCCACGCCTCCCGGCGCATCGTGTCGGTGCTGGAGGGCGGCTATGCCCTGCATGCCCTCGGGCGCAGCGCGGCGGCGCATATCAAGGTGCTGAGCGGATTATGAGCTTCGATTATTTCGAGCATGCTGCCGACATCGGCGTCATCGGCCGCGGCGCTACGCCGGAGGAGGCATTCGAAGGCGCCGCCGAGGCCATGTTCGCGATCATGGTGGATGCTGCCCAGGTCAGGCCGCTGGTGCTGTTTGCCTTTGCCTTTGCCGAAGATGATCTTGAGCTGGCGCTGGTGACCTGGCTCAACCGCCTGCTGGCCGAATCTCGCCAGCGGGGCCTGGCCTTGGGGCGATTCAGCCTGAATCGGGCCGACGGGGAGTGGCAGGGGAAAGCCTGGGGCGCGCCGTGGGATGCGAACATGGCGCGCGGCACCGAGGTGAAGGGCGCAACCCTGACCATGCTGCATGTCGGGCAGGCCGATGGGGCCTGGGAAGCGCGTTGCGTGGTGGATGTTTGAGTTAGCTGTCTGCGGTAAGCGGTAAGCAGAGAATTGAAACCTGAGAACTGAAAGCTGATCATGGACATGTCACGTCTGCAAAAAATTGATGCCTGTGCCTGGAGCGTGCCGCTGCGCGCCGGCGAGAAGCGCGCTCCGGTGCTGCTCTATGGCAGCGAATCCCTGCTTGCCAGCATGGACGACAAGGTGCTGGAGCAGATCACCAATGTCGCCTGCCTGCCGGGGCTGGCGGGCAGCGCCATGACCATGCCCGATGCGCACTGGGGCTATGGTTTCCCTATCGGCGGCGTGGCGGCGTTCGATCCAGATCAGGGCGGCATCATTTCTGCCGGCGGCGTGGGTTTCGATATTTCCTGCGGCATCCGCTGCCTGCGCACCAACCTCGATCTCCAGCAGATTGCTCCCCACCTGGAAAGGCTTGCGGACGCGCTGTTCCGCGCCATTCCGGCGGGCGTGGGCGAGGAGGGCAAGCTGAAGCTGACGCCTGCCCAGCTGGATGACGTGCTGACGGGCGGCGCGCAATGGGCGGTGGCGCATGGCTACGGCCATGCGGATGAGCTGGAATATGTCGAGGAGCGAGGACAAATGAAAGGCGCCGTGCCGGGCAACGTGTCCGAGTTCGCCAAGAAGCGCCAGCGCGGCGAGATGGGCACGCTGGGCTCGGGCAACCACTACCTTGAGCTGCAGGTGGTGGAGAAAATTTATGATCCAGCCGCGGCGCAGGCTTTTGGCCTGCACCAGGGACAGGTGCTGGTTTCCATCCATTGCGGCTCGCGCGGCCTGGGACACCAGATCGGCACCGACTATCTGGTGTCCCTCGCCAAGGCGGCGGGGCGGCTGGGCATTCATCTGCCCGACCGCGAACTGGCCTGTGCACCCATCAACTCGCCGGAAGGCCAGGAATATCTCGGCGCCATGAACGCAGCGATCAACGTGGCGCTGGCCAACCGCCAGATACTTGCCCACCTGACGCGCGAAGTGTTCGGCGAAATCCTGCCGCAGGCCAGCCTGGAAACACTGTTCGATGTTTCGCACAACACCTGTAAACTGGAAAAACATGCCGTGGATGGCAAGGAGCGGCTGCTCTATGTCCACCGCAAGGGTGCGACGCGCGCCTTCGGCCCCGGCCATCCCGCATTGCCGGAGCGTTACCGTCAGGCTGGCCAGCCGGTGATCATCGGCGGCAGCATGGGAACGGGGTCCTACGTGCTGGCCGGGACGAGGGAGAGCGAGAGCCGCGCATTCTCCTCCGCCAGCCATGGCGCCGGGCGCGCCATGAGCCGCACGCAGGCCTTGAAGCGCTGGCAGGGCAGGGAGTTGATACGCGATCTGGCGAGCCGGGGGATACTGATCCGCACCCAGTCCATGCGCGGGGCGGCGGAGGAAGCGCCGGGCGCCTACAAGGACGTGGACGAGGTGGCCGCGGCGACGGAGCAGGCGGGGTTGGCGAAGCGCGTTGCCTTCCTGCGGCCGAAAGCATGTGTCAAGGGATAGCTGGATAATCTGGAAGGGAAGATAAATAGTGCTGGCAGCAGAAAAAGCTTGGGAAATTTATAAAACGGCAGACCTGATCCACTCTGCCCAGGCCGTGTCCGATGCTGTATGGCGCATGGCAGGGGAGATTTCTGCGCAACTTGCGGACAGGCAGCCGCTGGTGCTCAGCGTGATGGGCGGGGCGACAGTGTTTGCGGGCCAGTTGCTGCCGCTGCTGGAATTCCCGCTGGATTTCGATTACGTGCAGGTATCGCGCTACGGGGATGCCATCCGCGGCGGACAGATGATCTGGAAAGTGCCGCCGCCCGTGAATGTCAAGGGGCGGGTGGTGCTGGTGCTGGATGACATTCTGGACGAGGGGATCACCCTGGCGGAAATCCGCGCCAGCGTGCTGGAACTGGGCGCGGACGCCTGTTTCAGCGCAGTCTTCGTCGAGAAGGAAACCGGCAGGCAAAAGCCGATTCGTGCCGATTTTGTCGGATTGCGGGTTCCTGACCGATATGTTTTCGGTTTCGGAATGGATGTTCATGGCGCGTGGCGCAATTTGCCCGCAATTTATGCTTTGAAGGAATAAGGGAAAAGAATGCTTGGAATTATCGGAGGCAGCGGTCTGACGCAGATATCCGGCCTGGAAGAGGTGCAGCGCAAAGTGGTGAGGACGCCCTACGGCGAGCCTTCCGGCGCGCTGACGTTCGGCAGGATCAACGGGAAGGAAGTGGTGTTTCTGGCGCGTCACGGTTATGGCCACACCATTCCGCCGCACGAGGTGAATTACCGGGCCAACATGTGGGCGCTGCATGCCGAGGGGGCTGAGGATGTGATTTCAATCGCCACCGTCGGCGGCATTCATGCCGACATGAAGCCTGGCACCATTGCCATTCCCGATCAGATCATCGACTATACCTGGGGGCGCAAAAGCACCTACCACGACTGCCAGGAAACCTGCGGTGCGAAGCCGGTGGTGCATATCGACTTTACCTGGCCCTACTGCGACAAGATGCGGCAGCTATGCATGCAGGCCTGCCACCGGGCGGGGGAGGCGTTCATTGACGGCGGGGTTTACGCCGCAGTTCAGGGGCCGCGCCTGGAAACAGCCGCCGAGATCAACCGCCTGGAGCGTGACGGCGCCGCCATGGTGGGCATGACCGGCATGCCGGAAGCCTCGCTGGCGAGGGAAATCGGCTTGTGCTATGCAGCGCTGGCGGTGTCGGCCAATTTTGCCGCCGGGCGCGGCTCAAGCGCGCATGCAATTGCCTACGAAGCAGTGGATTCGACCCTCAAGCAGGCGATGCAGCGGGTGCTGAAAATCCTGCAAGAGGTGGTTGAGCTTCGTGACTGCTAGAGCCGTGCTCAAAATGGGCGATGCGCGCCTGCTGGAGCCAGCCCGGCCGGTAGCTGCATTCAATACGCCCGAGTTGCACGCGCTCGTTGCGGACATGCGGGATACCATGCAGGCACTGAATGGCGCAGGTCTGGCCGCGCCGCAGATCGGCGTGGGGCTGCAGGTGGTGATTTTCGGCGTGGCCAAAAACCCGCGTTACCCGGAAGCCGAAATGGTACCGGATACCGTCCTGCTCAACCCGGTACTGGAATATCCCGGCGATGAAATGGAGGACGGCTGGGAAGGGTGTCTGTCACTGCCAGGGGTGCGAGGCAAGGTCCCGCGCCACAAGCGCCTGCGCTACCGCGGCCATGATCTGGCAGGCCAGCCCATCGACCGCACCGTCTCCGGGTTTCACGCCCGGGTGGTGCAGCACGAGTGCGATCATCTGAATGGCATCCTCTACCCGATGCGGATGACCGACATGCGGCAGTTCGGCTTTACCGAGGTGCTGTTCCCGAATCTGGCGCCAATGGAAGAATGATTTAGCGGTTTGCCGCCAAATGATTTTTCCGTCTGGCTCTGGATCAGACTGGTATCTGGTACTGATCCTCGAGCAGCCTGGCCTGCGCCGCCGCCAGCCGCGCGATCGGCACGCGCGGGCCGGAGCATGACACGTAGCTCAGCCCGATGTGGTGGCAGAAATGGATCGAGCCGGGGTGTCCGCCGTGTTCGCCGCAGATGCCCACCTTCAGTTCCGGCCGGGTCTTGCGCCCGTTGTCCACCGCCATTTTCATCAGTTGCCCGACGCCCTTGATGTCCAGCACCTCGAACGGGTTGTCCTGCAGGATGCCGGTTTCGTTGTAGGCGGGCAGGAATTTGTTTTCCGCGTCCTCGCGGCTGAAGGAGAAGGTGGCCTGGGTGAGGTCGTTGGTGCCGAAGGAGAAGAATTCGGCGGTTTCCGCCATGCGGCCGGCGCGCAGGCAGCCGCGCACCACTTCCATCATGGAGCCGAACTTGAATTTCACGTTGATGCCGTGGGTCAGCTCCACCAGCTTGTGGATGCGCTCGACGTAGCTGTGGATGCGCGTCAGTTCCTCCACCGTGGCGACCTGCGGCACCATGATTTCGGGGTGGATCTCGATGCCTTCCCGCGCGCACAGGGCGGCGGCTTCAAGAATCGCCTGGATCTGCATCGAGTAGATTTCGGGGTAGGTGATCCCCAGACGCACGCCGCGGTGCCCCAGCATGGGGTTGACCTCGGCCAGGGAGCGCACTTTTTTCAGGATTTTTTCCTTCTTGCTGATCACATCCTCTTCCAGATGCGATGATTTGAAGGTAGTCAGGCCGCCCATCAGCTTGGTCAGGCCGTCGGCATATTGCTGGTAGAGCTTGGGATTGAGCAGTTTCAGGGTTTCCGGCAGCTCTTCCAGCCCGTTGATGGTGTCGCTCAGCTGGTGCAGGTGGGCGATTTCCAGCTCGAGCTGCGCCGCAGTGGGCAGGAATTCGTGCATCGGCGGGTCGAGCAGGCGGATGGTCACCGGCAGCCCCTTCATGGCCTTGAATATGCCGGTGAAATCGGAGCGCTGTATCGGCAGCAGGCGGTCGAGCGCAGCCTGGCGCTGCTCCGGGGTTTCCGCCAGGATCATTTCCTGCACGATGGGCAGGCGGTCGGTGCCGTTGAACATGCGCTCGGTGCGGCACAGGCCGATCCCCATGGCGCCGAACTCGCGCGCCCTGGCGGCGGATTCCGGSGTGTCGGCGTTGGCCATGACTTTCAGGCGCGCCACCTCGTCCGCCCAGCCCAGCAGGGTGGCCATTTCCGGCGAGAACTCGGCTTCCATGGTGGGCACTTCGCCGGCATAGACATGGCCGCTGCCGCCGTCGATGGTGATGATGTCGCCCTCGTGCAGGGTGGTGTCGCCGATGACCGCGTTGCGCAGCTGGTCGTTGATCACGATCTGCTCGCAGCCGGAGACGCAGGGCTTGCCCATGCCGCGCGCCACCACGGCGGCGTGCGAGGTCTTGCCGCCGCGGCTGGTGAGGATGCCCTGGGCCTGGAAGAAACCGTGGATGTCTTCCGGCTTGGTTTCCTCTCGTACCAGAATGATTCTTTCGCCGGCGCGGCCCCGTGTTTCCGCCGTGTCGGCATCGAACACGATCTTGCCCGAAGCCGCGCCGGGAGAGGCAGGCAGGCCCTGGGCCAGCGATTTTCCCTTGAAATTCGGCGACAGTTGCGGCACCAGCAACTGTTCCAGCACCTGAGGTTCGATGCGCAGAAGGGCCCGTTCCTTGCTGATCAGTCCTTCCTCGAACATTTCTACCGAAGTGCGCACCATGGCGCGCGCGTTCATCTTGCCGTTGCGGGTCTGCAGGCAGTAGAGCACGCCTTTTTCAATGGTGAATTCGAAATCCTGAACTTCGTGATAATGGGATTCCAGGCGGTCATGCAGCACCATCAGCTGGCGGTGAATCTCCGGCATTTCCCGCTCCATTTCCGCGATCGGCTTGGGAGTGCGGATCCCCGCCACCACATCCTCGCCCTGTGCATTGGTGAGGTATTCGCCATAGATCACATTTTCGCCGGTGCCGGGGTTGCGCGTGAAGCCCACACCCGTGCCGGAATCGTTGCCCATGTTGCCGAACACCATGGTGCAGATGTTGACCGCGGTGCCGTTGGCCTGTTCCCTGGTGATCCTGAACTGCTTGCGGTAGTCCACCGCGCGCTTGCCCATCCAGGAGCGGAACACCGCGCCGACGGCGATTTCCAGCTGTTGCGAGGGGTCATGAGGGAAAGGTTTGCCGCTCTGGCGCGCGACGATGGAAAGGAATTCTCCGGCCAGTTCGCGCAGGTGTCCGGCGCTGAGATCGACATCCTGCAGTGCGCCATACTTGTGCTTGATCGCCGCCATCTGGTCCTTGAAATGCACGCCGGGAATGCCCAGGGCTATCTCGCCGAACAGTTGGATGAAACGCCGGTAGGCATCCCAGGCAAAGCGTTCGTTTCCGGTCTGCTTGATCAGCCCCTGCAGGGAGGTTTCATTCAGGCCCAGGTTGAGGATGGTATCCATCATTCCCGGCATGGACATGGCCGAGCCGGAACGCACCGACACCAGCAGGGGATCGTCGCCGCTGCCGAAGCCCTTGCCGGTTTTCTGCTCCAGTGCGGCCATGTGGGTTTTGATGCCATCCATCAAGCCGTCCGGCAGCTGGCTCTTTTCCAGATAGGCGAGGCAGGCCTCGGTGCTGATGACAAAACCGGGCGGCACGTTCAGGCCGATCTGCGTCATTTCGCACAGATTGGCCCCTTTCCCGCCCAGCAGCATCTTGTTTTTACCGTCGCCTTCTTCAAAGGCGTAAATGTACTTTTTGCTGTCGGTCATGGCGCCTTCCCCGAATATTCTCGCGAAACTGGAAATAAAACCTGCTTTTGAATTTTGCGGCCAAATCCTGCCTGGTGACAAGTGGATTGATGCGGTCAAATGGTTTAATCCGAAAAAAGCGATTTTTCGCGTAAAATGCACCTTTTTTGCTGGCACCCGCGCTGCGGCTTGCCAGCCCAATATTTACTTCGGCTTTCTTGAATCATGGTTCGAACCCGTTTTGCCCCCAGCCCCACTGGCTACCTTCACATCGGCGGCGCGCGCACCGCGCTGTTTTCCTGGGCTTTTGCCCGCCTGAATCAAGGCACTTTCGTGCTGCGTATCGAGGATACCGATCTCGAGCGCTCCACGCCGGAATCGGTGCAGGCCATTCTTGACGGCATGAGCTGGCTCGGACTGGACTACGACGAGGGCCCGTTCTATCAGATGCAGCGCATGGACCGCTACAAGGAGGTGATCCAGCAGCTGCTGGATGAAGGCAAGGCCTACTATTGCTATGCCAGCAAGGAAGAGCTGGATGCCATGCGCGAGGAGCAGGAAAAACGCGGCGAAAAACCGCGCTACGACCGGCGCTGGCGCGACTCGAAAGCCATTCCCCCGGCAGGCATCTCCCCCGTGGTGCGCTTCAAGACCCCGCTCGATGGCGCAGTCGTCATCGACGACCTGGTCAAGGGCCGCGTGGTGGTCGGCAACAGCGAGCTGGACGATCTCATCATTGCCCGCTCGGACGGCACGCCGACCTACAATTTCTGCGTGGTGGTGGACGACTGGGACATGCAGATCACCCATGTCATCCGGGGTGACGACCATCTCAACAATACGCCGCGCCAGATCAACATCCTCAAGGCGCTGGGCGCGCCCCTGCCGCAGTACGCCCATGTGCCGATGATCCTGGGCGCCGATGGCGAGCGTCTGTCCAAGCGTCACGGAGCGGTGTCGGTGATGCAGTACCAGGAAGACGGCTATCTGCCGGAAGCGCTGCTGAATTATCTCGCGCGATTGGGCTGGGCCAAGGGGGACGAGGAAATCTTCAGCATGGATCAGTTCGTCGAATGGTTCGACCTCGGCAGCATCTCGAAATCGGCGGCCAAGTTCAACCCGGAAAAGCTGCTGTGGCTGAATCAGCAGTACCTCAAGCAGGCCGATGGGCAGCGTCTGGCCGAGCTGGCCAAGCCCTTCATCCGGCGCGATTGCTGCGATCCGGATGCAGGCGGCCCCGATCTCGCTACCGTGGCTGACCTGCTCAAGGAGCGGGTCAGCACCGTGGAGGAGCTGGCCGATGCGGCGGTGTATTTCTACCGCGCCCTGGATGCCGAGCCCTCACTGCTGGAGCAGCATGTTCCCCAGGATATTCTGCCGGTCATGGCGGAGATGGCGGTGAAGTTCGCTGCCATTGAATGGACCCGCGAAGCCATTCACGAAGTCATGAAATCGACGGTTGCCGCGCATGGCCTCAAGCTGCCCAAAGTGGCGATGCCGCTGCGCGTGCTGGTGACGGGCGAATCCCAGACCCCCTCCGTCGATGCCGTGCTGGCCCTGATCGGCAAGGACGAAGTGGTGGCGCGCCTGAAAAAACAGCTGGCCCGGGTGGCAGGCGGTTTCATTGCGACACCGGGTGAAAGCTCATAAAATCGCCTTGATACAGCGCTCAGGGATAATAAAACTTAATGCGAATTCTGCTTAGCAACGACGACGGATATTTTGCGCCTGGCCTGGCTGTTCTGGCCGAGACGCTGGCTTCCGTGGCGCAAGTCACCGTGGTGGCGCCGGAGCGCGACCGCAGCGGCGCGAGCAATTCGCTGACCCTGGACCGGCCCCTGATGCTGCGCCAGTCCAGCAGCGGTTTCCATTACGTCAACGGCACGCCGACCGACTGCGTGCACCTGGCGGTGACCGGCATGCTCGACCACCTGCCGGACATGGTGATTTCCGGCATCAACCACGGTGCCAACATGGGCGACGACACCATCTATTCCGGCACCGTGGCGGCGGCGACCGAGGGCTTTCTGCTCGGCGTCCCTGCCATCGCGGTCTCGCTGGTGAGCAGCCATCAGGGCCATTTCGCCACGGCCGCCAGGGTGGTGAAGGAAATGGTGGAGCGCTACCAGCGCCAGCCCTTGTCGCAGCCGGCGCTGCTCAACGTCAACGTGCCCGACGTGCCCTACGAGGCGCTGCAGGGCCTGGAAATCACGCGTCTGGGCAGGCGCCACAAAGCCGAGCCGGTGGTGAAGGCGGAGAATCCGCGCGGCCAGACCGTATACTGGGTGGGCGCGGCCGGACTGGCCCAGGATGCCGGGCCGGGAACGGATTTCGAAGCCGTGACGCGGCAAGCGGTTTCGGTCACCCCGCTGCAGATCGATTTGACCCATTACCAGCAGATGAATAGTTTGAAAGGGTGGCTGGCATGAATGTCCGGATCAGCGGCATCGGCATGACCTCGCAGCGCACGCGCCTGCGCATGGTGGACCGCCTGCGCAGCCAGGGCATCAAGGACGAGGTCGTGCTGTCCGTGATGGGCTCCATTCCGCGCCATATTTTCATCGAGGAAGCCCTTTCCAGCCGGGCCTATGAAGATACCGCCCTGCCCATCGGCTTCGGCCAGACCATTTCCAACCCCTACACCGTGGCGCGCATGACCGAAATCCTGCGCAATGGCCAGGAGCTGGGCAAGGTGCTGGAAATCGGCACCGGCTGCGGCTACCAGTCGGCCGTGCTGGCCAAGCTGGCGCGCGAGGTCTTTACCGTGGAGCGGATTGCGCCCCTGCTGGCCAAGGCGCGCAAGAACCTGCGCGAAGCGCATTGCAGCAACGTGCGCGCACGCCATGCCGACGGCGGCATCGGCATCGCCGAGGCGGCTCCTTTTGACGCCATTATCATGACCGCCGCCTCCACCCACATTCCCTCCGCGCTGCTGCAGCAGCTGGCAACCGGCGGGCGTCTGGTGATGCCGGTCGGCTCGGGCGAGCAGCAGCGCCTGCACCTGATCGAGCGCACGCCGAAAGAATATGTCGAAACCGTGCTCGAGGCGGTGAAATTCGTGCCGCTTCTGGCCGGGGTGATGTGATATGCGCCGGTTTGCCTTGCCGGCGCTGCTGCTGGTGCTGGGCGGCTGCGGCTCCACGCCGCACTATGCGCCGGTTCAGGATCGTCCGCAGGCGGGCAAGAGCGGCGCCAAAGCCACGGCCAGAAGCCGTGAAGGCGACTGGCGGCCGCAGACGCACGCGGTGCAGAAGGGCGATACGCTTTACGCCATCGCGCTCGAATATGGTTATGACTACAAGGAACTGGCCGAGCTGAACGGCATTTCCCCGCCCTATGTGATCCGTATCGGCCAGCAGCTGCGCCTGAATCCGCAGGCTCAGACGCAAGCGCAAACYSCGRTSCAGCWKGAGGGYGGRGTGGTGACSACSSCYYTGAAGCCGGTGGCTGCGGCGGCGGATGCCAAAGAGGGGATGCTCAAAACCCAGCCCAAGGCCGTGAAGATTCCCTATTCCGCAGAGGCAGAGGCCGCGCCCGTAGYKGCTGTGGCACCCAGGCCCGAGGCTGTGGCAGTCAAGCCGCCAGCTGAAGAAAAAGCCAAGCCAGGCGAAGCCAAACCGGCTCCGCCAGTCAGCGAGGCAAGCAAGYCCGCCGCGCCAGCCGGAGCAGACGATGAGGATCTGGATTGGGCCTGGCCGTCAAAAGGCAGGATTATCGCGTCCTTTAACGAAGGCGCCAGCCTCAAGGGAGTGGATATCGCCGGGAAGGCCGGGCAGGCGGTATTCGCCGCGGCGCCGGGCAAGGTGGTGTATAGCGGCAGCGGACTGCGCGGTTACGGCAAGCTGGTGATCATCAAGCACAACAAGACCTACCTCAGCGCCTATGCGCACAACAGCCAGATTCTGGTGAGGGAAGGGCAAGCCGTGGCGAAGGGCCAGCGCATCGCAGAGATGGGTGACAGCGATGCGGACCAGGTGAAACTGCATTTCGAGATCCGGCGCATGGGCAAGCCGGTGGACCCGSTMAARTAYCTGCCMGAARGYTAGTGGCCAGAGGCGCACCCTATTCGCTTSWKCYKGCRYSCTKAMAGGGGTTMCCTAARGCSSGTTTAATTTTTCCTGCTCGATCCACTGAACCGCAAAATGGGTCAGCTCGGCAGCATTTTTGAGGCCCAGCTTGTCCTTGAGATGGGCGCGGTGAGTTTCCACGGTTTTGACGCTGCGTTTCAGTTCGCGGCCAATGTCGCTGGTGGTGTAACCGTGGCCGATGAGGCGGAAAACTTCCAGTTCGCGGTCGCTCAAGAGATCAATGGCAGAAAGTCCGCCTTCATCGCCGCTAATGACCCGTTGCAGGATTTTGCCCTGCATGCGTTCGCTGAGATAGATTTCGCCGCGCAGGACCTGCCGTATCGCCGTCAGGACCTTTTCCGTGGCTTCCTGCTTCATGACGTAYCCCTTTGCGCCGGAACGCAGCGCGCGTTCGGCGTAGAGGGATTCATCGTGCATGGAAATGATCAATACCGGCGCCTTGATGTGCTGCTGCCTGAGCATCTTGATCAGTTCCATGCCGGAAATGCCATCCAGGGAAATATCAACCAGCAGGATGTCAGGCATGCATTGCGCCGCCATTTCGATGGCTTCCTGTGCGCCGCCAGCCTGGCAGCAGGTGACCAGATCTTCTTCCTGGTCGATCAGCTGGGAAATCCCCTGGCGCACGATCGGATGGTCGTCGACGATGGCGATTTTGCGCTTGCTGGGCTGTCGTTGCTGCATGTTTTTCCTTTTAGAGTGAAACCATTATTTGCGTTCCATTTCCTGGCGCGCTTTCAATGTCCAGCGTGGCGCCGATCATGTTGGCCCGGTAGCGCATGATCTGGAGTCCCATGCCGGTTTCTGCAAAGGGCATCTCGGGCTGGAAGCCAGTGCCGTCATCACGTATGCAGAGCTGTATTTTACCGCCGGGCGCAGACAGCTCAATTGAAATATGCGTGGCATGTCCATGTTTGATCGCATTATTGGCTGCTTCCTGCGCGATGCGGTAGAGATGGTTTGCGGCCGCGTTGTCCTGCAATGCAACGGGAGTGCTGGTGATCAGTTTGCAGTGTATGGAGTACATTTTTTCGATATTTCCGGCAAGCTCTTCCAGTGCCGACATGAGGCCATGTTCTTCGATCTCGACAGGCTGCAGGCCGCGCGCCAGTTTCCGGGTTTCGGCGATGGCCTGGTTGATCAGGGTGACGATCTGGGCGCCATCGGCGGCCTCTTTCTGGTTTTGGGCTGCGAGTTTCTGCGACAGCGCCTTGCTCAGGAAGGCAATGCCGGTCAATTGCTGGCCGAGGCCGTCATGCAGTTCATGGCCGATATGCTCGCGCTCGCGCTCGCTGATTTTCATGATTTGCCGTTCCAGGTGGCGCAGCCGGCTTTCGTTCAGCTTATTTTCGGTAATGTCGGTGGCGATTTCGAGGTGCACGGTACGGCCATCGACCCATTTGATGGCGCTGTCCTGAATCAGATACCAGTGCTGGTTGGTGGTGTTCCGGAATTCCCAGATGACGGGCTCGCCAGGTGCTCCATCGCCCTTGAGCAGCCTGGTATTGGTGCAGAAGGCGCAAGGCCCGGACTGGTTTGACCGGAGTGTTTGCCAGCAAATTTTTCCGGTTACATTGCCAAAGGTATTCTGGGCATATTTGTTGAGAAATAGCAGTTCATGGGTTTCCATGTCGGCGACGTAAACCAGGGCGTCCAGGCTGTCCAGCACGGTGGCGAGAATGGCGCGCCGCTCTTCCTGGGCATCCTGCACTGCATTGAGAGCGATGGCCATGTTGTTGACGCCGTTTTCCAGTGTGGCGAGTTCTCCGCTCACACCTGTCTGGACGTGGGTATCCAGATGGCCTTTGCCGATCCTGGCAACAGCGTTTGCCAGCGCCATGATGGGTTGAGTGACCTGGCGTGCCATGCGCAGAGCAAGCAAGGCGGAGATAAGCAGGCCAAGCAGAGTGATCAGCGTGCTGCTCAGAATCAGCTGGTTCTTTTTGGCCAGACTGGGGAGGCGGGAGATCTCGACCACCACATGCCCCAGCTTTTTGGTCTCGGCTCTTTGATTGATGGCGGCCTGTCCGGGGTCGAGATAGTGCTCAACTTCGGTCTGGCTCTGGAAGATCGGGGCTGAAAAGACCAGCGATTGAGGGTGCTCGGTTATGTCCGGCCGTGCGAGCGTCGTGGATGCGTTCAAAGGGGGGGCGGCGAATGCGCGGCCGGCCATGCCGAGAACGCGGCCATCATGGTCCGTAATGGTGACTGACGTCACGTCCGCTTCCTGCAGGGTCGCTTGCGCAAGGCGGTTCAGGATATCGCGGTTGCCGGAAAATACGCCGAATTCGCAGGCAGGGCCAAGCTGGCGGACGATGGCAAGCCCGCGTTCGTGAAGGGATTGTTCGATGTCGCGCAGGCGGGTGTTGATATAGTGGACAGTCAGGCCGGCGGCAATGAGCAGAGCGGGCGCCAGCGCCAGAAACAGAACCCTGCCCTTGATGCCCCAGCTTCTCAAGGCTTTCCCGCAGGAGCAGCAGGGGGGATGGCAGGGCTATGCCAGGGTGTAATAAACGGTAACCTCGCTGCCATTGCTGGCGTATTCCAGCTCTGAACACATATTCCTGACCAGTGCCAGCCCGCGCCCGGACAAGCGTGTACTGGAGCTGATGCCGGCAGATATATAACGTCTATAATCAAAGCCTTTTCCGCTATCTTTAATGTGTATTCTTAGGATTTCACTATTCTGCTGGCGGAAACGTTCAAGATCGATTTCCACGATGCCATGCTGCAGGTTGGCGAGGCGCTGGCGCCGCTGCTCAATATATAGCTCGAAACCATCGGGGTGCTGCTTCAATTCCGAATCAAGATTCAGTATGCCATGGTCAAGCGCGTTATTGAATAATTCCGTAAAAATCAGAAAGATCTGGCTGCGGTGGCTTCTATGTAGACGCAGCTGATCCATCCATGTCAGCAGCATCGGAACCACATCGATTTCCTTAAGCTCGGCAGCCGTCAGATGCAGCCCTACCTTCCAGCGGCAGGCGCGCTCCTCGGGCACGGGATGGTCCAGTTTTATACCCGTTTTTTGGGCAGGGAGATCACCTTGATCGCTCGCCGGGCAGTCGATTGTGGCGAGCGAAACATCGTCGTGTGCCGCCAGGCCGGCCGTATGCTGGCGGACGGCAGTAATCAGCGCATCGTGGCGCTGGTCGATGGCCGCACTGGCTAGCGTGTGTTCGAGCCGGCCGAGCCCAAATTCCTCGCCGTCCCTATTCTGCGCCTCGATCAGCCCATCCGAGCACAGGATGAGTTGCCCGGCATCCGGCCAGTGAAATACCTCGCTGCGCGCATCAAACTCATGATCCTGAAAAATGCCCAGTGCAGGGTGGATGGATTTCCATCTGTGCTGGATTGTGCCTTTTTCATCCATGAAGAGTGCCGGAGGGTTTCCTCCGTTCCAGATGTGCAGGATTTTTTCACTGAAATTGAGAGACACCAGGGTTGCTGCCACGAAACGTTCCGTGGGCAGGAGCTGTTTGATCTTGCGGTTGAGTTCCTGTGCGATGGACGAGATGTTGAAGCCCTTGGAGGTCATGCCATAGAACACTTCCACTACGGGAAAAACGTTGAGAGCGGCAGATAGGCCATGCCCCGTGCCATCCGCCAGCAGGAGGTGAAGATGATCCGCAGGCGTGTGCGCCGAAATGAAAATATCGCCGCTGAAATGCTGGGCCGGCATGTTCCAGGAGCGTACGTGCTGACGCTCCGTGCTTTCGCTGCGTGTGATCCTGCTAATCAAGTGCTTGGCAAGCTGCAGTTCACGCTCGTTCTCATTGCGATAGAGCTCCAGTTGCTGGGCGTTTTCCAGATTCTGCTGCTGTATTTCCGCGATGCGGGTAATTGCCTTGATGCGTGCTTCAAGGAGCGCCAGATTGATGGGTTTTGTTATGTAGTCGTCCCCGCCAATCTGAATGCCCTTGATGTAATCGGCATCGTCGGTCTTTGCCGTAAGAAACAGGATGGGCATCCAGTGGGGGCTGATTTCGCGGATTCTGCGCGTGGCCTCGTAGCCATCCATCTCCGGCATCATGACATCCATCAGGATGAGATCGAAGGTTTCTGCCTGTGCCCTTTCCACGGCCTCGCGGCCGTTGCGTGCCAGAACCGTTTCATGTCCCAGCTTGTTGATGAATCTGTTCACCAGGAACAGATTCTGTTCAGTATCGTCAACGATCAGGATTTTGAGCTGTTTTGACATTGTTTTTTGGGGAGGAGTAAGGGAGCGAGGCGGAAAATCAATATCGTTCACCGAATCCGGTTTCCCGCTCACCCCTCACTTCTCACCCCCAAGGCCTAGCGTATTGTGAACAGCTTGTTGAAATTGGCTACTTCTATCACTTGTTGCACAATGCCGCGGCAGTTTGCGAGCGCCAGGGATTTGCTGGCGTTGGCCGCTTTTTCCCTTAGCAGCAGCAGCATGCCCAGGGCTGAGCTGTCGAGATAGTCAACCGATCCTAGGTCAATCTCAATTGACTTGATGGCGGGCTCCTTCAGGGCCTGTTCATAGGCTTCACGAAACTGTCGGTGAGAATTGAAATCGAAGCGGCCTGCAAGATAAATGATAGCCTTGCCGTTTTCCTGCGTATTTTTGATCTGGATTGAGCTCATTTTCTTGTTGTCTCCATGTGACTGGGATGTGTTAACACACCCTCGCTTAAACCCTGAATGCCCTTGTTCCCAGTGTAGCCAGATATTTCATTACCCTGGGCGCCATTTCCTGCAGGGGCACCACTTCATCCACTCCGCCTGCGGCAATGGCTTCCTTGGGCATGCCGAAGACCACGCAGCTGGCTTCATCCTGGGCAAAATTGTAAGCGCCTGCCCGTTTCATTTCCAGCATGCCGGCAGCGCCATCCTTGCCCATGCCGGTAAGAATCACGCCGATGACGTTCTTTCCCGCGCAGTTGGCGGCGGAGCGGAACAGTACGTCTACCGAGGGCCGGTGGCGGTTTACCGGCGGCCCCTGGTTGAGCTCGCACACGTAGTTTGCACCGCTGCGCTTGAGCAGAAGATGCGAATGGCCCGGCGCGATGTAGGCATGGCCGGGCAGCACGCGGTCGCCGTTTTGCGCTTCCTTGACCGATATCTTGCACAGGCTGTCAAGGCGGTTGGCGAAAGAAAGCGTGAAAGCCTCGGGCATATGCTGTGCGATCAGGATGCCGGGGCAATCGGGAGGCAGTTTGATCAGAAACTCCTTGATCGCTTCTGTTCCTCCGGTCGAGGCGCCCAGAATGATCAGCTTTTCGGTGGAAGCGATCGGATTGGAGAGCGAAGGCAAAACGGCGTCTGCGCTCAGACGTGGCGCAATCATTGCGCCATGGGCAGCGGGAGCGGCTTTGCGGATTTTTGCCCGGGAGGCGGCGCGGATCTTGTCGGTGATATCGTCGGAGTACCCCTCCAGGCCGTGGCTGATATCCATCTTGGGCTTGGTCAGAAAATCCACTGCGCCCAGTTCCAGGGCGCGGAAGGTGATATCAGAACCGCGTTCGGTGAGCGATGAAATCATTACCACCGGCATTGGCCGCAGCCGCATCAGCTTTTCCAGGAAATTGAGTCCATCCATCTTGGGCATTTCCACGTCCAGCGTCAGCACATCAGGATTCAGCTGCTTGATCAGCTCGCGTGCCACCAGAGGGTCGGGTGCGGCGCCGGCGACTTCCATGTCGGGCTGGCTGTTGATGATTTCCTTCAGCAGATTGCGGATCAGCGCGGAATCGTCAACAATCAGGACTTTGATTTTTGCCATCACTTGTACCGGCTTTCAGTGTTCAGCAATTGAAAAAATGCACTCACTTAAAAAGCTCCACATCGCCTTCCATCTTGGAGTATTGCAGGCGCGAGCTGTATTCCCTTTCGCGTTCTACAATCGTGTCATTGTGGACACGCTTCAGTTTCTTGACCAGAACCTTGCCGGTTTTGGGAAAGTAATAGATCTTGCGCGGGTAGATATCGAGCAGATCCTGCGCCACGATCTTGATTTTTTCCAAGACCAGGAAATCGAGCACGAATTTCGAGTTGCGCTCGCCGACATTTGATACCACGAATCCGCGCAGCACGTTCCCTCCGCCGAACACCTTGGCTTCCAGATTGGCGCGCTTGGCGCCCATCTTGAGCAGCTGGTTGAGGAGGATTTCCATCGCATAGGTGCCGTAGCGCGCCGAGGCGCTCAGCGGGTTGCCCTGATCCTGGCCGCTGTCCGGCAGCATGAAGTGGTTCATGCCGCCGATGCCGCTTACCCGGTCACGGATGCAAGCCGCCACGCAGGAGCCCAGTACCGTGACGAGCAGCATGTCGCGCCCGGTTGTGTAGTACTCGCCGGGCAGGATTTTTGCCGCCTGCATGTCGAAGTTGCGGTCAAAATAATGATTGGGCGCGAGGATTTCCTCAAAACCCCTCTCAGCCATGGTAGGCCTTGCTCCTGTCGGCAACCTGGTACACCGTGTTGCCGATGAGTCTGAAGAGAGCTGCCGCGTGGTGGAAACTTTCCGAGTGGCCGGCAAACAGAAGCCCGTCCGGCCGCAGCAGCGGCACGAATTTTTGCAGAATCCTGAGCTGCGTCGGCTTGTCGAAATAAATCATCACATTGCGGCAGAAGATCGCGTCGAAGGGCGGGCGCAGCGGCCAGTTGTCATGGAGCAGGTTGATCTGGCGGAAGGTGATCATGTTGCGCAGTTCCGGCCGCACGCGGGCGAAGCCTTCCTGATTGCCGGTGCCCTTGAGGAAAAAGCGCTTTACCGTGTCGGCGGGCAGTTTTTCCAGCCGTTCCATGGAGTAGACGCCGGCCTCGGCCTTGGCCAGCACATTGGTGTCCAGGTCGGTTGCGATGATCTGTACCGGCGGCGTATAGGAATTGAACAGATCCACCATGGTCATGGCCATGGAGTAAGGCTCTTCTCCTGTCGAGGCGGCCGAGCACCACAGGTTGATGGAGTGAAGGCCTTTGTGCTTGCGCACGTGCTCGGCCAGGATGGGGAAGTGATGCTGTTCGCGGAAGAACGAGGTGAGATTGGTGGTTAGCGCATTGGTGAACGCCTGCCACTCGGCATGGTCATCGCTTTCCAGCAGGCGCAAATAATCCCGGAACGTGTTCAGGCCGGTGGCGCGCAGGCGCCGTGCGAGGCGGCTGTAGACCATGTCCTTCTTGCTGGCATTGAGCGCAATGCCAGCATGGCTGTAGATCAGTGAGCGCACCGACTCGAAATCCTTGTCGGTGAAATGAAATTCGCGGTCGTTGCTTGCCATGGGGTTCCGGGCTCTCAGTTGAGCAAGTATCTGGGCGCGGGCAGGGCGGCATGCCCTCCATCGAGCTTGAATACCGAGACTGCCGCAGCCAGGCCTTCGGCCTGTTCTTCCAGCGATTCGGC
>PQAG01000058.1 GCA_003104895.1 Nitrosomonadales bacterium
TCCTTGATGTAGGTGCTGTTGGAAAAGGTCGCCCAGTAGGGCTTGGCGCGCAGGATCAGCTGCTTGGCCTGTTCCCATTTCGCCGGGTCCTTCTCGTGCACGCCATAGCCCAGGTATTTCATCGCCGCCGCCATCAGCTCGCGCTGGCTGTTGAGCACCGTCACCCGGCCTTTGATTTTTTCCAGATAGTTCGGCTCGAAGATCAGCGCCCAGGTATCGGTGGGCAGCTTCAGCGCGCGCATCTTCTCGACGTTGTAGCCGATCAGGGTCACGGTGTAGGCGTAAGGCACGGAATAGCGGTTGCCGGGATCGAACCAGGTATCGAGATAATCCGGCTTGATGTTCTTCAGGTGGGGCAGAAGGGACTTGTCTACGGGGCGCAAGGCGCCGCGCCGGACCAGCGACTCCACCGCGTTGCCGGTGGGCACGATGATGTCGTAGCCGGCCGCGCCCGCCTCCAGCTTGGCCAGCATTTCCTCGTTGTCGGAGTAATAGTCCTGCTTCAGGCGGCACCGGCACTGCGCCTCGAAGCGCTCCACCGTCGCCTGCGAGATGTAGTTGTTCCAGTTGTAGAGATAAAGCGTGCCTTCAGCGTGAGCCAGCCCGGCGTAAAAAAGTGCCAGCAGAACGAGCAGGCGCGCCATCAGGTCTTGCCCTTCAGCACATCCGGCGCGAAGCGCGAGGCCAGGAAGATCATGCTCAGGGTCAGCGCCATCAGCAGGGTCGAGACCGCATTCACTTCCGGCGTCACCGCCACCTTGATCATGGAATAGATCTGCAGCGGCAGAGTCGCCACCCCCACCCCGGCGGTGAAGAAGGTGATGACGAAGTCGTCGATGGAGAGGGTGAAGGACATCAGGAAACCGGCGATCACCGCCGGCAGGATGAGGGGAAAGGTGACGAAACGGAAGGTTTCCCACGGCGTCGCGCCCAGGTCCCGCGCCGCCTCGAAGATGCTTTCGTCCATCCCGGCGAGGCGGGCGCGGATGACGATGGCGACGAAGCCGATGGAGAAGGTGATGTGCGCGGCGATGATGGAAACGAAACCCAGGGTGAGATCCAGCACCTGGCGGAAGAACAGCAGCAGCGACACGCCCAGCAGGATTTCCGGCATCGCCACCGGCGTCACCGCCAGGAAAGGCAGGAAGCGCAGGCGGTAGCGGTGCATGGCGATGCCGGCCATGGTGCCCAGCACGGTGGCGATGCTGCTCGATACGACCGCAATCAGCAGGGAATTGCCCGCCGCCTGCAGCATGTCCGGATCATGGATGAGCCTGAAATACCATTTCCCGGTGAAGCCCACCCATTCCGCGTTGAGGTCGGAATCATTGAAGGAAAACAGCACCACCACTGCCAGCGGCACGTAGAGAAAGGCGTAAACGGCGAGGGAAACCACCCACAGCCAGAAATTCCGTGGCGTTTTCATCCTGCCCTCCCGCGCCGGGTGCGCCCGGCCCAGGCCGCCAGCGCCGCCAGCCCCAGCACCGCCACGGTGAGCATGAGGGAAAGGGTGGAACCCAGCGGCCAGTCGCGGTTGTCGAGGAACTGCTCCTTGATCAGGTTGCCGATCAGGATGTCGCCGGTGCCGCCCAGCAGCTCGGGGATGGCGAACATGCCCAGCACCGGAATGAACACCAGCGCCGCGCCGGAGAAAATGCCCGGCAGGGAAAGCGGAAAGGTGATGCGCCAGAAGCGCGTCCAGGCATTGGCGCCGAGGTCCTGCGCCGCCTCCAGCAGCGCCGGGTCGTGCTTTTCCAGGTTGGTGTAGAGCGGCAGCACCATGAACGGCAGGTGCACGTAGACCATGCCCACGATCACCGCAAATGACGAGTACAGCAGGTTGAGCGGCCCGAGGATGATGATCCAGGCATAGACCCGGATGAGGAAATTGCTGGCGAAGGGCAGGATCACCAGCAGCACCATCAGGTCGCGGTGCTTCTTGGGGCTGCGCGCAATCAGCCAGGCCAGGGGATAGGCCATGAGGGTGCAGATCAGGGTGGTCAGCCCCGCCACGGCAAAGGAGCGCAGGAAAATTTCCAGGTAGGTGAAGTCGCCGAAGAAGAAGCGGTAGGCCTCCAGAGTCAGGCCTGATTCCCTGCCGGAAACGGCGAACAGCGGCGCCAGCCCGCCGAATTCGCCGGGATAGCGGAACGAGGCCGCCACCATGATGAGGCTGGGTGCAAGGAAGAACACCAGCAGGAACAGCGTGGGCGGCAGGCTGACCAGCCATTTTGCCCTCTCCCCCGCCCTCTCCCGCAAGCGGGAGAGGGGGACGATGGCTCGCTTCGCGAGATTTCCCTCACTCACGGAGAAACAGCCCCGCATCGTGGCGCCAGGCAATGAAAACATCGTCGCCGATATCGAAGAACTTGGCCCGCCCCGGCGCGGAATTGGCGAGCAGGGCATCCATGGAGATGCCGTTGTCCAGCTCCACCGTGTACACCGTCACGTCGCCGAGGTAGAGAAAGCCGCGCACCGTGCCGTGGAAATGGTTTTTCAGCTCGGCAGTCTGGGCATGGGCGCTGATGCGTGCCTGCTCAGGGCGCAGCGCCAGCACCCCTTTTTCACCCGCCCTCGCATCCAGCACCGGCGGCGCCATCACCTCGCCCAGTCCCGGCACCCTGAGCCGCAGGTGGCCCTGGCTCGCCTCCGTCACCTCGGCCTCCATGAGGTTGATGTCGCCGATGAAATCCGCCACAAAGCGATTGGCCGGGTAGCCATACAGCCTTGACGGCTCGTCCAGCTGTTCGACACGCCCGCGGTTCATCACCGCGATGCGGTGCGACAGCGCCAGCGCCTCCTGCTGCGAATGGGTGACGAAGACGAAGGTCACGCCCACCTCGCGCTGCAAATCGATCAGCTCGCCGCGCATCTCCTCGCGGAGCTTGGCGTCCAGCGCCCCGAGCGGCTCGTCCAGCAGCAGCAGACGCGGCTGGTTGACCAGGCCGCGCGCCAGCGCCACGCGCTGCTTCTGCCCGCCGGAAAGTTCATGGGGGAAGTGGCTGCTCTTGTCGGAGAGATGCACCTGCTCCAGCGCCTCCTGCACGCGGCGCCGGATTTCCGCCTCCGGCTTTTTCGCCATTTTCAGCGGAAAGGCGATGTTGTCCCGCACCGTCATGTGCGGGAACAGGGCATAGCTCTGGAACACGGTATGCACCGGCCGCTTTTCCGGCGGCGTATCGGCCAGGTCCACGCCATCGAGCAGGATCTGGCCGGCATCGGGCGCCTCGAAGCCGGCGATCATCCGGAGCAGGGTGGTCTTGCCGCAGCCCGAAGGCCCGAGCAGGGTAAAAAACTCCCCCGCCTCGACGCTGAAGCTGACCTCGTCCACCGCCGAGAGATCGGCGTAACGGCGAGAAACGTTGCGGATTTCCAGGATGGCCATATGCTGTCCATAATAGCGCAATCCAAATTCCGGATCGAAGGAGAAAACGATGAGCATGGTAACCGTGTCATCCAGGTTCCAGATTGTCATTCCAGCCGATGTGCGTGCGAAGATGCACGTCAAGGCCGGGCAGAAATTCCAGGTCATCGCCCATGACGGGCACATCGAACTGATCCCGCTGGAGCCGGTGGAAAACTACTATGGGTTTCTGAAAGGCATCGACACGACTGTTGAGCGCGAGCGGGAAGACCGTGTATGAATGTGGTGGACTGTCGGGCCAATACCCGAAGCGTTTCAGCGCCTTAAGCCAGCGAGGAGCATTCTTTTTGGGCTCTGCCCGTAAATAGTGTTGGCGACAGTCAACGCATTGATTCGTAAATCAATTCATGCAATCGTATAATCGTTTCCCATTGCCGTGTATGGAATGGCGAATTCATTCAAGTCGATGCACAATGGACTAACCCAGCTTGCCTTTGGTGCAGTCCATCATGGGGCACTTTTCAACGCGGAAACGGGTATCGCGGCAAGCACATTGGCATTGGGCAGGGCGGCATGTTACCCTTTCGGGTTCCTGCACGATAGATATAATACGCGATGATCATCAAGGAAGCCGACGACAAGAAGCCCGCGATCCGGGACCTGCAAGCCCTGCTGTCCCGCCCCGACTGCAAGGCCGACGCGAGGAAGCGGGTCGAGCAGGAAATTCGCAACATCCAGGCGGGCGCCCGCGGCGAGGAAGAAGCCGCCTACGAGATGAGGGTTCATTGGGGCGAGTCCAAGAACTGGATGGCCATCAACGACCTGCGCATCGAGCATGGTGGGCTGGTCGCTCAAATCGACCATCTGCTGATCAATCGCTTCCTGGAAATGTGGGTCTGCGAGAGCAAGCATTTCTCCGAAGGAATCGGCATTAACGAGCATGGCGAATTCGCCGCCTTCTTCGGCGGCAAGCCCTATGGCGTCCCGTCCCCCATCGAGCAGAACGCCAAGCACATCCTGATTTTGAGGAAGCTCTTCGACTCCGGCGCTGTGAAGCTGCCGACGCGTCTCGGCTTCACCATCAAGCCCGATCTGAAGAGCCTCGTCCTCGTCTCGAAGGGTGCCCGCATCAGCCGCCCGAAGACCAAGATCGATGGCATCGACGCCATCATCAAGAACGATCAGGTCTTCAAATTCATCGATAAGGTGATTGACCAGAGCAATAACCCACTCTTGATGGCGAAGATCATCGGGCAGGATACGCTCGAAGCCTTGGCTCGCGACATCGCGAAGCTGCACAAGCCCATCACCTTCGATTGGGTGGCAAGGTTCGGACTGCCGAAGGAGCCCCCCGCCGTACCAGCCGCGAAGCCCGAGCCGACTCCCGAGCCCCCAAAGGCCGCAGCGGCGCCGACGACGACGGAGATCGCGCAGCCCGCCGCCGAGCCGGAGCAAAAGCCCAAGCAGAAGCTCGTCTGCCATTCCTGCGGCGCCTCGGTTACCTACAATGTCGCGAAGTTCTGCTGGTTAAACAGGCCGAAATTCGGCGGCAACATCTACTGCATGGACTGCCAGAAGACCGTCTCGGTGGCGTAGGCGGCAACACCTTGCCCTCATGCGCCTCGATCAGCACGGTGCGATAGCCGACCTCCTGGGCCATGCGCCGCACTTCGTTGAGCAGCACGGTTTTGCCAACACCGCGCAAGCCCGTGAGCATCATGCTCTTCTCCGGCTTCAAGGAGCACACGCCCGAGCAGGATGCGCGCCTGCTCCAGAATTGGGCCTCGCCCGGCGAGTTCCGGAGGCGGAGAGCCTGCGCCAGGTGAAAACGGGTTCTTGATTGGGTCCATGTTCTATCCAGTTCTTTAAGGTTCTAGCGAAATATTGCTAGAACCCTATAGAACTCGCCATTGACATAGTCACTTATGCCCTGAAACCTTCATCACCTCATCCCCCAGGTGATTGATGACCTTCACCGCAATCCGCCCCGATTGTGGTCTATCAGGATTATTTTTCCACATGATGCTGCGGATGCGCCGCGTGGTGATGCAGTTCGGCATGCGGGTGCGGCAGCGGCGTAGGCTTGCCGACGAAGTGCGGCAGCAGCGAGCCGACCACCATGCCTGCGGCGCTGGCCAGCAGGCCGACCAGTTGCGGCGGCCAGACAGTCGAGGTGCCCAGCACTTCCAGCAGAATCCAGGTCGATAGCCCCGCTGCCATGGCGAACAGCGCCCCCTGGGTGTTGGCGCGCTGCCAGTAGAGCCCGGCGAAGAGGGGGATGAAAGCCGCCACCAGGGTGACCTTGTAGGCGTTTTCCACCATCTTGAAGATGCTGGCCTCGGAATGCAGGGCGAAGGCCAGCACGATGGCGGCGAAGGTGACGATCACGCCGCGCATCAGCCACAGGAAGGTGTGGTCGCGCATGTTGGGGAAGAAGCCCTTGACGATGTTTTCCGAGAACGCCACCGAGGGCGCCAGCAGCGTGGCCGAGGAGCAGCTCATGATGGCGGACAAAAGCGCGCCGAAGAACACCACCTGGGCGAAGATGGGGGTGTGCTGCAGGATCAGGGTGGGCAGCACCAGTTGGGGGTCGGTCTTGAGCAATTCCCCGAACATGGCGGGGTCGATCAGGGTGGCCGAGTAGGCGAGGAACATGGGCACGAAGGCGAAAGCGAAGTAGATCGAGCCGCCCAGCACCGAGCCGCGCACCGCGGTCTTTTCGTCCTTGGCCGAGGTGATGCGCTGGAACACGTCCTGCTGCGGAATCGAACCCAGCATCATGGTCACCCAGGCGCCGATGAAGGGAATCCACTCGCTCATCTTCGCTTCTGGGAACAGATCCAGCTTGCCCGCCGCCGCCGCATGGCTGACCACGGCGCCGACGCCGCCGCTCATGCCGCTGATGATGTAGCCGATATACAGCATGCCGCCCATGATCACGGTGATCTGCACGAAATCCAGGATGGCCACCGAGAACATGCCGCCGAAGGTGGTGTAGGTGAGCACGATGGCCGCGCCCAGCACCATGCCCATCTCCTGGCTCACTGCACCGCCGGTGACGACGAAGAACACCAGCCCGAGCGCCTTGATCTGCGCCGACACCCAGCCGATGTAGGAGGCCACGATGCACAGCGTGGTGACCACTTCCACGGTGCGGTTGTAGCGCAGGCGGTAGTAGTCGCCAATGGTGAGCAGGTTCATGCGGTACAGCTTGTTGGCGAAGAACAGGCCGGCCAGGATCAGGCACAGGCTGGAGCCGAAGGGATCGGCCACCACGCCGCGCAGCCCTTCCCTGGTGAAGGTGGCGGAGATGCCGAGCACGGTCTCGGCGCCGAACCAGGTGGCGAACACTGTGGCCATGACGACCGGCAGCGGCAGGCTGCGCCCGGCCACGGCGAAATCCTTGGCGCTGTGGACGCGGGTGGCGGCATACAGGCCGATGCCGATGGAAACCAGGAGGTAGAGGATGACAAATCCGAGCAGCATGGTGTGAAACGGGCCAGGTCAGGTTAATAACAATTTAATTGGCAAACCCGGATTTCCAATTAGGCAGGACTTCCCTTTAAACCCCCTCTAACTCCCCCTTGTCCTCCCCCTTGTCAGGGGGAGAACCACTCCTCCCAGATTAGCTCCTCCCCTTGTCAGGGGAGGTTGGGAGGGGTTGGCGCCTATGGACAATCTGGGCTAAATTCTATTCAAGCAGCAGCACGGCCCAAGGCAGGGTCTGCGTCAGCAGAACCAGGGCCAGGAGCATGGCCAGCAGCCAGAAACGCCGCTGCTCGCGGCGCTCGCGCGCATCCATCTCGGCGCGCAGACGCAGGAGATCGCCTTCATGGTCGCGCCCCAGCCAGGCATGCGCCAGACGCGGCAGCTGCGGCAGGATGCCGGCCCAGTTCGGCGCCTCGGTCTTGAGCGACCGGACCAGCCCGCGCCAGCCGATCTGCTCCGACATCCAGCGCTCCAGATAGGGTTTGGCTGTCTGCCACAGGTCGAGCTCGGGGTCGAGTTCGCGCCCCAGCCCCTCGATATTGAGCAGGGTCTTCTGCAGCAGCACCAGCTGCGGCTGGATTTCCACGTTGAAGCGGCGCGAGGCCTGGAACAGGCCCATCAGCACGCGGCCGAAGGAAATTTCCTTGAGCGGGCGGTCGAAGGCTGTTTCGCACACCGCGCGGATGGCCGCCTCGAACTCGTCCACACGGGTGTCGCGCGGCGCCCAGCCGGATTCGATGTGGGCCTGCGCCACGCGCTTGTAGTCGCGGCGGAAGAAGGCGAGAAAGTTCTGCGCCAGGTAATTGCGGTCCACGTCGGTGAGCGTGCCCATGATGCCGAAATCCAGCGCGATGTAGCGCCCGTCCGGCGCCACCAGGATGTTGCCGGGGTGCATGTCGGCATGGAAAAAACCGTCGCGGAATACCTGGGTGAAGAAAATTTCCACCCCGGCGCTGGCCAGTTTCGGGATGTTGATGCCCTGCTCGCGCAGCCGCTCGATCTGGCTGATGGGCGTGCCGTCCATCCACTCCATCACCATCACATGGGTGCCGCAGTAATCCCAGAACACTTCAGGCACCATCAGCAGGTCCGAGCCCGCGAAATTGCGCCGCAGCTGCGAAGCATTGGCCGCCTCGCGCATCAGGTCCAGCTCATCCGCCAGATGTTTCTCGAACTCCGCCACCACTTCGCGCGGCTTGAGGCGCTTGCCGTCGGACCACAGGGTCTCGATCAGGCTGCCGCCGGCATACAGAAGGGCGATGTCCTTGGAAATCAGCGGCGCGATGCCGGGGCGCAGGATCTTGACCGCAGCCTGCCGGCCGTTCTTCAGCACCGCGCGGTGCACCTGCGCCACCGAGGCGGAAGCGATGGGTTGCAGGTCGAATTCGGCAAACACTTCGTTTACCGGCTTGCCATATTCGCGCTGCAGGGCGGCGAGCGCCGCTTCAGTCGGGAAGGGCGGCACCCGGTCCTGCAGCTTGGCCAGTTCGTCGGCGATGTCGAGCGGGATCAGGTCGCGGCGGGTGGAAAGCAGCTGGCCGAACTTGACGAAGATCGGCCCCAGCGCTTCCAGCGCGAGACGCAGGCGCTCGCCGCGCGGCGCATGGAT
>PQAG01000059.1 GCA_003104895.1 Nitrosomonadales bacterium
TGAAATCGGACTTTATTATGCACTGCAATGTTATGGAGACAAAGCCGCATGAATGAACTCGCAAGCTGGAATGAAGAAAAGCGTTCCGCCTGGCTGTACCGGGTCATTTCCGATTCCGAATCGGGCACGGTGCGGCAGGTTCTGTTTCTCGAACTGGCCCAGGCCGCCGAGCGGCAGGCCGGGATATGGGCGGCGCAGGCAGCAAAAGCCGGTGTGGCCTTGCCTCAGGCCTACCAGCCCGAGCTGCGGGTGCGCATCACGGCGCACCTCGTGCGGCGTTTCGGGGTGCGCGCCATGCGCCCGGTGCTGGCTGCCATGAAGGTGCGCGGCATGTCGCTCTACGCTTCCGCGCCAGCCGGCCATGCCATGCCCGCCACGCTGGAACAGGTCGGGCGGCGGCACAGGGGCATGGGTGGAAATAATCTGCGCGCGGCGGTATTTGGCATCAACGACGGGCTGGTTTCCAACGCCAGCCTGATCATGGGCGTGGCGGGCGCAACCAGCAGCTCGGGTTCAGGCGCAGTGATCATGCTCTCAGGCATCGCCGGCCTCCTGGCAGGGGCTTTTTCCATGGCGGCAGGCGAGTACCTGTCGGTGCGTTCGCAGCGCGAGATGTACGAATACCAGATCGGGCTGGAGCGCGACGAACTGGAGCAGTATCCCGCCGAGGAAGCAGCCGAGCTGGCGCTGATTTTTCAGGCCAGAGGGCTGGAGCGCGAAGAGGCGCGGAGCCTGGCGGAAAAGCTGATTGCCGATCCGGATCAGGCGCTGGATACGCTGACGCGCGAGGAACTGGGCCTGAACCCGGATGAACTGGGATCGCCCTGGGGTGCGGCGCTGTTTTCCTTCTTTGCCTTTACTCTTGGCGCCATGGTGCCGCTGTTGCCCTTCCTGGTCACGGCCGGTGCGCCAGCCCTGTTTTCGGCGATCGGGGTGTCAGCTGTTGCCCTGTTCGCCGTGGGCGCCGCGCTCAGCCTGTTCACCGGGCGGCATGCTGTGTCCGGCGGCTTGCGCATGCTGGTGATTGGCGGCGCGGCAGGCGGGGCGACTTACCTGATCGGCAAGGCGCTTGGCGTGAGCCTGGGGTAGCAGACCTGCTGGTCCTGAAACAAATTGATACATTTTTTTCCGGGCCGAAATAGTTTGGCAACACCCTTCCTGCACTATTGCGGGCCATAAAGGAGGGTGTCATGAAGCAATGGATAAGTGGCTCATTCGGGCTTGGCGCGATGCTGCTGGCCTTGTTCGCGCTCGCGCAGTGGCCGGCGCAGGCCGGCGCGGGTCAGGGTGATGGCGCGATGCATGCGCAGCAGGCCGTCGTTGCAAATGCTCCGGCGCATCTGGGCTGGATGCTGGAGCAGCACTGGCGCGTGGTGAACGGGCTCCAGTGATGGCGGCTGTTTGAAAAACAAAGCGGTTTGCGGATTCCTGTTGTGCTTATCGCTTGTGCTGGCGGGATGCGCCACGCAGCCGATTGTGTTCAAGGACGTGGCTCTCCCCGAGACGGCCAAGCTTCGCGCCGTGCAAACCGAGCATCCGGTGGTTGCCCTGGTGCTGGGGGGCGGCGCTTCGCGCGGCTTTGCCCATGTCGGGGTGATCAAGGCGCTCGAGAAGCAGGGCATCAAGGCGGATATCGTGGTGGGAACCAGTGCCGGCAGCTTTGTCGGCGCGCTCTATGCGGGCGGCTATGACGCCATGGCGCTCGAAGTGATTGCGCTCGGCATGGAGCAGGGGCAGTTGCGCGACGTCACCTTTCCTGACCGCGGTTTCGTCAAGGGCGAGCTGTTGCAGGATTTCATCAACCAGTACCTCGACAACCGCTCCATCGAAAGCCTTCCCCGGCGCTATGCTGCGGTGGCCACCGACCTGCAGAGCGGCGCGATGATGGTGTTCAACCGCGGCAATACCGGGATGGCGGTGCGCGCATCGAGTTCGATTCCCGGCATATTCCAGCCCGTCAACATCGCCGGGAGGGAATATGTGGATGGCGGCTTGTTGAGCCCGGTGCCGGTGCGGGTGGCAAGGAAGATGAAGCCGGACCTCATCATTGCGGTGGACGTGTCGCGCAAGCCCGAGAGCGTGGTGGAAATCCGCGATACCCTGGATGTGCTGGCGCAAACCATCACCATCATGGGCAAGGAATCGAGCCAGACGGAAATGCGCGAAGCGGATGTGGTGATCCGGCCGGACGTGCGTGAAATCGGTACGATCGATTTCGCAGCCAGGAAGCTGGCCATCGAAATGGGCGAAAAGGCCGCCGGGGAAAGCCTGCCTCGCATCCTCGCCCTGCTCAAGGAAAAGCGCCAGCGCAAGCCGGAAAGCGCAAGTCAGGGCAATCCCTGAATCGTTGAATCAGGTCTGTGTCCAGGGCAGGCCTTCGAAGCGCCAGCCGTTGACCGTATTGCGGTGGTAGTGGTCGTCCAGATCGCCCTCGAAGCCGTGCAGCACGTTGTACACCTCGGTCATCCCCGCCTGTTCCAGCACCAGCCCGGCTTCCACCGAGCGCCGCCCGGAGCGGCAGATCAGCACCACCGGGCGGTTGATGCTGGCGGCAGTCTTGACATGGGAGACGAAGTGCGGGTTGATTTCCCAGTCGGGCGCGTCCACCCACGGAATCAGGATCGAGCCGTCGGGGTGGCCGACGAAAAGGAACTCCATTTCGCTGCGCACGTCGATGAATACCGCCTCGCGCGTGGTATGCAGGTATTCATATGCCTGCTTGGGGGTGAAGTGTTCCATCCAGAACCTCCTTGTCGTTCAGTGAGTTGGCGTCTGATGTTATTATTACACCCTTTTCCGCCCGAATCACAGCGCACAATCATGACACGCTCCGAACGCATCGCCCTCTTCCACCAGCAACTGCAGCAGCGCAT
>PQAG01000060.1 GCA_003104895.1 Nitrosomonadales bacterium
CGGCATCCGGCGTGAATGCCGGGTTCCTGCGTGGCTTACTTGTTGACAATGGCGTTCGAGAGGTCGCGCTTGTGTTCTTCTTCCTGAATCAGGATGTCTTCCAGCACGCGGCGCAGGCCGTATTCCTGAAGCGCTTCGGCCTGGGCGATGCGCTCCTTGTAGCGTGAAATGGCATTGTCCTCGCCCCACAGGTCCTGTTTCAGCATTTCCTTGCTGTCGCTGGAGATTTCGCGCTTCTCGACGTTGACGGTCGGGACGCCGCCAAGAAAATCGATCTGCTCGGACAACATCACGGCATGCTGCATTTCTTCCTGCGAGTGGATGATCAGTTCCTTCTGGATCGAATCATACTGTGCGCCGCTGATCGCAGCGGCATGCTGCACGTACTGAACGGCTGCCGCATAYTCCCATTCCAGGTCCKTGTTMAGTTCCTCGATCAGTTTTTTCTTGGTGATTTTCATCATCGTTCTCCTTGCGGGTTATGAAAACGCTCCCCCGGAAGCAAAAAAGCCRCCTGGGGATCAACTCCCTGGCGGCTTTCGCGCGGCGAAAAACTCGAGACTTACAGTTCGCCGGCGTGCTTCGCCAGGTATTCTGCCACGCCCTTGGTGTCGGCCTTCATGCCGGCCTTGCCTTTGTTCCAGCCAGCGGGGCAGACTTCGCCATGCTGTTCGGTGAATTGCAGGGCGTCGACCATGCGCAGCATTTCGTCGATGTTGCGGCCCAGCGGGAGGTCGTTCACCACCTGGTGGCGCACCACGCCGCTCTTGTCGATCAGGAAGGAGCCGCGGAAGGCGACGCCGGCATCGGCTTCGACGTCATAGGCCTTGCAGATTTCGTGCTTGATGTCGGCAACCAGCGGATACTGGACCTGGCCGATGCCGCCATTGTTGACTGCGGTGTTTTTCCAGGCCAGATGGCTGAAATGGGAGTCGATGGAAACGCCGATCACTTCCACGTTGCGATCCTGGAACTCCTTCAGGCGGTGATCGAAGGCGATCAGTTCGGACGGGCACACGAAGGTGAAGTCGAGCGGGTAGAAAAAGATCACCGCATACTTGTTCTTGATGTGGGTCTTGAGGTTGAARCCTTCTTCGATGCTGTTGTTGCCCATTACCGCAGCGGCGGTGAAATCGGGAGCGGCCTTGCCAACGAGAACTGCCATGATGTTTCCTTTCCTGTCGTMGATGAAGAGAAAAAGCTGCTCGCGATTATTTAGGAGGCAGCCCTGCTTCCATGAATGGATATTAAAATTCGAAACATGATTATATTTAGACCAAGTCCAGATTACAATCATTGAATTTGAACAAGCTGCGTTGAAGGTTTCAGATTCCCTATCCATGGCTAATCTAAGTTAAAATTCCAAGTCCGGGACGGCTTTTGTCCGCATATTGTTATAGGGAAACGCTGATTTATCCGTCATTGCCCCTGTGAAGGGATTCCGATCCACTACGAGCTGAAGCTCGTGTGGAGTCGTATACCCCTGAAGGGATTCCGATCCACTACGAGCTGAAGCTCGTGTGGAGTCGTATACGGGGAGCGAAGCGGCGAAGCAATCTGAGCTTGTTGATTGCCAAGGGACGAGATTGCTTCGCTGCGCTCGCAATGACGGGGCCGCGGAATAGATCAGCGGTTCTTTAGCTGGTGCCGATGTTGCCGGCGGCAAGACCGCCCTCATCGAAAAGTATTGAAATTGAGACCGCCATGACCCAATGCTTCCCAACCGATCTGACCAGTACTCCATCCGCTCTTCTGTCCGATTTGCCCCCTCTGGGCATGGATGCCGGGAGCCTGGCGCTGGGCTTTCGCCAATACTTCAGCCATACCCTCGGCCGCGACCAGCATGGCACGCCGCCATACTGCTTCAATACCGCGCTCGCCATGACCCTGCGCGACCGCCTGGTGGAGCGCTGGAAGGCGACCAATGCCGCTTATGATGCGAGCGGCTGCAAGCGCACTTACTACCTGTCCATGGAATTTCTGATGGGGCGCGCCCTGTCCAACGCCATGCTCAATCTTGGCATCACCGGTGAGGCAGCCGAGGCGCTCAACCAGCTGGGATTGCTGATGGAGGAGGTGGCGGACGAGGAGCGCGACGCCGGCCTCGGCAATGGCGGCCTGGGGCGGCTTGCAGCCTGTTTTCTGGATAGCTGCGCCACGCTGCGGCTGCCGGTGATGGGCTACGGCATCCGCTACGAGTACGGCATGTTCCGCCAGCATATCGAGGATGGTTATCAGGTCGAGGAACCGGACCACTGGCTGCGCAACGGCAACCCCTGGGAACTGGAGCGGCCCGAGTTCACGCAGCGCATTCATTTTGGCGGGCATAGCGACTATTACCGCGATCAGGACGGCAGGATGCGGGTGCGCTGGCTCGGCACCCATGACGTGCTGGCCGTGCCTTACGACGTTCCGGTGCCGGGTTACAAGAATGGCACCGTGAATACCCTGCGCCTGTGGAAATCGGCCGCCACGGACGAGTTCGACCTGGGCGAGTTCAACGCCGGCAGCTACCCCGAGGCCGTGGCGGCGAAGAATGCCGCAGAGCACATCACCATGGTGCTCTACCCCAACGACTCAAGCGAGAATGGCAAGGAGCTGCGCCTGCGCCAGCAATATTTCCTGGCTTCGGCCAGCCTGCAGGATGTGCTGCATCGCTGGGTGCGCGATCACGGCGAAGACTTCAGCCGCTTTGCCGAGAAGAACTGCTTCCAGCTCAACGACACGCATCCCACCTGTTCCGTGGCGGAGCTGATGCGTCTGTTGATGGACGAATACGGCATGGGCTGGGATGAAGCCTGGAAAATCACTTCCCGCACCATGGCCTACACCAATCACACCCTGCTGCCGGAAGCGCTTGAGAAATGGCCGGTGCGCCTGTTCCGTTCGCTGCTGCCGCGCCTCCTGGACATCATCTATGAAATCAACCGGCGCTTCCTGAAAGAAGTATCCCGGCGCTGGCCGGGTGACGGCAGGCGCCTGGCACGCATGTCCATCATCGAGGAAGGTCATGAGGCGCAGGTGCGTATGGCGTATCTGGCCGTGGTGGCGGGTTTCTCCGTCAACGGCGTGGCCGAACTGCACTCGCAGCTGCTGCAGCAGGATCTGTTCCGCGATTTCCATGAACTGTGGCCGGCCAAATTCAACAACAAGACCAACGGCGTCACGCAGCGCCGCTGGCTGGCATCGAGCAATCCCGCCCTGAGCCAGCTGATTACCGGCACCATTGGGGATGGCTGGGCGACCGATCTGCAGCGGCTGCGCAAGCTGATCCCGTTTTCCGATGATGCCGCTTTCCGCGCCCGCTGGCGCGAAGTGAAGCAGGAAAACAAGCTGCGCCTGGCCGCGCTGGTGCAGGCCGACTGCGGCGTGGATTTCGATGTCGATGCCTTGTTCGACGTGCAGGTCAAGCGCATTCACGAATACAAGCGCCAGCTGCTCAACGTCCTGCATGTGATCCACCTCTACGACCGCATCAAGCGCGGCGATACCGCAAACTGGACGCCTCGCTGCGTGCTGATCGGCGGCAAGGCGGCGCCGGGTTATGCGATGGCCAAGTCCATCATCAAGCTGGCTTGCAGCGTGGCGCAGGTGGTCAACGACGACCTGGCCTGCGCTGGCCTGCTCAAGGCCGCGTATTTGCCCGATTACCGCGTGACCGCGATGGAGGTGGTGGCTCCGGGCACGGACCTGTCGGAGCAGATTTCGACTGCCGGGAAAGAAGCCTCGGGCACCGGCAACATGAAGTTCATGATCAACGGGGCCCTGACCATAGGCACCCTGGATGGCGCCAACATCGAGATCCGCGAGGAAGCAGGAGCGGACAACTTCTTCCTGTTCGGCCTCACCGCCGCCGAAGTCGAAGCCCGCCGCCGTGATTACAACCCGCTTGCGCTGGCGGAGGCCGACACAGACTTGCAGCGCGTGCTGAAGCTGCTGGCGGGCAACCATTTCAACGCCGCCGAACCGGGCATCTTTGACGGCATCATCCGTTCGCTCACCGAACATGGCGATTACTGGATGATCCTCGCCGACTTCCGGAGCTACGTCGAGGCGCAGAAGCGCGCCGCCGAGGCCTATCGCGACCAGGAGCGCTGGACGCGCATGAGCATCATCAACAGCGCCACCAGCGGCAAATTTTCCAGCGACCGCACCATCCATGAGTACAACTGGGATATCTGGCATCTGACGCCGGTAGCGGCTCAATCCGCGGGGGGCGCATGATCATTTCCTTCCGCATCCTGTTCCTGACTGTGCTGGTGTGCTGTCTCGGCGTGCTCGGATTCGGCCTCTATCTGCAGCATGGCCTGAATCTGGAACCCTGTCCCCTGTGCATCATGCAGCGCCTGGCCTTCGTTGCGATCGGCATGACTGCGATGCTGGCCTTTCTGCACAACCCTGGGGTCGTGGGAAGGATGGCTTATGGCCTGATGATGGTGCTGTTTTCGCTTGCCGGCGCGGCGGTGGCGGGGCGCAATCTGTGGCTGCAGAGCTTGCCGCCGGACCAGGTGCCKGAATGCGGGCCGGGGCTGGATTACATGCTTGAGACTTTTCCCTTGCACAAAGCCCTGCCCATGGTGTTCCAGGGCTCCGGCGAGTGCGCCAAGGTGGAGTGGACGATGCTCGGGCTGTCCATTCCGGCATGGGCTCTGGGATGGTTCGGGGTGTTCTTCCTGGCGGGCCTGGCCGCCCTGATGCTGCGCGAACGGGTCAAAGGTCGTTGATGACGGCGGTAAGGGTGTCGCTATGTGTTTCGTGCCCTTCCCTGGCAGCCTCGAGGATTTTCACCACTTCGCGCGCCTCTGCGAGACTGGTGCAGGAGTAGATTTCCGCTCCGCTGAACTGTTTGCGGAACAGCTCGATCGCACGCTGATGGGAATGGGTTAGAACCGCCACGGCATGGACTTCGGGCTTGTAGCCGTACTGCAAGCCGGTGACCAGATAAACCTGATGATCCTCAACCATTTTTGCCGCTTTCGAACAGAAAAACGAACAATTTATTGAGCTTTTGTTACGCCAGCATGACAATGATATGAATGAACCCATCAGACTTTCCAAGCTCATGTCGCAGCTCGGGCTTTGCTCCCGCCGCGAGGCGGATTCCTATATCGAGCGCGGGCTGGTATTCGTGGACGGCTTCAGGGTCACGGAACTGGGCACCAAGGTCTTGCCAACCCAGACCGTGACGCTCGGCCATGGCGCCCGGACGCAGCAGGCCAGCCGCGTCACCATCCTGCTGCACAAGCCAGTGGGCTACGTTTCCGGGCAGCCGGAAAAGGGCTACAAGGCTGCAGCCACCCTGATCACCAAGGACAGCCGCTTCAAGGGCGATACCGCGCCGCAGCAGTTCGACCCTTCGCAGCTTTTCGGCCTAGCCCCGGCCGGGCGTCTCGACATCGACTCCCAGGGCCTGCTGGTGCTGACCCAGGATGGCCGCATCGCCAAGCAGCTGATCGGCGAGGATTCCGGCATCGAGAAGGAGTATCTGGTGCGGGTACAGGGCAAGCTCGACGAAACCGGCCTGAAGCTGCTGAATTACGGCCTCAGCCTGGATGGCAAGCCGCTCAAGCTGGCGCGGGTGAGCTGGCAGAACGCCGACCAGCTGCGCTTCATCCTCAAGGAAGGCAAGAAGCGCCAGATTCGCCGCATGTGCGAACTGGTTGGGCTGAAGGTGGTCGGCCTCAAGCGCGTGCGCATCGGCAAGGTCAAGCTGGGCGACCTGCCGCCGGGGCAGTGGCGCTATCTTGGGGCAGGGGAGTCGTTTTGAAGGTATTCGGCCTCGCCGGCTGGTCGGGCAGCGGCAAAACCACCCTGCTGGAGAAGCTGATTCCTGTCATGGTTGCGCGCGGCATCCGGGTTTCCACCATCAAGCAGACGCATCACGACGTGGATCTCGACCAGCCGGGCAAGGATTCATACCGCCACCGGGCTGCCGGTGCGAGCGAAGTGCTGCTCACCTCTTCCTCCCGCTGGGTGCTGCTGCATGAGCTGCGCGGCGAGCCGGAACCTTCCCTGAACGAGCATCTGCAGCGGCTTTCTCCCTGCGACCTGGTACTGGTGGAAGGCTTCAAGCAGGAAGCCATCCCCAAGCTGGAAATTCATCGCCCCGGCAACGGCAAGCCATTGCTGTATCCCCAAAACCCTCATATCATCGCCATTGCCAGCGACGTGCCGCTGGCAGCGCCTCTGCCCTGGCTGGACCTTAATCAGCCGGACGCGATAGCCGATTTTATTTTGCACCAGACAGGTCTGAATTCATGAACGAAACCAGGAAAATGCTGAGCGCCGACGAGGCGCTTGAGTTGCTGTTAAGCCACGCCCGGCCGCTGAGCGAAACCGAAACAATCCATACCACCCATGCCCTGGGACGGGTGCTGGCGCAGCCGCTGGTTTCCTCCGTCACGGTGCCGCCGCTCGACAACAGCGCCATGGACGGCTATGCCGTGGCTTGTGCCAGCCTGAACCCCGGCGGCGAAGCCTGTCTCAGGGTCGCCCAGCGCATACCTGCCGGCAGCGTGGGCCATGCCCTGGAGCAAGGCACGGCGGCGCGCATCTTCACCGGAGCGCCCATCCCGCCCGGCGCGGATGCCGTGGTCATGCAGGAGGATTGCACCGTGGATGGCGATACGGTGGTGATCCGCAAGACGCCCCGGCTGGGCGAGAACATCCGCCGCGCCGGCGAGGATATTGCCGCCGGCAGCGAGGTGCTGCCAGCCGGGGTGAAAATGCGCGCCCAGGAAATGGGGCTTGCGGCTTCGATCGGTCTGGCCGATGTGCCGGTTTACCGCAGGCTGCGCGTGGCCCTGTTCTTTACCGGCGACGAAATCGTGATGCCCGGCGAGCCGCTGGAAGAGGGCGAAATCTACAACTCCAACCGCTACACCCTGCTCGGCCTGCTCGAAGGCCTGGGCTGCCGCGTGGCGGACTACGGCATCGTGCCGGACAGCCTTGAAGCCACGGTGGAAGTGCTCAAGCAGGCCTGGCACGAGGCGGACCTGATCGTGACCAGCGGCGGCGTGTCGGTGGGTGAGGAAGATCATGTCAAGGCTGCAGTGGAAAGTCTGGGCAGACTCGACATGTGGAAAGTGGCGATGAAGCCGGGCAAACCCATCGCTCACGGTACGGTGCAGGGCACCCCTTTCATCGGTTTGCCGGGCAACCCGGTTTCGGCCTTCGCCACCTTCTGCCTGTTCGTGCGCCCCTACATCCTGCGCTGCCAGGGGGTGAAACAGGTGACGCCGCGCAGTTATATGCTGCCGGCCGCTTTCGACTGGACCAGGTCCGGCCCGCGGCGCGAGTTCGTGCGCGCCAGGCTGGAGCCTCAGGCTGACGGCGGCCTGGGCGTGACGATTTATCCGAACCAGAGTTCCGGCGTGCTGACCTCGGCGGTATGGGGAGAAGGGCTGGCGGAAATCCGCGAAAACACCACGGTGGCTCGCGGCGGCATGATCAGGTTCACCCCTTTTAGCGAGTTGTTAGGATGATTACACTGCTTTATTTTGCACGTTTGCGCGAGGCGCTGGGCACCGGCTCTGAGCAGCTTGTGTTGACACCTGATGTGCGTGATGTGTCCGGCTTGCTGGAACTGCTGCGCGCCCGTGGCGGTGCCTGGGCAAGCGAACTTGCTGCGGGCCGCGCATTCCGCGTGGCGGTGAACCAGGACATGGCCGAGGGTGCGACCGCCATCCGTGATGGCGACGAGGTCGCCATCTTCCCGCCGGTCACCGGGGGCTGACATGACCGTCCGGGTACAGCAGGAAGACTTTGACCT
>PQAG01000061.1 GCA_003104895.1 Nitrosomonadales bacterium
GTGTCAGGATTATACTGGAATACGATCACACTTGCTAATGGATTGAAAATATCAATCCCTACGATTGCGCCTTTGATCAGGCGTGGGGAGCCTGGGAATGTTGTCATAGTTGTTTCCTCATTTTCTATATTTATTGTTGTACAGCAATTGGAATGGAATAAAATCGCGGCCTAAGCAGGTGGGGTTACTATCCCTTTGAGTGGTGCTGGATCCCATCCCTGAGCAAGCAAGATATCGCGAACTCCAAAGGCATCCTTATAACTCTCATAAGTTAAGCCATGGATTGCCATTTGGATCAGGGGAACTATCGGCAAAAGCCACCACCATTTACTCCTAAGCAACAGGCCATATTGATCAATATGAGCTTGTACTTTCGTCTCTGGCCAACCTTTAAAATGCTTGAAGTGAAGTGAACCTCTAGAGCTCATTTCCCTGGACGACCATTCGGCTGGCGATTCTTCGGGGCTGGTGAAATCATCCCTGTTGCGCAGGTCATTCTTGAGACCAGTTATATCAGTGCATACGAAATCTAATGTACCAGGGCCGGTACCGCTTTCACTGGCGACAAACCTCCAGAGGTTCGTGCCCTTGAGCTTCACATACATATTTAGCACAGTCAGGCGTGATATATCATCATGGCTTTCAAACCATTCCTGATCGTAGTATCGAGACATCAGATCGGCCTGGGCATAAGCCGGTAATTGATTCCATTGTGGCACTGGAGATGCTCTATTAGGATCAGACTTCCGCTGCAGGGCCTGTATTTTAGATGAGGTCATGGGAATAGGTGCATGCTGCCAAAAGAGTTGAGAATCTTGTGCCTGCATTACAAGCTCAGTCACCCGGTCAGCCTCCTGTTCATATGCATTCTCCAACTGGCCTATACCCACTTTGCCCTGAAGTTCACCACCCTGCTGTACCACGTGTGTCAATTCATGCGCCAACAGTCGTCTGCCTGCACCCGTTGCAGATGTATATTGCCCCGCCCCAAACATCACATCCTGCCCCATCGTGTACGCCAATGCATTCACCGCCCCCGCTGACTCCGCCGCCTTCGTATCCGTATGCACCCTTACTTTGCTGAAATCGTGCCCGAAGCGCGGCTCCATGAAGGCGCGTGTTGCCGGGTCAAGTGGTTGACCGGGTGAGCGCAGCACTTCGTGAACGATGGGCGGAACCGCTTGCATCTCACCCCAGCTCTCTGCCCGGTGGGGATAGGGGGCAGCATGCCGCTGTAGGCCAAGCTTCTTTCTGCCGCACTCGGCGCACTCACCGTGGAGACTGGCACTACCGCCACAGACATACTTGCGCTGTAACAGCCTGGTGTGGACCGGCGTGGAAGCCGCCTTTGAGATTGCGCTGCTCTGGACTTGAATTCGCATGACCGTTGAATTACTCATCAGAACCTGACACCACCACGTACTCCCACGATTACCAGGTGCTCATCGGATACCAAGTCATATAAATGGGAAAGATCCAGCCCAAGATCGATACGCTCGCCCCGATAACCTGCTGACAGGCGATTAGCGATACCAGCCATCAGCTTGGTATCTGTAACATTGGCGCCAAAAAACGCGCCCGTGGTCAGATCGACATAAACCCGTTCGCTGATAGGATTAATGCGCAGCCCGATGTCAGCCGCCTGAAATATGCGCGTTGGTTGCTGCTTTGTCCCTGGCGTGTATGCCAAGCGGTAGCCCAACTTGAGGTTGAACACATCAAGCGCCGGGCCGCCCACATCTTCTGATATGCCAGCGGCTATGTAGAACTGAGGCTCTGCCGACAGTAACCCACCGAGACTTAACTCGACCGTGAACGTGCCCCGACCCAAGGCAGCGTCGCGTGCGAAACTGGAATAGCTGTCGGCATTAGTCAGGGGGTTGCGGCCGGGATAGCTATCTTCCCATTCATATGTATCATGACTGAAGCTCGTGTTATGAGCGTGAGCCGCCTCATGCAGTAACGTATCAATGAGCGACTTGTGCCCGAAGAAGTTCTGGTAGGGGTAGGGTTCACAGAAATATATATGGAACCCCCCTTCATAGGCAAATCCAGCTATTTCCTTGCCATCTTTTCTCTTGCAGCGCGCATCAGAATCCGGACGACAATGGTAGGTGTAGACATCAGCTTCCAGAGTGCCGACAAGGGCTTCGAATATGCTGCGGATGCGGGTCACTGCGGCGGTGTTGCGCGCATCGATGTTAAAGTGACGGCGAAGCAGGCTCGCGACATCATCGGGCTTGGCTAGGCTAGCCAGGGCAGCCTTCGCCCAGCGGGCCGCCGACTTCTGAGCACGTGAGACGTTGCTCTCTACCTCCTTCTGGTGTGGCTGGCAGTCCATGTCGTAGGCGATGGCGCGCATCAGAAGAGGTGAGGAATCAGATAATCTGATGGACGTCGGGCCAATATTTGCATGCGGCATTCCGAGGGCGGTAATGGCATTGGCAACCCGTTCGGCCTCGACTTCTAATGGGTCGCTTGGGCGATTGAAGGAAAACCGATAGGGATACGAATTGGCCCTTTGCTGTTGCACCACATGTGCCAGTTCATGGGCCAGCAGACGATGCCCCATACTTGTTCCCGGGGCATACTGCCCTGTCCCGCATACCACATTCCTCCCCATTGTGTAAGCCAGAGCATTGACCGCCCGCGCCGATTCCGCCGCCTTCGCATCAGTGTGCACCCGCACCTGGCTAAAATCGTGGCCGAAACGCGGCTCCATGAAGGCGCGCGTGGTTGTGTCGAGCGGCTGACCAGGCGAGCGCAACACATCATGCACAATTGGTGGTACTTCGGAGGGTTCAGCCAGGTTGATGGAACTGCGCTGCAGACTCAGCTTTTTGCGTCGTTCAGCGCAGTCATCATCAGCACATTTGCGCTGCAAGCCAATCCGCAATGACGTAAATGATGGTATCGGTATAGAATTTGGCTTTACCTGTGCCTGTAGTTGCATGCTCATTGATTCAGCCCTCCATATACAGCCGAATCAGTAATACGATATCTGTTGTCCGGCTCAAAGCCATCAAGTACGAGTTCCTCTATATGCAGTTTAATATTCCATGGTTCCATACTAGTCTCCAATCTCAGCTTTTGGCAGCGGCTTCTCAAGCAACTTTTGTCAGTTCCACCGTTCAATCATCAATCTTTCACAAGCACTGAAGTAATTTTCTTTCACAGATACGGGAGAGTGGCGCGTAGAATTTCCCGAATCTTGTCAATAAGCGTGTTCCGCAAGGTGTCACTGGCACCTGGCTCCAACATCGGCGTGTGCAAATGGATCATAGGGACAGTAGAGCCTAATTGAGTGCGCAGTAGACTATTCCGATAAAAAATTTCGTTCGACAGGAAGCCTCCGCCAGAGCCTTCTACTGCCTGTCCCGGACTCGGTCCCGGACCACCTGGCAACACGCGCGACTGCGTTGCTCCGGGCGGCAAGTCAATCACCCTTGTCTCCTCGGTGATGGCCGAAGTTCGACCCACCGCTCCACGCATCGCGCCAAGCATGGTGGAAGGTACGGTATGGCGCAGAAACTCCGGCCCGCGGCCAAGTCCGAGCGGCTCGATCGGGCGCGTCTGTGTGCCACCGCTGGGTTGCCCTAGGTTCTCCAGGTAATTTTCTGTGGAGCGCCGGCGTCCTGCCCACTCTTCGAACTCGAACTGCGCGTCACCTTGACTGATACTCATCACCAAGTGCGGCGGCAGAGGGCCGGTCAAATGCGGGCGCAGGTGATTTTCGACAACCCCCTCGTTAAAGTCGGCATAGCGAACGGGAAACACGACTGCCTCGACTCGCGCCGAGACGCTGCCCTGGGTCAGGATTTCGCCGTCCAAGGCCATTGCCGCCGCTCCAGAGAGATTACTCTGGCGAATGTCGCCGCCCGGGTTGGGAAAGCCGAATGGATCGAATCCACTGATAAGAATCCGTTTCAAGTCCGGGCGGTCTGTCGGAAATGCACTTGTAGTCATCCCACGTGAGGTTTGCTCAAGGACGTTCAAAAGCCGCGCATGCAACCTGCGCAGGGCATCGGCGTTTGGAACCCAGGAGGGATTCCATCGCCGAAGCGCGGTCGTTAACATCAAGCGCGTCCAGTAGAGTTGGCGATCATCCGTGCCTGCACCGCCAGCCCTCGCTGACGCCGTCGCGTTCTGCCAGAGGCGCTCTCCGGCTTGCCGTACGACCTGTTCGGCGCGGGCCGCTGTGCGCGCGCGGTTAAGCGCCGCCATCAATGCGGCGGCTGTATTCGTTGCTCTCGAGGTCAGGAAACCGGCGCTTCTCGCCGATGGCACCTGCTGCTCTTCGCGAGTAAGCGCCGGGACACAACGGGGAATCTTGGAAACGATGGACGCGCCGCCTCGTACGGCGGCGAGTTCGATATCTAACCCGGCCTCGTCCACCCCGATGGCAGAACGCAGTTCCTGGCGCGTTTCCTGAATGCTGTGTCTCATTTGGGCGATCTGCGCGCGCGTCAAACGTCGTCCTGTAAAGGGATTAACAGTCTCGCCGTCCGGCGGGGTGCTGCCAGCTGTAGTAAAGTCGTCACTCCACTCATTCTGCAGAGCAGTATCTTGACAAAGGGGCCTCGCCAGGTTTTCGACCCGCACGCGCGTGATCCCAACCCGCGAGCCGTCAAAAATTATCTGCGCCATCGGCCTGTTCAAACGAACGCATCCATGAGACAGAGGTGTTCCATCAACCGGTTTATATTCATGCAGTGCTACACTCTTGGCATTGTGGAACTGAGTCCAGAGATTAACGCCGCTAGCGGTCACCGGAATCTTGGCCGTGACAGTAAAGTCACCTACCGGCGTGCAGTTGTTTCCAACTTGGGTCGAACGGGCAGCTGAGCACGCTCCGCCTTCCGCTGTACCGGCTGAATCATCGAAACAACAGTGACCCTTGCCGGTTGAACACTCGTCGCTTTCAGTATGCCCATTACTGAATGTTGCCGTTACTCGCTGGTGTGTGGTCTGATTCACAACTATTTGTCTAATGTAGGCAGGGCGAGGAGTCCTGGAGCCGCTGCCACCCCTCGGCTGACGCTGCAAGGCAGGCCCGGACATCGCGCTCGTCCTCAGTGTGGCCTCGCCGTGGATTGCGCCCCCGGCGGCCTGAGCTTCCGCTTCCAATTGAGTGTCCGGATCAATTCTGAAACCTGCCGCCGACTGGACCGCGCCCGCACTTTGCTGCACAACATGCGTTAATTCATGCGCTAGCAATTGGCGCCCTGCAGAGGTATTAGGCTGAAACCCACCTGTCCCAAACACCACATTCTGCCCCAGGGTATAAGCCAGCGCATTCACCGCCCGCGCCGACTCTGCCGCCTTTGCATCGGCATGCACCCGCACCTGGCTGAAGTCGTGGCCGAAGCGCTGCTCCATGTCATGTCGTAACACCGGCTCAAGCGGCATTCCAGGACTGGCAAGGACATGATCTACGCTTGCGGGCGCAGAATCCATCTGCCCGGCCGATTGCCCAGCCAGGCGCTGGATGCGCGGTAGGGCGCCGCTGACGGCTTGATGCGCCGGCGTTGCCATCATCTGATCGGCGATCCGGTCAGCTTCCCGTTCGTAAATATCCCCTGGCTCGTTAACCTTGAGTTTGGTTTGCAGACCAAGTTGCTTCTTTTTGCTGCGTTCTTCGCACTCACCGTCCGCCATCGCGCTGCGGGCGCATTTGCGCTGCAGCAGGCCGGTTCGCACAGATGTAAAGCCAGATGTTGATGTTGAGGTGGGTTTCATCTGTGCCTGCATCTGCATGCTCATCTCTTCATTCCTCCATACACAGCCTGCGCCACTTTTACCCCAACCGTTTCCGGTTTAGAACCTCGCACCGCCTCAAACGCCCCGCCGTCCAGATGCGCGATCTCTCCGCCCTGAGACAGCGACTGCGGCGCTCCCTGTTCTGCGAATAACGCAGCCAGCTCGTGCTCTACAGCTTCAGCGATGCGATAGCGATCTCCAAAAGCAAAGCCATCCAGCATAAGTTCTTCTATATGCAGTTCTACATTCCTTGGTCTCATACCCATCCTCCGATCTCAGCCTCTGTCAATGGCTTCTCCAGCTTTGCATATTCCGTGCGGGCGGCATGCAACAGATGCTTCATATGCACAGGTTCATTTTCCTCAGCCGCGAGGAAGGCAGCGTTAAGTGCAATGTTTCGGATATTGCCTCCTGCCACATTCAGTCGCGCCAGCTTTTCAACATTCAGTCCATTAGTAGGAGTGCTTGTCGGGAAAATGCGGCCCCAGATTTCGGTACGCTGCGCAGTATCAGGGAACGGGAACTGGACTATGAAGCGGATGCGCCGCAGAAAAGCACTATCCAGCGCGCTTTTCATATTGGTAGTCAGTATTGCAAGCCCGCGGTATGCTTCCATCCTCTGCAGGAGGTAGCTTATTTCTATATTTGCATAGCGGTCATGGCTGTCTTTTACCTCGCCGCGTTTGCCGAACAATGCATCTGCCTCATCGAACAGCAGTATCGCCCCTCCTTCCTCGGCAGCGTCAAAAATGCGCCCCAGGTTCTTCTCCGTCTCGCCAATATATTTGCTCACCACCTGGCTCAGGTCGATCCTGTACAGGTCAAGCCTGAGTTCATTCGCAAGCACTTCAGCCGCCATGGTCTTGCCCGTGCCGCTGGCACCCACGAACAGCGCGCTGATGCCCAGCCCGCGCTGACCTTTTGAGGCAAAACCCCATGTCTCGTACACCTTGAAGCGCTGTCTGACATGGACAGTAACCTCACGCAGAACCTGGCGCTGCTGCTCTGGCAGCACAAGATCATCCCAGGTTGCTACTGACTCAATGTGCTGTGCCAGGTCGCTCATGCGCGGGCGCGTCTGCACCCGGCATGCATCCCACAGCACATCGCCAGGTTTATTTGAAGAGGTTTTATCATCATCTGATATAAGACCCTGCGCCTCTGCGCAAATATCATGGATGGTATGAGTGCTCAGGTTAAACTGTGATGCTATAGCTTCCACCTGGCCATTCAGGTCGGTTACCCTGCCCAGCATACTCTGCCAGACTGTACACTGTTCACCTGGGGTCGGCTTGCGGACATCAAAAGTTACCATCCGGCGCTGATGCACGCTTCGCCGCTCGCGGCTTGCGATAATCAGCGCTCCGTTTGTGCACTCTATTAATTGATTGATTGCCCTTTCGCGCGCCGCATCGGTCGTATCCACATTGTCGAAATCAACCAGCAACGCGCTGGCACTCAGGATAGCTTCACGCTCCCA
>PQAG01000062.1 GCA_003104895.1 Nitrosomonadales bacterium
ACGAAATAGGCATTGAAGATGGCGGTAATCACCACCGTGGTATAGCCGGAATTGGCAAAATCGTACATCGCCCAGGCCCAGATCTCGCGGGGGCGAACATCATCCGCCAGATTTTTCGAACTCATCATCCACCTGTTATTCATCCTGCAAAATGGCTTGAAGGATAGCAGACATGGGCCTATATTTGGCTGATCCAACGCACGCAAAGGAGAACAGCATGACCGACATCACCGCCCTGCTCGGCGCCGAGGCCGAGAGCCTGCTCAACCACCAGTGCCGCGGGATTCCCGCTGCCATGCTGCACCTTCCGGGCCCTGATTACGTGGACCGGGTGGTCGCCGCCAAGGATGTCAAACCGGGCGTCATGCGCGCCCTGCAATGCCTCTTCGGCCACGGCCGTTTGAGCGGCAGCGGCTATCTTTCCATCCTGCCGGTGGACCAGGGCGTGGAACACTCCGGCGGTGCCTCGTTCGCCCCCAACCCGGTCTATTTCGATCCGGAAAATATCGTCAGGCTGGCCATCGAAGGCGGCGCCAATGCCGTGGCCTCAACAGTCGGCGTGCTGGGCTCGGTGGCGCGCAAATACGCGCACCGCATTCCCTTCATCGTCAAGATCAACCACAACGAAATGCTCACCTACCCCACGATCTACGACCAGACCCTGTTCGCCAGCGTCGATCAGGCCTTCGACATGGGCGCGGTGGCGGTGGGCGCGACGGTGTATTACGGCTCGCCGGAAGCGCGGCGCCAGATACAGGAAGTCTCCGAGGCCTTTCAGCATGCCCATGAGCTGGGCATGGCCACGGTGCTGTGGGCCTACCTGCGCAACCCGGCGTTCAAGAAGGACGGCGTGGACTACCATGTCAGCGCCGACCTCTCCGGGCAGGCCAACCACCTTGCCGCCACCATCCAGGCCGACATCATCAAGCAGAAGCAGGCCGAGAACAACGGCGGCTACAATGCCATCAAGTTCGGCAAGACCCACCCCAAAGTCTACAGCGAACTCACCAGCGACCACCCCATCGACCTCACCCGCTACCAGGTGGCGAACTGCTACATGGGCCGTGCCGGCATGATCAATTCCGGCGGCGCATCGGGCGGAGAAAGCGACCTGGCCCAGGCAGTGCGCACCGCCGTGATCAACAAGCGCGCCGGCGGCATGGGCCTGATCTCCGGGCGCAAGGCCTTCCAGAAGCCGATGGAGGACGGGGTGACGCTGCTCAACGCGATTCAGGACGTGTATCTGTCTCAGGAAATCACGATTGCCTGAACGGGGCACCCGCCCTGGGCATCACCAGAGAATAGCTAGTGGTGCCCCTCGCCCTCCTCACTTCCCAGCGGCCACAACTGGTGGGTGTCCAGCAGCAGGCGGTAGTGCGTCTCCGCCGCCTCGAAGCGGGCCAGGGTGGCTGCCAGACGGGCCTCCATGCCCTGCCGGCGGGCCAGCAGCACGTCGTTCAGGCCCATCTCGCCCAGTTCGTAGGCGCGCGCCATTTTTGCCTCGTTGCGCTGCATCAGCTCACTCGCGGCGCTCGCGCTCTGCCAGCTGGAATAAGCCGCTTTTGCGCTGTTGTAGGCAGCGCTGATTTCAGCCTCGATCCGGCGCTGCACCAGCGCTTCGCGCTGGGCGGCCATTTCCGCGCGGGCCTGGGATTCGGCGCTGGCAGCGCGGCGCGCCCCGCCCGGCAGGGGCAGGGTGACATATACGCCGGTCACGTTCTCGCTGCCGTTGCGCTCGGAAAGGTAGTGCAGCCCCAGGCTGGGGTCGGGAACCCGCTCGGCGTCGGCGCGCTGGGCCGTGAGCCGGGCCACTTTCGACTCGGCGCGAGCGAGCATCAGCTCGTGGTTGTGATCCAGCCCCAGATCCAGCCAGTAGGCAAGGTCCTGCCCCGGGGGCGGCATCTGCTCCGCCGTGGCCGCCTGCGCCGGCAGCGCCAGCGCGGGGAAATAGCGGTACAGGTTGACCTGCGCATTGTCTGCGCGCAGCCGGGCCTGCTGCAGCGAAATTTCCGCCTGCATCAGCGCGGCCTGGGCCAGCTCTTCCTCCAGGCGGGCGGCATCCCCCGCCTTGACACGGCGCCCCACCACATCCAGCTGCTGCCTGAGCACCTCCGCCTGCTGCTGCCACTGTTCGAGCTGGGCGCGCTCGCGCAGCCAGGTGAACCACCCCGACAGCAGCTTGCGCCCGGCCTCGTGCATGGCATCGCCATAGGCATTCTGCGCCAGCACCAGACCCTGCTGGCCGAGCGCGCTGTCCAGTCCGGCCTTGCGCGGCAGGCGCACGGCGCGTTCCAGGCCGACGTTCCAGTCGCGCAATGATTCACCGGTATCGATGCGGCGGCGCGCCCCCCCGGCGGTCACATTGAATTCATGGCTGCCCGCTTCGAGCCGGTCCCGCGCCGCTTCTCCCGCCTTGATGCCGGACTTGGCAGCAAGCACGGAGGGATAGTTTTGCAGCACCTGCTGCACCATGGCTTGCGGCGGCAGATCCGGATACTCCCTGAACTCCGCGGCAGTGCCGGGAATTGCATGTACGGCCGCCATGAAGGCGGCAATCCATTTCAGCTTCATGCGAATCTCCCGAATTCGTTGATCGGCGCGATCCAGTAGGCGATATCCCGGCTCGGCAGGGATTCCTTGAAATGGGCGATCAGGGTCTGCGCATCCTCGTGGTCCATCACCACTTCCATCTTCACCCGATGCGCCCGGCCGCGCACCTGCTCGTTGACGCTGTGATAAACGGCGGCCTGGCCGTGCCCCTCGACCTCATAGGTGGTAAAGCCGCTCGCCAGCTCGGGATGCTCGAGCAAATGGTCAATCATGTTGTCTTCCAGTCCCTTGGGAAAGACGATGGTCAGACAGCAATCCGCTTGTTTCATTGTTTACCCTCCCCGATCACACCGAAGCGCCGGTACAGCAACGGCAGAATGATCAGCGTCAGCAGCGTCGAACTCAGCAGCCCACCAATCACCACGATGGCCAGCGGTTTCTGGATTTCCGATCCGGGCCCGCTGGCGAACAGCAGCGGCACGAGACCGAAGGCAGTGATGCTGGCGGTCATCATCACCGGCCGCAGGCGCCTTCTGGCGCCTTCCACCACCACTTCGGCCAGCGCCATGCCCTGCGCCCGCAACTGGTTGAAATAGCTCACCATCACCACGCCGTTCAGCACGGCAATGCCGAGCAGGGCGATGAAGCCGACCGATGCCGGCACCGACAGGTATTCGCCGGAAAGCCACAGCGCCCATACCCCGCCGATCAGGGCGAAGGGGATGTTGGCAAACACCAGCCAGGCCTGACGCATCGAGCCGAAGGTGGCGAACAGCAGCAGGTGGATCAGGCCAAGCGCGACCGGCACCACGATGGCGAGCCGCGCCGCGGCGCGCTGCTGGTTCTCGAACTGGCCGCCCCAGGTGAGACTGTAGCTGGAGGGGGGGGGCGCCTGTTTCGCCACCGCCTGCTTCGCCTCCTCGACAAAGCCGACCAGGTCGCGGCCGCGCACGTTGCTCACCACCACGGCATAACGCTGCGAGTTCTCGCGCTCGATCTTGACCGGGCCGTCGACGCGCTTGAGGCTGGCCACGCTTTCCAGCGGCACGCTTTGGCCGGAAGGCAGGGTCAGGCGCAAGCCGGCGAATACCGCCGGGATGTCGCGCACGTTGTCGCTGCCGCGCAGCAGCACCGGCGTGCGCCGCACCCCTTCCAGCACGATGCCCAGCACCTGGCCCTCAAGGAGGGAACGCAGGGTGTTGCCGATCTCGTCCACCGAAAGCCCCATGCGCCCGGCGGCAAGGCGGTCGATGTCGATCTTCAGGTACTGCACCCCCTCGTTCATCACCCGGTACACGTCCTCGCTGCCCTGGATGCCCTTGAGCACGGCTTCGACCTTTTCCGCCTGCTGGTTGAGCGTGGCGAGGTCGGGGCCGAAGATCTTCACCGCCACGTCGCCGCGCACGCCGATGACCATCTCGGAAACGCGCATGTCGATGGGCTGGGTGAAATTATGCGCAATGCCGGGAAAATCCTTGAGCACCTCGCGCAATTGGTCGGTGAGCCATTCCTTGTCCGGCTTGCGCCACTGGTCGCGCGGCTTGAGGATGAGAAAGGTGTCGGTCTGGTTGAAGCCCATGGGGTCCAGGCCGAGCTCGTCCGAGCCGACCCGCGCGACGATGCCCTTCACTTCGGGCACTTTTTCCATGATCGCGCGCTGGATTTTCATGTCGAGCTGGAAGCTTTTCTGCAGGTTGATGGAGGGCAGCTTCTCGATGCCGATGATGATGTCGCCTTCGTCCATCACCGGCATGAAGGTCTTGCCGATCATGGGATACACCGCCACGGTCACGGCCAGCGCCGTCACCGCGCCAACCGCCACCAGCTTGCCATTCCTGAGCGCCCAGGCCAGCACGGGCATGTAGAGCGCGGTGAGCTTCTTCACCAGCCATGGGTCGTCGTGGCCGCTGTGTTTCAGCATGTAGGAGGCCAAAACCGGGATCACGGTGAGCGACAGGAGCAGCGAGCCGGCCAGGGCGAACACGATGGTCAGCGCCACCGGGATGAACAGCTTGCCCTCCAGCCCCTGCAGGGTTAAGAGCGGCAGGAACACCACGATGATGATCACCACACCCGAGGCCACCGGCATCACCACCTCCTTGACCGCCCGGTAGATCACGTGCAGATGCGGGATATTTTTCGCGCTGCGGTCATGGGCAAGATGGGAAACGACATTCTCCACCACCACCACGGCGGCATCCACCAGCATGCCRATGGCGATGGCCAGGCCGCCCAGGCTCATCAGGTTGGCCGACATGCCGAACAGGCGCATCAGGATGAAGGTGAACARCGCCGCCAGCGGCAAGGTCACCGCCACCACGATGGCGGCGCGCAGGTTGCCGAGGAACAGCAGGAGCAGGATCAGCACCAGCACGATGGCTTCCAGCAACGCCCTGGAGACGGTGCCGACGGCGCGCTCCACCAGGCTGCCGCGGTCGTAGAAGATTTCCGTCTTGACGCCGGGAGGGAGCGAGGGCGCGATTTCCTTCAGACGCGCCTTGACGCCATTGACCACGGTCTGCGCATTCGCGCCGCGCAGGCCCAGCACCAGCCCTTCCACCGCCTCGCCCTTGCCGTCCTTGGTGACGGTGCCGTAGCGGCTGAGGTGGCCCATGCGCACCGTCGCCACGTCACCCACCCGCACCACCTGGCCGTCGCGGCTGGCAATAACGATGCCGCGCAGGTCGTCGAGGCTCTTGATCGCGCCCTCGCTGCGCACCAGCAGCACTTCCTCGCCATCCTTGAGGCGGCCGGCGCCGTCATTGCGATTATTGGTTTCGAGCGCCTTCTGCAGCTGTTCGATCGAAACACCGCGCGCCTGCATGGCCGCGTTGTCCGGCATCACCTCGAAGCTGCGCACCAGTCCGCCCAGGGTGTTGACATCCGCCACGCCCGGCAGGGTGCGCAGCGCCGGGCGGATCACCCAGTCGAGCAGCGAGCGCCGCTCCAGCGGGCTGAGGTCGCCGCCCTCGATGGTGAACATCAGCATCTCGCCCAGCGGCGTGGTGATCGGCGCCAGGCCTCCGCTGACGCCGGGCGGCAGATCCTTCATCACGCCGGTGAGGCGTTCGGCCACCTGGTTGCGCGCCCAGTAGATGTCGGTGCCATCCTCGAAATCGATGGTGATGTCGGTGAGGGCATATTTCGACACCGAGCGCAGGATTTTCTTGTTCGGGATGCCCAGCAGCTCGACCTCGATCGGCGCGACGATGCGCGATTCCACCTCTTCCGGCGTCATGCCAGGCGCCTTGATGATGACCTTGACCTGGGTCGAGGACACATCGGGGAAAGCGTCGATCGGAAGCTGCTTAAAGGCGATGGCGCCGGCACCGATCAGGGCCAGGGTGGTAATCACGACCGCCAGCCGCTGGGTCAGGGCCAATTCAATCAGGCGGGCGAGCATCATTCACCCCCGCCCAGGCCTTGCCAGGCCGCCTTGAGGGCTACCGTTCCCTTGGCCACCACCTTCTCGTCGCCGCGCAATTCGCCGGTGATCGTGACCGCATCCGGGGTTTCGGCCAGCACCTGCACCGGCTGGGGATGGTAGCCGGAAGGAGTTTGCACGAAAACATAAGCCTGCCTGCCGGCACGGACCAGGGCGGAGCCGGGCACGCTCCACTGCCGGGCAGCGACGGCCAGTCCCAGCACGGCTTCCACAAACTGGCCGGGGCGCAGGCTGGCCGCGCCTTCACGGATTTCAGCCCGCACCATGATGGTCTGGTTCGCCTCGGCCACGGCGCGCCCGACCGAAATCACCTTGCCGCTGGCATTGAGCGCGGGCACGCGCACCGAGGCGCCCGCCTGCAGCGCGCCTGCCTGCGCAAGCGGCGCCTGGATTTCGAGCCACAACGGGGAAAGGATCGCCACCCTGAACAGGGGGGTCGCCGCCTCGACGCGCTGCCCCGGCGCGACCATCTGCTCCATGACCACGCCCTCGATGGGGGACAGCACTTCCAGCGCGCTGCCGATTGCCTGTCCCGACTGCAGCTTGCGCAGCGCGTCATCATTCATGCCCGCCAGACGCAAGGCCTGGCGCTTTTCACTGGCCATGGCCGCCAGTACGGTCGCATTGCTCCTGCTCGCCAGATAGCGGCTTTCGGCCACGATGCCGTCCTTGAACAGTTTTTCGTCGCGGCTCAGGGTATTCTGGGCCAGCTGCGACTGCAAGGTAGCCTGCAGGAAATCGCGTTGCAACTCGGCCAGTGCGGGGCTTTGCAGACGCGCCAGGGCCTGGCCTTTTTTCACCGGCTGGTTCACCACCGCCTCCAGGCTTTCCACCATGCCCGGCAGGGGCGCGCTGATGACGCGCACCTGATGGTTGGGGATCACCACCTGGGCCGGCAGGCCGCTGCCTGAGGTAGCCGTAGAAGCGGCCAGGGGCGCGGTTTCTATGCCCAGGGCCTGGGATTGCCTGGCCGTCATGGGAACCTCGCTGGCAGCGGAAACCACCCCAACCCAGCACAAACTCATGACAAGAAGAGACCGGATCACAAACATTTTAAACTCCCATTCCCCGTGCTGCGGCAAGGGGAAACTTTGTTAGGCAAAACCGATGCTGGGATTCCGCGCGCGGAATCCCAGCCCGGCAACAAAGGTCAGATCAGGGCGGAAGGAGGCGCCTGGGAGAAAGGCGACAGGTAACTGCAACGGCCTCCGGGAGACACAAGGCAGGCAGGCCCGGCCGGGACCGGCCGGACGGCAGAGAATTCAGGGGATGACACCGTCAGCACCGGCTGCGGATCGCCGGACAATGCAATGGTACTGTCCTGGCGGAATTCCTGGGCCATGGCAATAACCGGAGCTTCGTCGCGATCCGCCATGAATGACTGGAATGCGGGATGTTCATGGACGGGAGAGGCCAGTAGGGGCGCCTCGCCCTCCCCGTGCATGTGCACTTTGCCCTCGACCGAAATTCCATGAGCGTGCGCATGGAGCAGCGGCGCGAAGCACTGCAGCAGCGCCAGCAGGAACAGGACAAGAAAGCGGCTACGGCTAGAAGTCATGGCGGAGATATTAAACTTAGTCTAAACCAGAAGCAACAAATTTCATGAAACCGGGATTATTCGCGGCACAAAAAGCACGATGCCCCAAGTCAGATTTCCGGCGGGCGCTCAAGTTCCCGCTCATCCCTGGCATTGATGGCTGCTTCCACGGTTTTGCGGGGAAGATGGGGGGCGAACAGCTCGATGAAATCATATTCGTAGCCGCGCAGGTAAGCGCCGCGGCGCAAGCCGATCTTGGTGGTGCTGAAATCGAAGAGGTGGCTGGCATCCATTTCCCGCAAATTGATGTCGCGTTCGGGATCGAACGCCATCCCGGCGACGATGCCAACACCCAGGCCCAGCTCAACATAAGTCTTGATCACATCCGAATCCAGCGCCGTCAGGACGATATTGGGCGCAAGCCCCCGCGCCTCGAACGCCTTGTTGATCTTGGAGCGCCCGGCAAACGCGAAGTCGTAGGTAATCAATGAATACTGGGCGATCGCGTTCAAGCTCAGCGGCTGCTGATCCAGCAGGGGATGGCCGGGCGGCGTGATCACACTGCGGTTCCACTGGCGGCAGGGCAAGGTTACCAGCTCCTTGTACATATCGATGGATTCCGTGGCGATGGCGATGCCGGCCTCGCCGCTAATGACCATTTGCGCGACCTGGGTCGGGTTGCCCTGATGCAGGCTGAGCCGGACCAATGGATAGCGCCGGATAAAAGCCCTGACCACCTCCGGCAAGGCGTAGCGCGCCTGGGTGTGGGTCGTGGCGATGGAAAGCCTGCCAACAGCCTCGTTGCTGAATTCCAAGCCGACCTGCTTGAGGTTCTCCGCATCGCGCAGGATGCGCTCCGCCATTTCCAGGATGATGCGGCCGGGCTGGGTGACAGCCGTCACCCGCTTGCCGCTGCGCACGAACACCTCCACGCCGAGTTCTTCTTCCAGCAGCCGGATCTGCTTGCTGATGCCCGGCTGGGAAGTGAAAAGCGTTTCCGCTGCCGCGGAGACATTCAGCCCCTGGCGGGAGACCTCCAGCAAATAGCGCAGTTGTTGCAGTTTCATCGCCGCCCACCATTTATAACCAATAGTTATTACATAGTAACTCGATATTCTTTTTAAATCTATTCACGCATTGCTACCATGGCTCCCAGTTATCGAAAAACGGCGGGAGATGGCACATGGACTGGATGCACACGGCAGCTGGATTGGGCGTCGGCTTCATTGTCGGCCTCACCGGCGTGGGCGGCGGAGCGCTGATGACCCCCCTCCTGGTACTGTTTTTCGGCGTTGCGCCTGCGATCGCCGTTGGCACCGATTTGCTCTATGCCGCCATCACCAAACTGGGAGGGGTGTGGGTCCACGGGAGGCGCGGCAGCGTGGACTGGAAAATCACAGGCCTGCTTGCGCTCGGCAGCTTGCCCGCGGCACTGACGGCGATAGTCCTGCTCAAGACTTTCGCCGTGAACACCCGCCACTTCGAAGCAGTGATTACCGGCACCCTGGGAGGGGCGCTGATTCTGACGGCGCTGGCTTTGCTGTTCAAGGAGCGCCTGAGAAATTTCGCGCGCCGGAACGGCCATGCAATCAAAACCGGGAGCGGCATGAAGCGGATCGGCGCCGCCACCATCGCAACCGGCGCAGCACTGGGCGTGCTGGTGACCATCTCTTCCATCGGCGCCGGGGCGCTGGGCGCGGTTGCCTTGTTTTTTCTGTACCCGCGCCTGTCCACGGTGCAGATCGTCGGCACCGATCTCGCCCACGCAGTCCCGCTTACCGCGGTTGCAGGGCTGGGGCATTTTTATCTTGGCACAGTGGATGCGGCGCTGCTGCTGAGCCTGCTATCGGGCTCGCTACCGGGCATTTACCTCGGCAGCCACCTGGGAGCGCGCATCCCGGAGCATGTGCTGCGGCCGGTGCTGGCCGGAATGCTGATCCTGATCGGCGGCAGGCTGGTGTGGTAAACGAATTGATATATAAATTTAGTGAGGAGAGAACCATGATTCACGCGATCCACAGTTTGGCAAATGAAGACGAAATCGCCCGCTACGAGCAGGCGCTGAAGGATTTCCAGGCAGGCGCAATGGATGCCGACCGCTTCCAGGGCGTGCGCCTGCAGCTGGGGCTCTATGGCCAGCGTCAGACGGGGGTGCACATGGTGCGCGTCAAGCTGCCCGGCGGGCGGGTCCTGCCGCATCAACTGAGGGCGATTGCCGATGTGGCCGAGCAGCATTCCGAACGCGGCTTCGCCCACATCACCACCCGCCAGGACATCCAGGTTCATTTCGTGCCGCTGGCCCAGACGCCGCAAGCGCTGCGACGCCTGGCCCGTGACGGCCTGACCACGCGGGAGGCGTGCAACAACACGGTGCGCAACGTCACCTCCTGCCCTCTGGCGGGCGTTTGCTGGCGCGAGCACGTGGACATCAAGCCGTTCGTGCAGGGCGTGGCGCGCCATTTCCTGCGCCATCCCGCCACCCAGAGCATGCCGCGCAAATTCAAGATCAGCTTTTCGGGGTGCGAGGCGGATTGCGCGCAGGGCCTGATCCACGACATCGGGGTGATCGCGCTGCGGCACGAGGACGGCCGCCTGGGCTTCAAGGTGCTGGCGGCTGGCGGGCTGGGCCACAAGCCGCGCGAAGCGCTGGTGATCGAGCCGTTCATAGAAGAAAAGGACTTGCTGCCGGTGCTGGAAGCCGCGATTGCATTGCACAACCGTTATTCCGACGGCACCAAGCGTGCCCGCTCGCGCAGCAAGTTCCTGGTGGACCGCTTCGGCCCGGAGGATTTTATCGCAAAGTACCGCGAGGAACTGGATCGCACCCGGGTTGCGCTGGCCGGCCAACTCCACCCGCAGGGGCGCTGGATCACCGGCAAGAACGGCGACGCGGTGGGAACGGGCGCTCCGCGGCGCCTGTATAAGCAGAAACAGCCGGGTTTGTATGTCTACCCGGTAACGGTCCCGCAGGGCGGATTGAGCGTGGCCGCATTGCGCGGCATTGCCGGCCTGGCGGAAAGCCTGGGACTGGACGACATACGCACCACCCAGGACCAGAACCTGATGCTGCTCAACGTACCGGAAGCCGCCTTGTCGGCGGTCAACACGGGCCTGGCAAGGATCGGTCTTGCCGCGCCCAGGCGCGGCGACAACATCGTCGCCTGCCCCGGCGCCTCGACTTGCCGCCTGGGGATTACCGCCCCGATGAAGCTCGCACCCAAGTTGAGCGGCGGGGAAAACAACCTGCGCATTCGCATTTCAGGCTGCCACAATGGCTGCGCCCAACCTGAAACGGGCGACATCGGCATCTACGGCGAAGGGAAGCGACTGTTTGGCAAGCTGATTCCCCATTATCAGCTGTATTTCGGCGGGGATGGCAGCGATGGCGCCAGCCTGGCCCTGAAAGGCCCCTCGGTTCCGTCGGCGCGGATCGAGTCCGCGATCGAACGGGTTCAGGAAACCTACGCCACCGGCCGCAATGAGCTGGAAAGCTTCTATCACTGGACGAGACGGCAGGCGCCGGGCTTTTTCGCCAACCTGCTGTCGGATCTGGCCGTTGTTTCCGAACGCGAGGCGGAGTCTCTCCGGCGCGACCACGGCGACAGTGCGGATTTCCGCGTGCTTTCCCTGGGCGGCGGCGAGTGCGGCGCACCCGCCAAGGCTTCTGCCGCCCCGCTCTATTACGAAGCCGCCAACGAGCGCCGCTACCGCAACGCCTATTACATGCAGCGTGAATTTGGCGAAGCGCTGGCTTGCGCCGAGGCGATCGCCAAGCTGGTCGGCAAGGCCCTGCTGTTCCCGGCGGATGGCGATGAGGAAACTCTGGCCGCCCAATTGAAGAACAAGGCTCTTGAGCAGCCTGGCCTGGCCGGAAAATATGCAGAGCTGGTGAGCGAGTTTGAACGCCTCAGGAACCATCCTGACGGCAAGGCGCTGCCGGCGCTGTTTGCCGGACTCGACGCCTGGACAGCCGAGGCGGGCCAATACAACCTTGAACAGGACCGGCAACTGGATCTGACCGGCATGCTGCCGCAAGCAGCGGCCGCTGTGCAGGTGGCGGCACTGCAGCCGCATTGCAGGCTGCACCCTGAAAATGAAAGCAGACAAGCGGCTGCCAGCCGTTAATTAAGGAGATAAGCAAAATGAGTCTGGAACTGAAAATTGAAAATGCAAAATCGCTGCTGAACCACATCGCCAGCGAGCACTCCCCGGCGGTCTTCGCCAACAGCCTGGGCGCAGAGGACATGGTGCTGACCGACCTGATCGCAAAGCACGCCCCTTCCATAGGCATTTTCAGCCTCGATACCGGGCGCCTGCCGCAGGAGACCTATGACCTGATGAAGCAGGTATCCAAATATTACGGCATCAGGATGCAGGTCTATTTCCCGGAACGGCACGCCCTGGAAGCGTTCGTCACCGAGCACGGCGTCAATGCCTTTTACGACAGCGCCGAGCTGCGCAAGACCTGCTGCCAGATCCGCAAGGTGGAGCCGTTGCGGCGAGCGCTGTCGGGCAAGCAGGCCTGGCTGACCGGGCTGCGGCGCGAACAGGCACCGACACGCCAGAATCTGGGCGCAGCAGAATGGGACGCCGACAACGGCCTGCACAAATTCAACCCGCTGATCGAATGGACGCAGATCGACGTCTGGTCCTATATCCGGGAATTCAATGTGCCCTACAACTTGCTGCACGACCGGAGTTACCCCAGCATCGGCTGCGCTCCCTGCACCCGCGCCGTGACTGCAGGCCAGGATATCCGCGCCGGGCGCTGGTGGTGGGAGGCCCCGGAGAGCAAGGAATGCGGGTTGCACAAACGCAAGGAGGTCGCATGAGGGCGGCGCACGAAATCGCGGCCAGGGCAGTGCCACAAAACGGACCGGCGCATCACGCCCCGGCGGGCAAGGCGCATTTCCAGCCGGGCCATCTCAAGGTGCTGGAATCCGAGGCGATCCACATCATGCGCGAGGTGGCGGCGGAGTTCAGCAACCCCGTGATGCTGTATTCCATCGGCAAGGATTCCAGCGTGATGCTGCACCTGGCCCGCAAGGCCTTTTACCCCGGCCCACTGCCATTTCCCTTGCTGCACGTGGATACCGGTTTCAAGTTCCACGAGATGATCGAGTTCCGCGACTGGTACGCCAAGGAAATCGGCGCGCGGCTGATCGTGCACCGCAACGAGGCGGCCATCGCCCAGGGCATCCACCCCAACAAGGCCGGGGTGGCGCGCTGTTGCGGCCAGCTCAAGACGGCGGCGCTGCTGCAGGCTCTGGACAAATACGGCTTCGATGCCGCGCTGGGCGGGGCGCGCCGCGACGAGGAAAAATCGCGCGCCAAGGAGCGCATCTTCTCCTTTCGCGACGAGTTTGGCCAGTGGGACCCCAAGAACCAGCGCCCCGAACTGTGGGACATTTACAACTGCCGCATCCACGAAGGCCAGTCGATCCGGGTGTTCCCCTTGTCCAACTGGACCGAAATGGACATCTGGCAATACATCCGGACGGAGAGCATACCCATTGTGCCGCTGTACTTCGCCAGGAAACGCATGATGGTGCGCCGCGGTCCCCTGCTGATCCCCGCCGGCGACGCGGGCAACCTGCGCGAAGGCGAAGTCCCCGAGCCGGTGATGAGCCGCTTCCGCACCCTGGGCTGCTCGCCCTGCACCGGGGCGATCGAATCCGGCGCCACCACGCTCGACGAGATCGTGGCGGAGGCCGCGGCCACCACCCGCAGCGAGCGCGAGACACGGATCATCGACCACGGGGCGAACTCAATGGAAGACAAGAAAAGGGAAGGTTATTTTTGATAAAAGTCATTTCAGGAACAGACACATGAACAGGATCGAAAACATTTTCAGGCGCGAAACCGAGTTGCTGCGCTTTTCCACCGCGGGCAGCGTGGACGACGGCAAATCCACGCTGATCGGCCGCCTGCTGGTGGACAGCAAGGGCATTTTCGAGGACCAGCTCGAAGCGGCGAAGCGCTTCAACGAACGCAAGGGCGGCAAGGGACTCGACCTGGCGCTGCTCACCGACGGACTGGCGGCGGAACGCGAGCAGGGCATCACCATCGACGTCGCCTACCGCTACTTCGCCACGCCCAAACGCCGGTTCATCATTGCCGATACGCCAGGCCACGAGCAATACACCCGCAACATGGTGACGGGGGCAAGCACCGCGCACCTTGCCATCGTGCTGGTGGATGCGCGCAAGGGCCTTCTGCCCCAGTCACGGCGCCACGCCTACATCGCGGCCTTGCTGGGCACCCCCCATATCGTTGTCGCGGTCAACAAGATGGACCTGGTGGGCTATTCGGAACAGTCCTACGAAAAAATCAAGCGCGAATTTTCCGCATTCTTCGACAAGCTGGAGATTGCCCATGGCGAAGCCCGCTTCATCCCGATCTCGGCGCTGGCCGGGGACATGGTGGCCGGACGCGGCGCCAATATGCCGTGGTACCGGGGCAAGACCCTGCTTGAAACGCTGGAAAATGTTGATGTGAAGTGCCGCCGCGAGCATCGCGCGTTCCGCTTCCCGGTCCAGTGGGTGAGCCGGCCGCAAACCCCGGAAATGCATGATTTCCGCGGCTACATGGGGCGCATCGAGTCGGGCAGCGTCAAGGCCGGTGACGAGATCGTGGTTCTGCCCTCCGGGCGGACTTCCAGAATCAGGGAAATCGTCACTTACGACGGCAGCCTTGAAAAAGCCGTGGCACCCTTGTCGGTCGCGCTGACCATCGAGGACGATATCGACATTGCCCGCGGCGACATGATCGCGCACCGGGATGCCGCACCGCAGGTGACCAGGGCCTTCGACGCCATGTTGTGCTGGATGGGCGAAACGCCGCTGGCATTAGGCCGCAATTATTACATCAAGCACGCCACCCGCACCGTCAAGGCGGTGATCGAGAAAATCGAGTACAAGGTGGACATCCACACGCTGGAGAAGGCTGGCGCCACGGCCGGGCTGGGCATGAATGAAATCGGCCGGGCATCATTCAGGCTGTTCAATCCGCTGGCATGCGATGCCTACGAGGACAACCGCGCCGGCGGCGGGTTCATCGTGATCGACGAATTCAGCAACGAAACCGTCGCGGCAGGCATGATCTGCCGCGCCAGGCCGGCCGGAATGGCGAGTTGAGCTGAAGCCTCAAATCTTCGGCAAGGTCACGCCGACCTGGCCCTGGTACTTGCCGCCGCGATCCTTGTAGGARGTYTCGCACACTTCGTCCGACTCGAAGAACAGCACCTGGGCCACGCCCTCGTTGGCGTAGATCTTGGCCGGCAGCGGCGTGGTGTTGGAAAACTCCAGCGTCACGAAGCCTTCCCACTCCGGCTCGAAGGGGGTGACATTGACGATGATGCCGCAGCGTGCATAGGTCGATTTGCCCAGGCACACGGTGAGCACGTTGCGCGGAATGCGGAAGTACTCGACCGTGCGCGCCAGGGCAAAGGAGTTGGGCGGAATGATGCAGTAATCCGCGTGCACCTCGACGAAGGAATTGGGGTCAAAATTTTTCGGATCGACGATGGTGCTGTTGATGTTGGTGAACAGCTTGAATTCATTGGAGCAGCGGATATCGTAGCCGTAGCTGGAAGTGCCATAGGAAACGATCTTGCGCCCGTCGATTTCCCGCACCTGGCCGGCCTCGAAGGGCTCGATCATGCCATGTTGCTCCGCCATCCTGCGGATCCACTTGTCCGATTTGATGCTCATAATTAAGTGCCTGAGTGATGAGTGATGAGTGATGAGTGATGGGTTCTTCTCATTCCCCATTCCTCATCACCCATTACCGGGGTTAGGTATTCTGAATCACGATTGACGGGAAGCGCGCGCTGAAGTCCTGCGCCTGCTCCGCCACCCGGATCGCCACGCGGCGGGCGATTTCGCGGTAGATCATGGAAATGCGCGAATCCGGCTCGGCCACCACGGTGGGCTTGCCGGAGTCGGTTTCCTCGCGGATGCGGATATCCAGCGGCAGCGAGCCAAGGAATTCCACTTCGTAGTCCTGGCACATTTTCTCGCCGCCGCCGGTGCCGAAGATGCGCTCTTCGTGGCCGCAGCTGGAACAGATGTGCAGGCTCATGTTCTCCACGATGCCGAGGATGGGGATRCCCACCTTCTCGAACATYTTCAGSCCCTTGCGCGCGTCGATCAGGGCGATGTCCTGCGGCGTGGTGACGATCACGGCGCCGGTCACCGGCACGCGCTGCGCCAGGGTCAGCTGGATGTCGCCGGTGCCGGGCGGCAGGTCGACCACCAGGTAGTCGAGGTCTTTCCACTTGGTGTCGTTGAGCAGCTGTTCAAGCGCCTGGGTGACCATCGGGCCGCGCCACACCATGGGCTGCTCCACGTCCACCAGGAAGCCGATGGACATGGCCTGAATGCCGTGTCCCACCATGGGTTCCATGCTCTGTCCGTCTTTCGAATCGGGGCGGCCGGTGATGCCCAGCATGGTGGGCTGCGAAGGACCGTAAATATCCGCATCCATGATGCCGACGGAAGCGCCTTCAGCCGCCAGCGCCAGCGCCAGGTTGACAGCAGTGGTGGATTTGCCCACGCCGCCCTTGCCGGAAGCCACGGCGATCACGTTCTTCACGCCGGGAATCAGCTTCACGCCTTTCTGTACGGCGTGGGAAACGATTTTCTGGCTCATGTTGACGGTCACGTCACCCACGCCGGAAATGGTTTTAAGCTTGTCCGTCACCAGTTTCTGGATATCGCTCATCACGCCCTTGGCGGGGTAGCCCAGCACCACGTCCACAGCCACGTTGTTGCCATCCACCTTGATGTTCCTGGCGGATTTGCTGGTCATGTAATCCTTATGGGTATGGGGATCGATCAATTCTTTCAGTGCATCCTGAACCTGCTGTTCCGAAACGGCCATGCTTGCTCCTAGTTTAGTTGTCAGTCATCAGTGTTCAGTCATCAGTAAAACCCCGGCGCAGAGCGCCGGACAACGCTACTGACAACTGACAACTGATAACTGAACCCTGAATGAGTTTGTTACAATTTGATTTTACCTGTTTCGAGCTTCCCATGACACGCAAAATCCTGGTCACGTCCGCCCTGCCCTATGCCAACGGCAGCATCCACCTGGGACACCTGGTGGAATACATCCAGACCGATATCTGGGTGCGGTTTCATAAAATGCAAGCTGACACCGAATGTTATTACGTCTGCGCGGATGACACCCACGGCACGCCCATCATGCTGCGCGCGGAGAAGGAAGGCATCACGCCGGAACAGCTGATCGATCGTGTCTGGAACGAACACACGCGCGACTTCGGCGGCTTCCACATCGAGTTCGACAATTACTACTCGACCAATTCCGGGGAAAACAAGGAACTTGCGCAGTCGATTTACCGCAAGCTGCGCGACGAGGCAAAGCTGATCGATACCAGAATCATCGAGCAGTTCTACGATCCGGAAAAGGAAATGTTCCTGCCGGACCGCTTCATCAAGGGCGAATGCCCCAAGTGCCATGCCCAGGACCAGTATGGCGATTCCTGCGAGGCCTGCGGCGCAACCTACTCGCCCACCGACCTGATCAACCCGGTTTCCGCCGTGTCCGGCGCCAGGCCGGTGCGCAGGGAATCCGAGCATTATTTCTTCAGGCTCGGCGATGACAAGTGCCGGGCATTTCTGGCGGATTGGACACAAGCACAGGGCCACCTGCAGGCCGAAGCCTGCAACAAGATGCAGGAATGGCTCGAATCCGGTCTGAACAACTGGGACATCTCGCGCGATGCGCCCTATTTCGGCTTCGAAATACCGGATGCGCCGGGCAAATACTTCTATGTCTGGCTGGACGCGCCGATCGGCTACATGGCCAGCTTCATGAACCTGGCCAGGCGCAAGGGGCTGGACTTCGACGAATTCTGGAAGGAAGGCTCCGACACCGAGCTGTATCACTTCATCGGCAAGGACATTCTCTACTTCCATGCCCTGTTCTGGCCAGCCACGCTGAAGTTTTCCGGCCACCGCACACCCACCAGCGTTTTCGCGCATGGCTTCCTCACCGTGAACGGCCAGAAAATGTCCAAATCGCGCGGCACCTTCATCACCGCCGGGAGCTACCTGCAGCACCTCAACCCGGAATACCTGCGCTACTACTACGCCGCCAAGCTCAACGGCAGCATGGAGGACATCGACCTCAGCCTGGAAGACTTCACCGCGCGCGTCAACAGCGACCTGGTGGGCAAATACGTCAACATCGCCAGCCGCGCCTCCAGCTTCATCCTCAAGCGCTTCGGCGGCCGCCTCATCAATGCGGAGGAACGCCGCCAGCCGGAGGAAGAAGAACTGGAAATCCTTCTGCTCGGCTCGGAAGAAATGATCGCGCGCGCCTATGCTGAGCGCGACTTCAGCAAGGCGATACGCGAAATCATGCGCCTCACCGATGCGGTGAACCAGTTCTTCGACCTGAACAAACCCTGGGAGCTGGCCAAGAAGCCGGAGCAGGAAAAGCGCCTGCACCAGGTGTGCAGCGAAAGCCTCAACGCCTTCCGCATCCTCACCATTTACCTCAAGCCGGTGCTGCCGCAGCTCGCCGCCAGGGTGGAACAGTTCCTCAACCTGGCAGGCAAAATGGGCTGGCAGGATCTCAAGACCTACCCCGCCAACACCATCAATGCCTACGAGCACCTCATGACCCGGATCGACCCGAAACAGGTGGAAGCCATGATCGAAGCCAACAAAGCCACCCTGACACCTCCCCCCTCCCCCGCAAGCGGGGGAGGGGCTGGGGGAGAGGAGACCCACCCCGCACGCCATGGGGAAAAGCAGCAACATGCCGCTGCTCCTCTCCCTGCACCCGCAAGGGGTGTCCCCGCCGAGAGCGGCAGCAAAGCTGCTCGCTCTGGCGAGACGGGCGAGGGGACAAACGGAGCCGCTATCGCTCCAACAATTTCAATTGACGATTTCAGCAAGATCGACCTGCGCATCGCCAGGATCGTCAATGCCGGGCACGTCGAAGGCGCGGACAAGCTGCTTCAGCTCACTCTGGACATCGGCGAAGGCAAGACCCGCAACGTGTTTGCAGGCATCAAGTCGGCCTACGCGCCTGAACAGCTGATCGGCCGCATGACCGTGATGGTCGCCAATCTCGCCCCGCGCAAGATGAAGTTCGGCCTGTCCGAAGGCATGGTGCTTGCCGCTTCCGGCGAGGCGCCCGGCCTCTTCATCCTCAGCCCGGACGACGGCGCGCAACCTGGCATGCGCGTCAAATAGCAGTTAACCTGATACCCTTCAAAAAAAAAAGGGGGGTGCCGAATGGATGAAACACAGGACACGCAAGCTCAGGCTCTGAAGTTCTCGATCACGGAAGACACCCGAAAGCTGCTGGCCAGCTTTACGCCAGCGGAAAACCGGGCGCCGCTTGAGCTGGACGCGCTCAAGCAAAAAATCGCAGCAGCAGGTTTCGCGCAGCTTTTTCTTTTTGAACCTGCGCTGACTCAACTGATCAGGCAGACTGCCACGGCCGCCGAGCCTTTCAGCCTTGAAATCGGCGAGGTGCGCAATGCCAGTGCAGCCGCAGAAGTGGCTGCGGACAAGATGTCTGCGTGGCTCACCGTGACGCCCCCCTGCGGCGGCGCAGCCGTGACGCGGGAGCAGATTGACCGCGCGCTGTCGGCAAAAGGGGTCACCGCCGGCATCCTGGAATGGGCGCTTGAGCAGGTGCTGGCATGCGGCACGGCAGACAGGACCCTGATCGCCCAGGGGCGCGAGGTGGTGCACGGCGAGGATGGCCGCCTGCAGTGCCTGATTCCCATGGTCAAGGACCGCCATCCCCACCTCGATGAACATGACATCGCCGATTACCGCGATCTGGGCGGCATCGTCACGGTGCATCAGGGCGAGCGCCTGATGCAGAAACACCCGCCCACGCCGGGCGAAGCAGGGGAAAATGTATTGGGGCAGGTCATCCCGGCCAAACCCGGCAAGGAAGCCCTGTTCTCCCCCCAGCTCAAGGGCGCCAAGGCCGATCCGGAGGATCCCGCCTTCCTGATTGCCGAAATTTCAGGCCAGCCGGTGGAAGTCAGCCACGGCATGAGCGTGGAGCCTACAATCACGCTCAAGACCGTTGACCTGTCCACCGGCAACCTCGATTTCGACGGCACCATCAACGTCACCGGCGACGTGCATGCCGGCATGAGCATTCGCGCCACCGGCGACATCCATGTCGGCGGCACTGTCGAGGCAGCCACGCTCGAAGCCGGGGGCGACATCATCGTCAAGGGCGGCATCATCGGCCACGGCGAGGTTCATGATCATCCGGACGACAAGCAGAAAGCCGACATTGCCCGCATCCGCTGCGCAGGCTCCTGCTCGGCCCATTTCATCGAAAATGCCAGCATCGAAACCGGCGACAGCATCCTGGTCGCCAATCTGGTGATGCAAAGCGAACTGGCGGCAATCAACCAGATTCTGGTCGGCAAGCCGGGCACGGGCATGGGGCGCATCATCGGCGGCCTGGCCGAAGCCACCCTCCTGGTGCAGGCTGCAACGATCGGCTCACCTGCCGGAGTCACGACACGGGTGATGGTTGGCACCAACCCGTACCTGCACGACAAATTGAAGCGCACGACGCATCTTCTGGAAACCAAGGCCAAGGAAATGGCGGAAGTCATCAAGCTGCTGACCTACGTCAGAAGCCATCCGGAGCGCATGCCGGCCGGCATCCTCCACAAGGCAGAAAACACCCAAATGGCCCTGATGCTGGACATGGAAACCCTGCAGGAGGAGAAAGAACAACTCGAACATGAAATCAACCTGGCCGTGGACGCCAGGGTGGTGGCGGAAAAAACCGTCTTCGGCGGCGTCCAGATCGAGATCGGCGGCCAGATTCACCATGTCGAAATGCAGCGCAACGGCGGCACCTTCGCCCTCGGTGAGGATGGCATCGCTTTCCAGTGATGCATATCTGCCGGTTGCGATAAACGGCTCCCGAGCGCACCCTGGCCCACGGCAGGAAAGCGTTTTTACCAGATTTCCACCGCCGGCGGCGCCTCATCCTCCTGGTTGAAAGTGTATGCGCCGGCCTTTGCCAGACCGTCGACGATTCCGGCGAAGTGATGATCGAATTCGCTGCCGCGATCAAACAGTTTCAGTACCCGGCCGACCGCACCATGCACAGTATCGCTAATGGTGAATTCCTGATTGTCAGTCAGTCCAAGATGGACGTACAAACCCTCGATTGCGGTAACCATGCTTTCGAGTTCAAGCCGGGCCGCCACCTGTTGCTCGCGATAGCTGCCGCGCAGTTCCTCGACTGCCTTGCGGCTGGCATCCGCAAGCTTGCGCAATTCCCCGGAACGCACAATTGCTTCGGTACGCAGGTTGATGTTGTCTACCGCCAGTTCGGCGGACTCGGCAATCATCGCGGCGTGATCGCGGATGCGCCCGCAGAGATCGTCATCCGCGATAGGCATGTTCAGCAGGAGCAGCGAGACGCTGTCGTAGTTGACGATGAGGCGGTTCCGGAAGCCAAAAATGCGGCCCATCTTCCGCGATTTCTCAATCACCGATTCCTCGAGCGGTGAGGCCGGACCCCGCGAAGTCAGCGTCAGGGTTTCGGTGGCCGCCCGCAGCTGGACGTGGCAGTCGATGCCGAAAGCACCCATCGACTCGATCGCCAGCGCCGCCAGTGCGCGCTGCGTGCGGCAACCGAGGGCGCTGCGGCTGAACTTCAACGCGACCCCGGTTTCGCCGAGGGTGGTGAGCGCAGTCATTGCCGCGCCAAAGGTGGACCGCTTCTCGTCAATCGCCGCTGCGTGCAGGCGCTTGTGGCGGATCGCCAGAGCCGTCTTGCGAAACAGTTCATCCGGCACGAAGGGTTTGGCCATGAAATCGTTGCCGCCGGCGTCATAGGCCTGCAGGCGGTCGTCCAGTTCGTCATGGCCAGAGAGGAAAATGACTGGCAGATCATGCGTAGCATCTGCCGCACGCAGCCGCCGGCATGTTTCGTAGCCGTCGATGCCAGCCCCCATTTCGATGTCGAGAATCACCATGTCAGGGAGTTGCCCTCCATCCAAGCCGGAGAGGCTGGCCAAGGCATCCTCGCCTGAGTTCGTCTCGACGATTTCGTGGCCTTCCGCGGCGAGCGAGGCGCCGAGCATGCCTGCCACCACCGGGTCGTCATCGACGATCATGATGCGGCCGCAATGTGCGGCATCGAACAGTTCTACCATAATGGTTCTCCTTGACTGGTTGTCATATATGCGGTCCGTCTGGGGCGTCCAATAACGACGCCAGGGTTTCCAGCGCCCTGGCCCAGGCCCCCTCCAGCACGGTGAAATCCTCAGTGCAGCGCATCTGATCATCCGTTCCTTGGGGGCTGGCTGCCAGCGTCGCCTCCAGTTGCCCTGCGGCAGCCTGCAACTCGACTGCGCCGACAGTGCCGGCTCCGCCTTTGAGTCCATGGGCGAGCCGCCGAGCCGATGCAAAATCCTGCAGCGCCAGCGCCGCACCAATCTCATCCACGCAGCCGGCGTTGCGCTCGCGGAACAGGCGCAGAAAACGCTCCAGCATTTCCCGGTTGCCGTTCACGCGGGCGAGCGCCGCGGCAAGATCAAAGCCGTCCTGAGCAACAGAATCCGGTGCGAGTGAGGCTGTATCCGCTGGCGGATTTTGAGGGGATGGCATGCTGATTGGGAGTCCGGGCGTCACCTTGCCCTGCCGGCCGCTGCCAGCCAGCCAGCCGGCCAGCATGGCATAGAGCGCGTCGGGCAGGATGGGCTTGGTGAGAATGTCGTTCATGCCGGCGGCCAGAACGCGCTCCTTCTCCTCAACCATGGCATGTGCGGTCAGGGCGAGAATCGGCAGATCAGGCCAGCGTTCGCGGATAGTGCGGGCGGCGGCGTAGCCATCCATCACCGGCATCTGGAGGTCCATCAGGACCAGATCGTAGCCGCCGTTGGCAGCTGCAGCCGCTGCCTGAGCGCCATCGTCGGCGGTATCAAGCGTAGCGCCGGTGATCTCGACCAATTCCCGGCCTACCTGGCGGTTGAAATCGTTGTCGTCCACCAGCAGGATGCGCGCGCCAGTCAGGTCAGGAACTGGCGGCGGCTGTCCGCCAGACGGCGGCACTTCCGCTTGGCCGCTCAGGACGTTGTCCATGGTGTCGCGCAGGGAGGAAGGGCTAACGGGTTTGGCAAGGAAGGCCTGTATGTCGTTCTCTTCCGCCTGGACGCGGGCCATCTCCGCCTCGTCACCGGTGATCATGATGATGGGCACCGGATTCCCGGCTGTGCGGATGCGGCGGGCGGTGGTCAGGCCATCCAGGCCGGGCAGGCGCCAGTCCAGCAGGATGAGATCGAAGTCCGGCTCTGCCTGGAGCCTGGCCAAGGCCGCCTCGCCGGAACTCACCGCCTCCGCCTGGCAGCCAAAGGACTTCACGAGCCGGTCCAGCAAAGTGCGCATGATGTTGTCGTCATCCACCACCAACACCCGTTTGTCAACAAGGCGAGGTTGCGCCGCCGTTTGAACGGCCTCGCCCGTGGCGACGCCAAAGCGGGCTGTGAAACTGAAACAGGAGCCTCTCCCGGCTTCACTCTCCACGCTGATCTCGCCGCCCATGCGCTCCACCAGTTGTTTGCTGATCGCCAGGCCGAGGCCGGTGCCGCCATATTTTCGCGTAGTGGAACTGTCCGCCTGGGCGAAGGCGGTGAACAGCGATGCCTGCTGTTCAGGGGTCATGCCCAGGCCGCTGTCACGCACCGTGAAGCGCAGGGTCGCCGAGCCGGCGGCGAGCGCCAACGGTTCCACGATCAGGCTGATCGCGCCGCGTTCGGTAAATTTGATGGCATTACCCATTAGATTGGTAAGCACCTGCGCAAGACGCAGGGGGTCGCCCACCAGCCTGTCCGGTATGCCGGGCATGGAGCCGACGGCAAGCTCCAGGCCTTTCTCACGCGCCTTGAGATTGAACAGGCTGGAAACCCGGTGCAGCACCTCGCCCAGGCCGAAGGAAATGGACTCCATCCTCAGCTTGCCAGCCTCGATCTTCGAGAAGTCGAGAATGTCGTTGATGATGCCGAGCAGGGAACTGGCAGCGGTATGAATCTTGCCGGCGTAATCACGGCCACGCGCGGGCAGGTCGAGGCGCAGGCAGAGGTCGGCAAACCCCAGCACAGCGTTGATGGGGGTGCGAATCTCGTGGCTCATGTTGGCCAGGAAATTGCTTTTGACCACGGCCAAGGCCTCGGCAGCTTCCTTTGCCTGCGTCAAAGCGGCTTCGGTTTCCTTGCGCTTGGTGATGTCCGTCAGGAAGGAAATAAAGCGCCCTTGGTTATTTCCCTGGCCAGGCAGGTAATAGATGTTCAGCTCGACGGGAATGATTCGGCCATCCTTGGCCCTCTGAACCGACTCAAGCTGGAAATGGCCTTTCTGACGGATCTCTTCAGAAATCATCTTGAAGCGCTCCTGATCGTAATTCGGGTCAAAATCCGGCACGCTCAGCCTGATCATTTCGTCCGGGGCATATCCCAGCAGTTCTGCGGCAAACCTGTTCACATAGATCAAACGCCCCGTATCGGCCTCCACCCATTGGATGCCGATGCCAACACTCTCCATCGCGAACTGGGTATCGAGCAATTGGCGGTTTGTTTCTTGCAGGGTGGCCGTGCGTTCCTCAACAAGCTTTTCCAAATGGTGACGGTGTTTGTCGAGTTCAGCTTCAATCTTCTTGCGCTCGGTGATATCCCGCGCGATGGACCACATCGCCTCGGGCTGGTTGTTTGCATCCTGCAGCAGGAAGGTCCTCATTTCCACCGGAAAGACGGTCCCATCCTTGCGCATGCACTCCTTCTGGTACACCTCCGATTGGCCGTGTGGAATAATCTGTTCCTCGATGATCCGCCCCTCGAATGCATGCCATTTCTCTGGCGTCAAATCGACATAAGTCAGCTTTCGCAGTTCCTCCTCCGAATAACCCAGCATTTCCCGGTAGGCGGGGTTGAAGTCGATCAAACGCCCCGACATGTCCACCATGACATAAGCATCCCTCATGCTTTCGTGAAGACGCCGGTATTTGACTTCACTTTCCCGCTGCAGCGCTGCAGCCTGAGCGGCCAATTCCAGCCGCTGGGTGTGCAGGATTTGACGCCATAGCCACCAAACCGCGGTGGTGACCGCGACAACAGCGACCAGTGTCAACAGGCTGACCCAGTAAATCAGCACCTTGAGTGGCGCCACGACTTCTTCGCGGTCGATTTTGGCTACCAGGTGCCAAGGCGTGCCCGCTACCGGATGCGAGGCGGAAAATACGTCCACCCCGCGATAATCCAGGCCCTCCATGACCAACGTCTTGCCGCTGCGGACGGCGACAGCCGCCGGTATGTTGGCCGCATCAAGAGGCGCGCGCAGGGAGAGCGCGGTGCCATGGCGGTGGCGAAGTTCATTCAGGTACAGGACATCATTGCCGTCACGGCGCACCAGCAGGATTTCGGCGCTGGAACTCGGCGCCGGCCAGGTCTGTATGCGGGGAAACAAAAAATTTTCGGCCGGGGCGTGCAGCAGCACTGCCGCCAGCGCCCGCCCTCCTTCGTTTCCGTGCAGCGGTAACACATAGTCGAGAAAGATATGTCCGGTGGCATCCCGATACAGGTCGCCGTGCTCGACCCGTCCGCTTTTCAAGGCGGTCTGGAGCAGTTGCTGCATGGCCGGAGCAATGGCGCCGCCGTATTCTCCAGCGGCGGCCACAAGCTGCCCGGATGTGTTCATCAAGAGTGCCGACTGGTAATACTTGGACTTGCTGTATGCTCCCAGCCTTTTGACCACAACCTCCCGCGCTTCGGCATCGCCAGTCAGCACCAGGCGTTCCACATATGAGACAAAGTCATTGCCCGAGGCCAGAAACTCGAGCTCGACCTTGCGTTCGGCATGCCAGTCCTCGATTTGGTCGGCTTTCAGCCTGGCGATGGTGCTCAGGTTGTCAAAGGCATTTTTCCTTATTTCCGGCCCGTTCAGTTGAATGATGCTGAGTGCGATCAATGGCACGATCAGCACCAAGCCCAGAAACAAGCCGATCGTTTTTTTCAAGGGGCTGGGAGATTCTCTGAGGGGGCCGGTCATGGTGCCAGGACTTCATCCATCACACCGGAAAGCGTCATGTCAGTTATGGTCATCATGATTCGAGGGTTCCAGATCGGTTTTCCCTAGCGCGCACCGAGCGAAAAATCAACCCGGCTGCGTTTTCCCTTGTCCGCTTCTTTTTCCTGACCTGATTTGTCAGCCTGGGCCGTGACGATGAATACGCGTTCCGGCTCCACCTTGCCCTCGTTGATCAGGTATTCCTTGGCCTCCAGTGCGCGGTGGTTGAGCAGGTCGCGCAAATCGTCCTCGCCCACCTGGAAATGGGCGAGCATCAGTTTTTCCATTTCTGGCACCGGCAGATCCTTGGCAAGGCCGACAAGGTTGCGCGGCTTGTCGGGGATTTTTTCCTGCCGGTAGGCTTTGGCCAGGTACTTTGCATATTCCTCCGGCTCGATCCTGACCTGGCCGATCGCGGCAACATCCGTTCTCTTGTCCTGCAGCTCGTTGAATTTCTGGGTCTTGACCTTGCGTTCGAGCATGACGCGCTTCAGCCCTTCCCGGTCCAGCTCTGGATCCACCTGCCCGGCGATGTCGAGCTTGAGGCCGGGGCGGTCGTGCAGCGCCTTGGCTATATTTGCAAGCTTGCTCTCCCCACCGGCGGGAATCTCGGCCCTGCCATAGTCGAATTCCAGGTAAGCCAGCTCCTCTCCGCCGCCGAACAGGCTGCCGATCAGGGCGAAGGGTGAAGTCACCGCCTTCACGATGAGATTCACGATCACCTTGATGATGATGCCGCCAACGCTGAACTGGGGGTCATCCAGCGAACCGGCAATCGGCAGGCTGATGTCGATGTTGCCGTTGCGGTCCTTGAGCAGCGCCACCGCCAGCATCACCGGCAGCTTGGTGGCGCTGGGGCTTTCCACCTTGCCGCCAAACGTCAGTTGGTTGAGGAAGAGGTGGTTTTCGGCAGTCAGCTTGCGGTTCTCGACCCTGTATTTCACGTCGAAGGACAGCTTGCCTTTCTGGATGCCGTAGCCCGCGTATTTGGAGGAATACGGCGTCAGGGAGGAAAGCTCGAAATCGTTCAGATTCGCCAGCAGATCAAGCGCCAGATTGCCCGACAAGGGGTTGACGGTGCCGGTGATGTCCAGCCGCCCCTGGTTGTCCACCCTGCCCTTGAGCGCCACTTTGGCGAGGGTGCTGGCATCCGACGAGAGCCCCCTGACTTCTCCCCCCAGCCCGGTCAGGTGCGCCGAGTAGTTGGGCTGGATGAAGTGGTCTGAGAAGTCCACCTGGCCGTTCTTCAGGGTGAGCCTGGAAATGGTGATGCGCGGCTTGTCTGCCGCCGCAACGGCGGGTTTTGCCGGCGTTTCGGCAGCGCTCGCAGCCGGGGCTTTTTCAGCCGTTTGGGGTTTTTGCTCTTTCACGATCTGTTGCAGATTCAGGCTGCCGTCGGGGTGGATGACCAGCAGCGAGTAGAAATCCGCCAGCGCGACCTCAGCGATATTGACCTTCAGCGGCAGAGTGGCGACATTGATGCGCCTGAAGTTCAGACGGTCCCACTTCAGGAAGTCCTCTTCGTCCAGCTTGTCGATGGTGGCCAGCCGGTCCAGACTGGCATCGCCGGTAAACGAGGCTTTTAGCGCCTCCTTGCCCTCATCCGCCAGCTTGAGTTCGCCCTTGGCCGATACGGCGCCATCGGTGATAATGATATTGAGCTGGCCGGTAAAATAAGGCTGGAAAGGCTTCAGCTTGATGCCCTTGAGGTCCAGCGCCAGGCTGGTTGCCAGCGGGTTGATGCCGAGCTCCCCCGCAGCCGAAATTGCGCCGGTCTTGTTGAGGTTCAGCGCCAGCGTCAGCTTGCCCTGGCGGTCTTTCTGGCTGGAGAGATTCTCCGCATCGATGCCGATGTTCTCCGCGTTGAGTTCGACGGGGTCATCCCTGGAAGCATCGGTGAACTGGACGCCATACCCGGCCAGGGAGAGTTTCCGCACTTCGAACTGGAACGGGGTCTGGGGCGCTGCACTGGCGGCCGCCTTGCCCGGCCCGGCGCTGAACGTTTCGGCCACGTCCAGTGCGCCGTCCTTGCCGCGTTTGAGCACAAACCTGCCGCCGGGGCTAGCCATCTCGCCCAGCGTCACGCTGCGCTTGCCCAGGTCCAGCGCGATATCCTTGAGCGCAAGGGCAGCGATATCGGCAAAGGGTTCCTTCTCGTTCGCGCGCTGCAGGCGCAAGGCAGTCACATCGAACGCCGGCTGCTGCCATGCAGGCGCCGCGCCCGCATAATCCAGCTCGCCGCCGTTCAGCCTGATTTCCCCGGCGCTTGCGGCCACTTCATGCCCCTCGTTGAGCGCCAGATGCAGCTCGGGCTGCTTCAGGCTGAGGCTTTTTAGCCTGACTTTCCTGTGCAGCAGGTCTGCCGAAAGCAGCTCCACCGCCAGCAGAGAAAAGCGCGCCAGCGGCTGCTCCCTGCCCAGCGTGACCACGGCATCGCGCAGCGCGGCCGTGCCGGACAGGGCGATGGCGGGCGGCTGCTCCGGCGGCTGCGCGAAGGCAATGCTGAGCTTCGCGTCCAGGAATGCGGAGGGGACATCGATTTTCTGCGGCAGCGGGATATATTCGAAATAACGCGCCACATCGAGATTGGCGAGCTCCAGCGCAACAGCGCTTTCACGATTCCTGCTGAAGGGCTTCATCTTTCCCGTCAGGTGCAGCGTCGAGCCGTTGATTCTGGCGGAAAAATCCGGCAGGACATAAATATCGGCCTGATAGGCCAGATTGGACAGGAACGGGATGCTGAGCCGGATATCCGAAACCGCGTGCTGCACCTTGTTCGGCCGGTCATCGAACTCGACCTTGCCGCCCTGGAGCTGGATATTATTGAGGGAATACTTGGCTGGCGGGTCTTCCGAAGGCTTGAGCAACTCGGCCAGGATGTCGTCCACGTTGTAGGATGCATCCTCGCGCCGCACGATTCTGAGATAGGGCGACCTGACCTGGATGGCGTGCAGCACCGGCGCGCCACTGTACAGGGAAGCCGACTCCAGGTTGGCATACAGCTCATCTATGGCAAAAAAGGGCGCGCTGCTGCCCTGCTCCAGCATGGAGAAGCCCTTGACGCGCAGCGACAGGTTGAGCGGGTTGATGCCCACCTCCTGGATCGCCACCGTGCGGTGAAATTTCTCGCCCAATGCTTTGGCCGCAAAATATTTGACCAGCGGCGGCAGCGCCAGAAAACCCAGCACGACGTAGGCAATAAAGCCGCCCCCGGCCCACAGCAGCGTTTTTTTCAGATTTATCCGTTTGATGAAATTACGCAACGGCATCACTTCCCTCGTCCTTACCCGGCCGCCACCGGAATCTTGCCTATCCTGCCCCGCCATTCCGCCGGGCCGGTTTCATGCACCGAGGTGCCGCCGGTATCCACCGCCACCGTGACCGGCATGTCCTGCACCACGAATTCGTAGATCGCCTCCATGCCCAGATCCTCGAAGGCGATGACCCTGGCCGACTTGATCGCCTTGGCCACCAGGTAGGCAGCGCCGCCGACGGCCATGAGATAGACCGCCTTGTGGCGGCGTATGCTCTCGATGGCCGCCGGGCCGCGCTCTGCCTTGCCGATCATGCCGATCAGGCCGGTCTTGTCCAGCATCATGTCGGTGAACTTGTCCATGCGCGTTGCCGTGGTGGGGCCCGCAGGGCCTACCACTTCGTCGCGCACCGGATCGACCGGGCCGACGTAGTAGATGAAGCGGTTGGTGAAATCCACGCCCGGCGGCAGCCCCTCACCCCTGGCAAACAGGTCGGCGATGCGCTTGTGGGCGGCGTCGCGGCCGGTGAGCAGTTTTCCCGTCAGCAGCAGGGCCTCGCCCGGCTTCCAGGCGGCGATCTCCTCGCGCGTGACGGTATCCAGGTTGACGCGCCGCGCATCGGGAGCGGGCTGCCAGTCCACCTTCGGCCAGGCGTCGAGAGAGGGCGGAACCAGCACCGCCGGGCCGCTGCCGTCGAGGGTGAAGTGGATGTGGCGGGTGGCGGCGCAGTTGGGAATCATCGCCACCGGCAGGCCGGCGGCGTGGGTCGGGTAGTCCCTGATTTTCACGTCAACAACGGTGGTGAGCCCGCCCAGCCCCTGCGCGCCGATGCCCAGCGCATTGACCTTGTCGTACAGCTCCAGGCGCAGTTCCTCCACCCGGTTTTTCGGGCCGCGAGCAAGCAACTCGTGCATGTCCACCGGCTCCATCAGGGCTTCCTTGGCCAGCAGCATGGCCTTTTCCGCCGTGCCGCCAAGCCCGATGCCCAGTATCCCCGGCGGGCACCAGCCCGCGCCCATGGTGGGCACGGTTTTCAGCACCCAGTCCACCAGGCTGTCCGAGGGRTTGAGRATGACGAACTTGGCCTTGTTTTCCGAGCCGCCTCCCTTGGCCGCAAGGGTGATGTCCACCTTGTCGCCGGGGACGATCTCGTAATGAATCACCGCCGGGGTGTTATCRCGGGTRTTSCGGCGYGCSCCCGCCGGGTCAGMCACCACCGAGGCGCGCAGGATGTTGTCGGGGTGGCTGTAGGCGCGCCGCACCCCTTCGTTCACCATGTCGCTGACGCCCATCGTGCATTCCCAGCGCACCTCCATGCCCACCCTGACGAAAGCCACCACGATGCCCGTGTCCTGGCAGATAGGGCGGCGTCCCTCCGCGCTCATGCGCGAATTGGTGAGGATCTGGGCAATGGCATCGCGCGCGGCGGGAGACTGCTCGCGCTCATAGGCCTCGCCCAGCGCCTGGATGTAATCGAGCGGGTGGTAATAGGAGATGAATTGCAGCGCGTCTGCAATACTGGCAATGAAATCTTCCTGCTTGATGATGGTCATGGCTGTTCCAGCATACGTCGAACGACAGTGTTAAAAGGTGAGATCCACTCCGGCGCAAACTGCTTGTCGCAGGCGTTCACTTCAGCAATCGCACGCAAAACCGAAATTTTGTGCCCGCGCGTACCATGCTTGAGCGTAACCGCCTCGAAGGCATCCACGATGGCAATGATCTTGGCGCCGGGACAGATTTTATCGCCCCTGATGCCATCCGGGTAGCCCGCGCCATCGGGCATTTCATGATGCTGCTGCACCATCTCTGCAGCCGCCTGCCAGCCTTCCATGCGGGCCAGAAGGCCGGAGCCGAATCCGCTATGTGTATGCAGCGCGTGCCGCTCTGCCTCGCTGAGCCTGCCCGTCTTGAGCCAGACCGATTCCGGCAGGAACATCATGCCGGCGTCGTGCATGTAAACCGCAGCTTCGAGTTGCGTGGCGTCAACCGGCGATCCCGCGACCAGGTTGGTTTCGAGCGCCAGTTCCAGAATGCGCCCCGTGCGCCCCTGAAACAAGGGCGAACGCGCCTCATACTGCAAGGCAAGGGAGCGAAAAAACTTCAGGCCGGGCAGAACGTGGTCCTGCACCACGGGCTGTGCAGGCGGCTTGTCAAAACTTGCCTTGGGCCGTTCTTGCGGCCGGAAACCCGTCACTGCCTGAATCAGCTGCGCCGCAAGGCGATCCAGTCCAGACTGCTGCGCCTGGCTCAATGCCTCCAGCCCTTCCACCAGTTCGACCAGTTTCAGATGGGCAAGCGGCTTCCTTGCCACCAGCGCCTCCGTAGCCAGTTCCAGCCGGTCCACGGCCAGCAGGATGGCCTCACCCAGCAACCGGGAATAACGCAGCTCTCCGGAGCGCAGGCGGGTGAGCAGCGACTCGACCGGATGGGCGATCAGGGCGGCCATCTCCACCTTGCACATGGCGGCATCGCCCTTGATATTGTGCATGGCGCGAAAGATATCGGCGATCACCACCCGGTCCGCCGGTGCCTGAGCCAGGCGCGCCATATTGCGCTCGATATCCGGCGCGCGGTCGGTCAGGGCTTCGGAAAACTCGAGCAGCGCTTCCCTATCCTGCACCCGTGGATTACTCAGAGCCTGGATGTTTGCCATGTTGTTATCTTTGTAGACAATAATTCAGCCACTTTGCACCGCAGCGCCAGCAAGGTCAACACGCAGCGAAGCTGGACAGGCATGACTCATTTTGCTAGCTTCAAACCATTCCCTGCTCATGGAATATCCGCATGTACGCCCAATTCCAGGATTTCGGCCATGGCATCACGGCCATCGACTCGCATTTCGTGCGCCCGCGCCTGGCCGCCATCCACCTGATCGAGCAAGGAGGCCAGGCAGCCATTGTCGACACCGGCACCAATGATTCCCTGCCCTATGTGCTGGAGGTGCTGCGCAGCAAGGGCCTTTCGCCGCTGAGCGTCGCCTATGTCATCGTCACCCACGTTCATCTGGATCACGCCGGAGCGGCAGGGCTGATGCTGCAGCAGTTTCCCAACGCCCGGCCGGTGCAGTTCGAGCCCGAGGCGGCACACGCTTCGATTGACCGTATCATGGCCCTGCAGCCCTCCTGCATCTGCCTCACCCACTACAGCCGCATCACCCAGCTGGAGCGGCTGGCGGCCGACCTGCATCGCATGCTGGATGCTTTTGTGGCATTGGGAAACCGGCTGCACGATGTGAAAGAAAAACGCCACGAGCGCCTCAAGGCGGGGGTGGAAGAAATCATGCTGCAGGCCCTGCAGGCCCATGGCTGCGATTTGCCTCTGGAAGAGATCAGCAGGCTGCTGGGAATGGACTTTGAGCTCAATGCTCAGGGTATCGGGGTGTGGCTGGACAAACCGCTATAACGAAGCATCCAGCGCCCGCAACAGCCCTTTTGCTTTGGCACGCGTTTCCGCCAGTTCGCATTCCGGCTCGGAATCGGCGATGATGCCGGCTCCTGCCTTGAAACTGAGATGCTTTCCAGCAAGCATGAAAGTGCGTATCAGAATATTCAGGTCCATGCTGCCATCGTGGTTCACATAGCCCATGCTTCCAGTGTAAGCCTGGCGGGGACTGGCTTCCAGTTCGGCGATGATCTGCATGGTGCGGACCTTGGGGCAGCCGGTGATGGTGCCGCCCGGGAACAGGGCACGCAGCACCTGCCCCGGCGTTGTGCCAGGGCGCAGGCGCCCGCGCACGCTGGATTCGATGTGGTGGACATGGGTGTAGCTGCGCACTGCCATCAGTTCGTCCACCTGCACGCTGCCCGGCTGGCAGATGCGTCCCAGATCGTTACGTTCCAGATCCACCAGCATGATGTGCTCGGCGCGCTCCTTGGTGCTGGAAATCAGCGCCTGGCGCAGCTGGCCATCCTCTTCCGGGGAAGAAGCGCGGGGGTGAGTCCCCGCAATTGGCCGGGTTTCGATTTCACCGCCCCGGATGCGCGCCAGGCGCTCCGGCGATGAGCTGATGATCTGGCAGCCGCCGAAATCGGCGAGCCCGGCGAAGGGCGCGGGATTACGCTCACGCAGCAGGGCATACAGATCGGTGGCGCTGCCCTGTTCAAGCCGGCCTTCCCAGCGCCGCGCCAGATTGACCTGAAACACGTCCCCATCCCTGATATAGCGCTTGATTCTGGACACTCCCTGCAGGAACTGCCGCGGATCCTCCTCGGCCAGGTCAGTGACGGATATCGGTGCCGGCAGGAAAGGGGCTGCGCGGGATAGATCATCCTGAAATTGCGGAAAATAGTTTTCACAACCCGCCTCTGACACCCACCAGCTCTGGCTTTTTTCACGGTCCACCAGCACTGCCGCAGGGATGCGCGTCAGCCAGGCCAGCGGGAAACCACCGTTCGCGGGCCTGACGTCAACTGACGGCTCCATCTCATGCAGCAGTTCGTAACCGCAGAACAGGAACCAGCCGCCGCGAAAAGGCAGATGCGATGCCGAGGCATCCGCTCCGGCCTGCGCCGCGGCTTCGCACCACAGCCTGTCCAGGGCGGGGAGGAAAGCATGGTCAGAGCCTGCGGCGTAAAAAGGATGATGCTGCTGCGGGAAGGCAAACAGAATATCCCAGCGGCCGGTGCCGCCGAGACTCTGCAGCAGATAGGGATAGCGCTGCCGGTTCAGGACATGCAGCGCCAGCAGGTCGGGCGCTACGCCGGTTAATGCAATGGCCGGCACTTAGCGCCCTGGCAAGAAGGGCTTAAACGCGGCGGAACACCAGCGAACCGTTGGTGCCACCGAAGCCGAAATTGTTCTTCAGCGCCACGTCGATCTTCATTTCCCGCGCCGTGTTGGCGCAGTAGTCCAGATCGCACTCGGGATCCTGCTCGAAGATATTGATGGTTGGCGGTGAAATCTGGTTGTGCACTGCAAGGACGGTCAGCACCGACTCCAGGCCGCCTGCGCCGCCCAGCAAATGGCCGGTCATGGATTTGGTGGAGTTGACCACCAGTTTGCGCGCAGCATCGCCGAAGGCAAGCTTGATGGCCTCGGTTTCGTTCTTGTCGCCCAGCGGCGTGGAAGTGCCGTGGGCATTGACGTAATGGACTTCATCCGGATTGACGCCCGCGTCACGCATGGCATTGAGCATGGAACGTCTCGGGCCGTCGGTGTCGGGCGCGGTCATGTGGTATGCATCGCCGCTCATGCCGAAGCCTGCCAGTTCGGCGTAAATCCTGGCGCCGCGGGCCTTGGCATGTTCATACTCTTCCAGCACCAGCACGCCGGCGCCCTCGCCCAGCACGAAGCCATCCCGCCCCCTGTCCCAGGGGCGGCTTGCAGTCGCGGGATCATCGTTGCGCGAGGACAGCGCCTTGGCAGAAGCAAAACCGCCGACAGCCAGAGCCGATATGGTCGATTCGGCACCGCCGCAAACCATCACATCCGCATCCCCATAGGCGATGGTGCGCGCGCTCAGGCCAATCGCGTGCAGGCCGGTGGTGCAGGCAGTCACCACAGCGAGATTGGGGCCTTTCAGGCCAAACATGATCGACAGGTTGCCGGAAATCATGTTGATGATCGTACCCGGAATGAAGAACGGCGAAATCTTGCGCGGTCCGCTTTCCAGGAAGGTGCTGTGAGTTTCCTCGATCATCGGCAAGCCGCCGATGCCTGAGCCGATATTGACCCCGATGCGGTCAGCGTTTTCCGGCGTCACTTCCAGGCCGGAATCCTTGAAAGCCTCGATTCCGGCCGCCATGCCGTAATGGATGAAAATATCCATGCGGCGCGCTTCTTTGGCAGAAAGATACTGGGTGACATCAAAATTCTTTACTTCACCAGCAATCTGGGAAGCAAAGGCGGAAGCATCGAAGCGGGTGATCCTGGTGATGCCGGATTTGCCAGCGGCGATGTTGGTCCACGTCTCGCCGGCACCGATGCCGACCGGGGATACCGCTCCCAGGCCGGTGATGACTACTCTGCGTTTAGCCAAGGTGACTCCGTTACCAGGTTAAAACAGGAATTTACTTGGGATGGGCGTTGATGTAATCAACAGCCTGTTTCACGGTGGTGATCTTTTCTGCTTCTTCGTCAGGAATTTCGCAGTCGAACTCTTCTTCCAGCGCCATCACCAGTTCCACGGTGTCGAGGGAGTCCGCACCCAGATCGTCAACGAAGGATGATTCGATCTTGACTTCAGCTTCGTTCACGCCCAGTTGCTCGGCCACAATTTTCTTAACGCGTTGTTCGATGTCGCTCATCTTTATTTCCTTTGTGTTGATGACAGGGTCCAGCAAAAAATTCGCAGTATTTTAGCAGACTTTACACGCCGCACCAATGGCGCGGAAAGCCGCATCAATCCATATACATGCCGCCATTGACATGCAGTGTTGTGCCTGTGACATAGCCTGCCTGGGGCGAAGCCAGGAAGGTCACGGCGGCGGCAATGTCTTCAACCTGGCCGAGACGCCCCAGGGGGATGTGGGCCAGCAGGCCATTGCGCTGGTCTTCGGACAGGGCGCGCGTCATGTCGGTATCAATGAAGCCGGGCGCCACGCAATTGACCGTGATGTTGCGGCTGCCCACCTCGCGCGCCAGGGATTTGGAAAAACCGATGATGCCCGCCTTGGCAGCGGCATAGTTGGTCTGGCCTGCGTTGCCCATGGCGCCGACCACCGAAGCAATGCTTATGATACGGCCATAGCGCGCTTTCATCATGGCGCGCAGCACCGCCTGGCTCATGCGGAAAACCGACTTCAGGTTGGTTTCCATGATCGCGTCCCACTCGTCTTCCTTCATGCGCATCAGGAGATTGTCGCGGGTGATGCCGGCATTGTTGACAAGAATGGCAATTTCGCCGAACTGCTTCTGAATGGCATCCAGCACTGCCGCGACCTGTTCCCTGTCATTCACGTCCAGCGCAAAGCCTGCACCCTTGATGCCAGCCTCTTTCAGGTAGGTAGCAATATTCTCCGCCCCGCTTGCGCTGGTTGCGGTCCCGATCACGGTTGCGCCCTTGCGTCCCAGATCCAGCGCCACTGCCTGACCAATACCACGGCTGGCGCCAGTGACCAGCGCGACTTGTCCTTCCAGCATGATGATTTTCCTCAGATTGACTTGGCCTGTTCCAGCGCCGCCGCATCGGTCAGCGCCAGCCCCTGCAGTTCCGAAATGATGCGTTTATTCAGGCCGGCAAGCACCTTGCCCGGGCCGCACTCGGCGACATGCGTCACCCCCGCGGCGGCCAGCGCCTGCACAGTCTCGACCCAGCGCACCGGCATGTAGAGCTGGCGCACCAGCGCATCCTTGATTTCCGCCGCATCGCTGTAGCTCTTGACATCGGCGTTGTGCAACACCGGCACTTGGGGCGCCTGCATGGCGACCGGCTGCAGATACGCTGCCAGATTCTCCGCCGCCGGTTTCATCAGGCTGCAATGCGAAGGCACCGAAACCGGCAAGGGCAGCGCACGTTTCGCGCCCCTGGCCTTGGCCAGTTCCATGCCGCGTTCAACGGCTTCCTTGCTGCCTGCGATCACCACCTGGCCGGGCGAGTTGAAATTAACGGCTTCCACCACTTCACCCTGCGCAGCCTCGGCGCAGACCGCACGCACGGCATCATCGTCGAGCCCGAGAATGGCTGCCATGCCGCCCGCGCCTTCTGCCACCGCCTCCTGCATCACTTGCGCGCGGTAGCGCACCAGCGGCAAGGCATCTGCGAACGACAATGCGCCCGCGGCCACCAGGGCGGTATATTCGCCCAGGCTATGCCCCGCCATGAACTCCGGGCGGCTGCCGCCCATTTCCTGCCAGGCGCGATATACCGCCACGCCAGCGGTCAGCATCACGGGCTGGGTATTGATAGTCTGATTGATCGCCTCAACCGGGCCAGCAGTCACCATCTGCCACAAATCCAGTTTCAGGATATCGCCTGCCTCTTCAAAGGTCTTGCGCACCACCGGCAGCGCATCGAAGCCCTGCATCATCCCAACCGACTGGGAACCCTGACCGGGAAACACAAATGCCAATTTCATTATTTGATCCCTTTTTAGCCGTCAGATATCAGTTCTCGGTTATCAGCAAAAACTCTCATGCCGCCACATCTGAAAACCGATCGCTGCCAACGGATAACTTGCTTACAAGCGCACCAGCGCCGAACCCCAGGTAAAACCGCCTCCGACACCTTCCATCAGGAGGGTCTCGCCCGGCTTGATCTTGCCTTCGCGCACTGCGGTATCCAGTGCCAGGGGAATGGACGCAGCCGAGGTATTGCCATGGCGGTCCACGGTCAGCACCACGCGCTCCATGGGCAAGCCCAGTTTTTTTGCTGTGGCCTGGATTATGCGGATATTGGCCTGATGCGGCACCAGCCAGTCAATGTCGGATTTCTGCATGCCATTGACGCTGAGCGTTTCTTCCACGATGGAGTCCAGCACACCCACGGCAAACTTGAATACCGCGCCACCATCCATCACGATGCGCGGATCACCCGAACGTCCGGTGCCGCAGCCGCCGCCATCCACTGCCAGAAGATCCTGGTACGAACCGTCGGCATGCAGATGGGTATTGATGACTCCTGGTGTTTCACTTGCCTGCAGGATCACCGCGCCGGCGCCATCGCCAAAAAGCACGCAGGTGTTGCGATCCGTCCAGTCCACGATGCGCGACATGGTTTCCGCGCCAACCACCAGCGCGCACTTGCTCTGCCCGCCGCGGATGAATTGATCAGCGGCGGAAAGGGCATAAACAAAGCCGCTGCACACGGCCTGCACGTCAAATGCGGGGCCGCCGCTCCTGATGCCCAGCTTGTGCTGCAAGAGGCAGGCGGTGCTGGGAAAAACCCGGTCTGGCGTGGTCGTTCCGACAATGATGAGGTCGATCTCCTGCGGGTCGATTCCAGCCGCCTCGATGGCCCGCCGGCTGGCATGCAGCGCCAGGTCGCTGGTGGATTCGTCAACTGCTGCGATATGGCGCTGACTGATGCCGGTGCGGCTGAATATCCAGTCATGCGAAGTTTCCACCATGCGTTCCAGATCCTGGTTGGTCAGCACCTTGTGTGGCAGATAGCTGCCGGTGCCTGTGATCCTGGAAAACATTCAGTCAGCTCCTTGTTCTTGATTTAACAGTGAAGTTTGTTCGGAAATCCGCCGCAACACGCCGTTGCGCACTTCTCCAACAGCGGTTTCAATGGCGAACTGGTAGGCGAAACTGTCGGCCGAGCCGTGGCTTTTCACCACAATACCGCGCAGGCCAAGCAAGCTTGCGCCATTGTAACGGCGGTGGTCCATGCGTTTCTTGAATGCGCTCAACACCGGCAACGCAAGCAGGCCGAGCAGCTTGGTAAACAGATTGCGCCTGAATTCCTGGCGCAGGAAACTGCCCATCATCTGGGCCAGTCCTTCCGATGTTTTCAGCGCCACATTGCCGACGAAGCCATCACAAACCACCACGTCGGCCGTGCCTTTGTAAATATCGTCGCCTTCGATATTGCCGTAAAAGTTGAGGTGGCTGTTGCGCAGCAGTTCGCCCGCCTGCTTCACCACATCGTTGCCCTTGATATCCTCTTCGCCGATGTTCAGCAGGCCGACCGTTGGATTTTCCTTGTGTTCCACTGCCGATGCCAGCATCGCCCCCATGATGCCGAACTGCAGCAGATGCTCCGCGCTGCAATCCACATTAGCGCCCAGATCAAGCACATGGACATGCCCCTTGAGGCTGGGCAGCATGCTGGCGATTGCGGGGCGGTCAATACCGGGCAGCGTTTTCAGAACAAAACGGGAAATGGCCATCAGGGCACCGGTATTTCCGGCTGACACGCAGGCATTGGCCTCGCCACTCTTGACCAGGTTGATCGCCACCCGCATGGAGGAATCTTTTTTGCTGCGCAGGGCCTGCGCAGGCGGATCGTCCATGGTCACCACTTCACTGGCATGGTGAATACGCAGGCGCGGACCCACCGCTGCACGGCATGCGCTAAGTTCGAACTCGATGGCCTCAGTCAGGCCGACCAGAACGATATTGACGTCTGCATCTTTGCGCAGGATTTCCAGCGCAGCGGGCACGGTGACGTGCACGCCATGGTCGCCTCCCATGGCGTCAATCGCAACGGTAATATCCATTTAAGAACAGCTGATCAGCTGCATGCGGCCGGAAGGAACCCGGCCGCGGATGGGATAAGTTTCTTATTCGCCTTTGGCGCGAGCAACCTTGCGCCCACGGTAAAAGCCGCTCGGGCTGACATGGTGACGCAGATGCACTTCACCCGTGGTAGGCTCAACCGCCAGCGGCGGGTTGGTGAGAAAATCGTGTGCGCGGTGCATGCCACGCTTGGATGGGGATTTCTTGTTCTGCTGAACGGCCATTTCAAACTCCTTGAATAATCACTTAACCTTCAGTGCCGCAAGGACACCAAACGGGTTGTTTCCTTTTTCATTTACCGGCTTCTCCACGCCCTTCCCCAGACATAATTCCGGAGGATGCAGGGGCGAAATCGGCAAACTCAACAAGATTTCATCTTCAACCAGCGCCAGCACATCCATTTCAGCACTGACCGGTATCGAATCCACTTCCTCATCGCCATCATCAAGATCATCAAACTGCGTGGCGCCCTGCACCAGCCGCAAGCGGGACTCGACATGAAGCGGGTATTCCAACGCCTCAAGGCAACGCTGGCACTGTAAAACAAGCTTGCCATCAATACTGCAAATCAGAAGAGGCTCGCCTTTTGCGCCAGTTTTCCCTGACAGGGTATAATTCAGAGCACCTTGGTTTGACAGCAGCGAATCCTGCAACCTGGGAAATCCAGCCAGGGGAGCAGTGCCGCGTATCACCCGCCCGTTCCGGGCAAAGTCAAGGTTATCGATTACAGCCTGTTCAGACATAAGCCGCACATGATATAATTTTTCGGCTTTTGTGTCAAAAAGCCTTTAAGTTTTCTTGCCTTTTAGCCAAGGCGCCATCTGCTGTTCACGACCGATGCTGGCCCGCCGGTGCCAGAATCAGCAAAAACAAATTGGGATTCGGGTTGTCACGTGATCAAGAAAATTCTTATTGCCAACCGCGGTGAAATTGCCGTCCGCATCGTGCGTGCCTGTTCCGAGATGGGCATCAAGTCGGTGGCCATCTACACCGATGCGGACCGCCATGCGCTGCATGTAAAGAAAGCAGACGAAGCCTACAACATCGGCTCCGACCCGGTCATTGGCTACCTCAACGCGCACAACATCGTCAATCTCGCGGCCGCCGCCGGCTGCGACGCACTTCATCCCGGCTATGGTTTCCTCTCGGAAAACCCCGTACTGGCAGAAATCTGTGCCAAGCGCGGCATCGCCTTCATCGGCCCGTCTGCCAAAGTCATTCACCAGATGGGCGACAAGATCCAGGCGCGCAAGGCCATGATTGATGCCGGCGTGCCCGTCGTGCCAGGCAGCGAAGGCAACCTGGACAATGTGGAAGAGGCCCGCCAGCTGGCAAGCAAGATCGGCTACCCGGTCATGCTCAAGGCCACCAACGGCGGGGGCGGACGTGGCATCCGGCGCTGCAACAGCGAGGAAGAACTGCTCAAGAATTATGATCGCGTGGTGTCCGAAGCCAGCAAGGCCTTTGGAAAACCGGAAGTATTTCTCGAAAAATGCGTGGTCAACCCGCGCCATATCGAGGTTCAGGTGCTGGGCGACAGCTTTGGCAACGTCATTCACCTGTTCGAGCGTGACTGCTCGATTCAGCGCCGCAACCAGAAGCTGATCGAGATCGCCCCTTCGCCCCAGCTCACCGAAGCGCAGCGCCGCTACATCGGCGACCTGGCAGTGGACGCTGCCAAGGCCGTAGGGTATGTCAACGCTGGCACGGTGGAGTTTCTGCTTAACGAGGATAACCAGTTCTATTTCATGGAAATGAACACCCGTCTGCAGGTGGAGCACACCGTCACGGAAACCATTACCGGCATCGACATCGTGCAGGAGCAGATCCGCATCGCCAGCGGCCTGCCGCTGCAATACAAACAGAAAGATGTGAATTACCGCGGCTTTGCCATGGAATTCCGCATAAACGCGGAGGATCCGAAAAACGGCTTCCTGCCAAGCTTCGGCCGCATCACCCGCTATTACGCGCCGGGCGGCCCCGGCGTGCGCACCGACGCGGCCATGTACTCCGGCTATGTGATCCCCCCTTATTACGATTCCATGTGTGCAAAACTGACGGTATGGAATCTGACCTGGGAAGGCGTGGTGGCACGTGGCCAGCGCGCACTGAACGACATGGTGGTGTATGGCGTGAAAACGACCATCCCCTATTACCAGGAAATCCTGCAACACCCCGATTTCAGCTGCGGCCGGTTTGACACCAGCTTTGTCGAGGCCCACCCCGAACTGGTCAACTATTCAGTGCGCCCGCCCAAGGATTTGCTGGCTGCCGCCATTTCGGCAGCAATCGCAGCCCACACAGGCCTATAAACATAATGAAGCCCAAAATTCAGGAAATAGAGCATGGCTAAAGTTTTCATCAGCGAACTCGTCTTGCGTGACGGCCACCAGTCCCTGATCGCAACCCGCATGCGCACCGAGGATATGCTGCCCATCTGCAAGAAGCTCGACAGCATCGGCTTCTGGTCGCTGGAGGCCTGGGGCGGAGCCACTTTCGACGCCTGCGTGCGCTTCCTGCGCGAAGATCCCTGGGACCGCCTCAAAAAACTGCGCAAGGCATTGCCCAACACCCGCATCCAGATGCTGCTGCGCGGGCAGAACCTGCTCGGCTACCGCCATTATTCGGACGACGTGGTGCGCGCATTCGTGCAGAAATCCGCCGACAACGGCGTGGACGTATTCCGTGTCTTCGACGCCATGAACGACCTGCGCAACATGAAGGTTTCCGTCGAAGCCGTGAAGAATGCCGGCAAGATTGCCGAAGGCGCCATCAGCTATACCACCAGCCCGGTGCATGACATTGCCTATTTCGTCCAGATGGCGCGGGAACTGGAAGCCATGGGCTGCGACACCCTGGCCATCAAGGACATGGCCGGCCTCTTGACCCCCTACCACACGGGTGAACTGGTGAAAGCGCTGAAAGCCGCCACTTCCCTCCCGATCCACCTGCACAGCCACGCCACTTCCGGCCTGTCCGCCATGTGCTTCCTCAAGGGCGTGGAAAACGGCGCCACCATTCTCGACACCAGCAATTCCTCCTTTGGCGAGGGCGCCAGCCATTCCTCCACGGAAAGCATCGTCGCCGCGCTGGCCGGCACGGAATTCGACACCGGCCTGGATCTGGCGGCATTGCAGGAAATCACCGCCTATTTCCGCGAGGCGCGCAAGAAATACTGGCAGTATGAAAGCGACTTCACCGGCGTGGATACGCGCGTGCTGGTCAATCAGGTGCCCGGCGGCATGATTTCCAACCTCTCCAACCAGTTGAAGGAACAAGGCGCGCTCAACCGCATGGACGAGGTGCTGGCGGAAATTCCCCGCGTGCGCGAAGACCTCGGCTTCCCGCCGCTGGTCACGCCCACCTCGCAGATCGTTGGAACGCAGTCGGTACTGAACGTGCTCACCGGCGAGCGTTACAAGTCAGTCACCACCGAAGTGAAGAACTATCTGCAGGGACGCTACGGCAAGGCCCCCGGGACCGTCAATTCGGAAGTGCGCAGCATCGCCATCGGCAGCCAGGAAGTCATCACCTGCCGCCCGGCAGACCTGCTGGGAGACGAGATGGACAAGCTGCGCGGGGAGATCGAAAGCCTGGCCAAGAGCGAGGAGGATGTGCTGACCTATGCCATGTTCCCGGAACTGGGCCGCAACTTCCTGCAGGAGCGCGCCGCTGGCGCATTGAAGCCGGAGCAGCTGCTGCCCCCGGACACCAATCTGGCTTGCGGTCCTTTCTATGCCGCCAACGAATTCAATGTCACCCTGCACGGCGAGACCTACCACATTCACGTCACCGGGTCGGGCCAGCACGGAGCGGATACGCGCCCCTTCTACGTTTCCGTGGATGGCGTATCCGAGGAGGTGCTGGTCGAAGCCTTGAGCGAAATCGAGGTCTATGGCGGCCCGGGCGGAGTTGCGACAGGCAGTGGAAAAGCCCGGGAATCGGGCGGCGAGAAGAAATCCCCGGCAGGCAAACGCCCGCGCCCCACGCGCCCGGGGCATGTCACCACCGCGATGCCCGGCGTCATCGTCGAGGTGCTGGCACAAAAAGGAGCCACGGTCAGAGCGGGCGACCCGGTGCTGGTGATCGAGGCCATGAAAATGGAAAACGAGGTGCAGGCACCCATCGGCGGCACGGTGGTTGCGGTATTCGTGGCCAAGGGCGACAGCGTCACCCCCGATGAAGTCCTGATCGACATCCAGCCTGAATAATGGAACTCATCCTCGCCTCCACCTCGCCCTACCGGCGCGACCTGCTGAACCGCCTGCAGGTGCCGTTCAGCACCTTTGCGCCGGATCTGGACGAATCCCCATTGCCGGGCGAAACCGCCGTTGAAACCGCCACCCGCCTGGCCGAAGCCAAGGCGCGCGTGGCGGGCGCACATTTTCCGGATGCCCTCATCATCGGCTCGGACCAGGTCGCCACGCTGGATGGAGAACAGCTCGGCAAGCCGCACACCCACGAAAACGCCACCTTGCAACTGCGCCGCATGCGCGGCAGAAAGGTGGTGTTCAATACTGCCCTGTGCCTCTACAACAGCAAGACCGGCCGCGTGCAGAACCGTCTGATCCCGTTCACCGTGAGTTTCCGCGAGCTGAGCGATGCCCAGATCGAGCATTATCTCCTCAAGGAGCAGCCCTACAACTGCGCCGGCAGCGCCAAATCCGAAGGCTTGGGCATCGCCCTGATCTCCAGGATGGAAGGCGACGACCCGAATGCCCTGATCGGGCTGCCGCTGATTGCTCTGATTGACATGCTCAATAACGAAAGCTTCCCGGTCATCTAACCTTTTATGCCGGGCACTTTGTATCTGATCCCGACCACGCTTGGCCAAGGCAGCGAGCTTTCGGCCATTCTTCCCGAACAGGCCAGGCGCCTGGCTGCCACATTGCGCACCTTTGTCTCCGAACACCCCAAAACCGCACGGCAGTTTCTGAAGCAGACCGGAACGGCGGTTGCGCTGCAGGAAATCCGCATGTCCACCCTGGACGAGCACACGCGCAAGGAAGAACTGGAAAGCCTGCTGCAACCCCTGCTCGACGGGGAGGATGTCGGCCTGCTGTCCGAAGCCGGATGCCCGGCTGTGGCCGACCCTGGCGCCACCCTGGTGCGCCTCGCGCATGCGCGCAACATCCGGGTCGTGCCTCTGGTGGGCCCATCCTCCATCCTGCTCGCCCTGATGGGATCGGGGTTCAATGGCCAGAGCTTCGCCTTCCTCGGCTACCTGCCGGCAGAAAAATCCGAACGGATCAAGAAAATACAGGAAATCGAACAGCATTCGCTGCGCCTGAACCAGACCCAGATTTTCATCGAAACCCCCTACCGCAACCAGCAACTGTTGCAGGATCTGGTGGCCACCTGCGCGGGTGAAACCGAGTTGTGCATCGCCACGGATCTGACCCTGGCAAGCGAACGCATCAGCACAAGAAGCATTGCCGAATGGAAAGGGAAACTACCGGATTGCGACAAACACCCCACGGTATTTGTGCTTTACCGCAGGCCTGCGGACAAGGCAGTCAAGAAGGCAACTGCTCGGCAAAGGAAATGATGCTGTCGAGCCGGATCTCGATGACCTCGCCGGTTCCGCTTACCCTGAATTTAAGCCATTCAGCACCGCTGCGTGTCGCCACGTCGAGCGGCATCACGGTCTGACGGATTTTTTCCGGACCCTGGCGGAATTCGATCTGCAAGGGGATCTTGCGCAGGACACTGAATTCGAGGCGCTCGTGCTGAGCGCATGAGATGGGCTGATACTCGATCACGCAGAAAAATCAGAGAAAAATGACAGCCGGGAATACCGCCGCCGCCAGCACCAGCACCAGCCATTCCATGTTATGGCGCGCCAGCCAGCCGGTGAAATGCGCGACCAGTATCGCGATGGCAACGATATAGAATGCTATGAAAGCCATGAAACTTTTCCTTGTACAGGTTTTGGGTACAGGATATCCAGTTTTCGCTGGCAAGACAATCAGGAACTCCCTTGCCAGACAAGGGCCGTCAATGCAGCGGATGGCTCTGGTCGACAGGAAGGCCATTGACGATCTCGTCCATGTTGGCATCACGGATGTTGACGATATTCACCACAAAGGTGACGGTCTGGCCTGCCAGCGCATGGTTGGCATCCACGGTAAGCTTGCCGTCGGCAATGCGGCTGACGCGGAAGATCATGCTCTCGCCCTTCTCGTTCTGCAGCTCGACTTCCGCGCCGAGACGGCGGAATTCCGGAGGGACATTCCCGATGTCGTCGGTAAACGTCAGATTCGGGTCGTGCGGGCCAAAGCCCTCGGCGGGGTTGAGCGAAACCTCTACCCGATCCCCAACCCTGTGCCCGTCCAGCGCCATTTCGATTTTCTCGAACAGGGGGCTGTTGCCGCCATGCACGTAGCCCACAGGCACATCCGACTGCTCGAAAACCGATCCCGACTGGTCGACGATCGAATAGGTCACGTAGACGGCCTTGTTCCTGGCAACTCTTTGTTCTGTCATGGCATGTATTCTTTAATCAATTTCAGGAAACGGAATTTTAGCCCGGACAGCGTCACTCACCAAGCTTGTTGGCATCAATATCCACAACCAGCTCTTTCAGCTGGGAAGATAGCGGCCAGGTCAGCGTCAGCGTCAGCGCCTGCATGATCTTTTCGAATCCCGCTTCGGATTGAGACACCGAAAAGTGGGGCTGGCTTTGAATCAGGGCCGGGGTATTGAGATGCAGAGACAGCCCCCCGCCCAGCACCTCGTCCTGCAAATCCAGCTTTGTGGCGTTTTCAAATTGCAAAGACTGGCCAAACCCGCCCGGAATCTGGTCATTGAAGACAAAACGGCCCGCCGGGCCATCACAGCTCGGCATGGCCAGATTGATTCCGGTCTGGAACTGGCCCTGCATTTCTCCGTTGAACTGATAACTCACGCGCAGTCGTTTGCCGGAAACAGAAATCCGCTTGTCGATCAGCATCTTGCCGTGTTCACAGCTGAAGGTCACATGGGTGGCGCCATCAGCAGCGGGGCGCAGAATATAGCCCCTTACAGGCATCACGGCTTCGCCATTGACCAGGCTGTCCAGGAACAGCATGCGCTGAACGTCATCCAGCCCCAGATCTGCCGGCGTGATATGGTGCTTGAAACTGACCCGCTCATGCGGATTGGCGATGCCCTCCCCAGCATGCTGCGCATCCTGGCCAAGATGCATCTTGCGGTAGTAATGCTCGGGCTGGCGAGCCAGCGTATCAGCGAAATTATGTCTCAGGTTGTACGCATCCAGTTCACACACCGCAGCACTGCCATCCTGACGGACCACCGCCTGAATTTCATCGTTGTGAATAAAGACTTCATTCCTGCCGTCAAGGTCGAGATCCTCGATGCCCAGCGGAGGGCGCGCAGCAGCCTTGTCCAGCATGGCTTCCAGCGCCACGATGGCGTTGTAGATCGCGCGCCGCAAATGGGGCAGGTACAAACCGCCGAACAGGCCGTGCCAGTAAGCATCGTTGGCCTGGGACTGGTAGAGCAATTCGCGCATCTCTTTGGTTTTCTTGCGCTCAGGGAGTTCATGGAAGCGCTGCGACAATTGCAGCATGCGCTTGTGCATCCAGTTTGACTCGGGGTAGCGGGTGATGAAATTCTTCCAGATACCGCCGCGCAGGAATGCCTTGTCGCGATCGAACAGTCCTTTTGATTTGGACTCCTGGACCAGATTCGCGTAACTGTTGGCAGCCTGAGCTGGCAGGGTCCATTCGTTCATCTCGATGTAGGAGGTCGTAGGAAGATAAACGATGCCGCGCGTATGCGCCGTGGCATGGTAAGCACTGAATTTCATGGGGCGGATCAGCGGCGAAGCCAGCACACCGCGGACAAACTCTTCCAGCCAGCCTTTTTCATAAACCCACTCGTAGGTTTCCGGCCAGATGCCGAATTTTTCGATGTCATCGAAATAGACGGCCGCTTCTTCCCCTTCCCCCGCCAGACTCTCAAGATACTGAACCGCCTCGCGCGCGGGAGAGAAGGGGAAGCGGTAACGCAGTGCCTCTGAAATGGGGAACAGATCCAGGCGGCGTCCGTCTTCCTCGGTCGTATAGAAACCACTGAGTTCGGAAACCTCTTTGCCGGTGCAAAGGAAATGGTAGTCGTCCACCGTGACGTAGCGTATCCCCGCATCCACCAGGGCCGGCACCACCGTCGCCTCCCAAACCCGCTCAGTCAGCCAGGCGCCCTGCGGACGCTGACCGAATTTCTTTTCCAGCTTGTCCGACAACGCGACGACCTGGCCGATGCGGTCACGATTGGGAATCACCGCCAATACCGGTTCGGTTTCGCCCGCGCCAACCAGTTCCACCTGGCCGCGCTGCACCATTTCCTTCAGCATCGCCATGTCTTGCGGGTAATGCTGCAACAGGTAATCCAGCAGCCAGCCGGAAAAATGCAGCGCGAAAGGAAAATCCGGATAGCGGTAGAGGGTGCGGATGAACGGGCCGTAGCAGCGTGCATGGGCATCCTGCAGCACTTCCGGGAAATTGCCCACAGGCTGGTGAGCGTGAACGCCAAGCAGAAGCGTAACCGATTTTGTCATGTTTCTCAGATTCTCTGTTTAGGATTATCGCCCAGTGACGGGCCAGGACGGCTCAGGAGCCCCGCCTCATGGTTCCGCCCGCTTCGGCATCACCGCCGCCCTGGCTGACGGGCACATTGAGTTCAAGCGGGGGCACCAGCATCAGCATGCGATACAGGTCAGCCAGATTCTCCCGGTACAGCCGGTCAAAACTTCTGACACTATCGCCCGGGTTATAGTCGCCAAACCACCAGAACCAGTCGGAGCCTTCGCATGCCGCAAGCTGACGGGCTGCCTTCCCCTTCTGCTCGGGAGAGAGGCGGCCGCTCGCCATGACGAGATCATAGCTTTGCTTGGCCTGGCATAGCAAATCCCAGGCGCGATTTTTTTCCGGACAGCCAATCCAGGTCGTGAAATCCCCATAGACCCAGCTCCCTGCCGCCAGATGGGTCAAATCCCTGCTTTCGGCGCAATGGTAGGCATGGCGCCGCACCCCATCCCGTTCCTCACGGCAGCCATCCAGATAATCACGGAAAGTGGTCATCTCGATGTGAGGATGATTCTGCAGCATTTCATACATCTCGGACAGGAAATAGTAGCCGTTGTAGGGGTAATACTCCCATGCATTCTCGCCGTCCAGAATAATGCTGACTACCGGGTTCTCGTGTCCGTTACTGTTGTGCCATATTTCCTCCAGCTTGTGGACAAAATCGAGCGCAGCATCGCGGCCGAACCATTTGGCATACTCGAAGCCGATCTTGTCGGACAACTGATCATCGCGAAAAAAGCAGGTAATCTCATGCTCGCCATCCACAATCCGGTAGGGGCGGTAAAGATAGTTGAAAGGACTCTTCAACATCTCTTCCTGGTGCGCCTGCCGCAGGCTATTGCTCAACACGCCCTGGCCGGTGGCTATCCAGCGGCAGCCATTTTTTGCCATCAGTATCGCAGCCGCGTGGGATACACCGCCTTCCGCGGGCCACATTCCGGCCGGACGCAAGCCAAAATATTGCTCGTGTATGGCAAATGCTTCGGACACATGGAACGACACCCTCTGCGCACCGCCTGGATAGGCGTGCGACACGGGAAGCTCAATTCCGGCCACGCTCTCTTTCGCACAGTTGAAGTCCAGCAGGAGAGGCGCTATTGGATGGTAATAGGGCGTGGTGGAAAGTTCGATCTGCCCTTCCTCGGCCAGTTTCCGGTAACGCGGGATAACCCCCTGAATCAGCGCGCCAATCAGGGTCACCAGCTGCTGGCGTTCCTTGAAAGTAAACATGCTGCCCTTGGACATCATTCCCACCACCAGCTCATTCTCACGCCGCACGCTTTCGCCGGTCCAGGCAAGGTGATACCACACCAGCAGGTCGGCCAGATACTGGCTGGACAGATAGTAGAACTGCTCCATCCCATGCACTTCATGCAGCTTGAACAGGTCATACAGGCGTTTGTAGGCGGGATAAGGCTCAATCATCTTGCTGTGATTGCTGCGGAAACAGCTTTCCAGTATCAGCTTGCGCTGCTCCAGTGTCACATGTTCCAGATCCTTGGCCGCCAGCAGGCGCAACAGGGGATCACGCAGTTTTCCAGTGCGGAACTGATCGCTGTAATCCTTCAGCTGATCAAGCAGAATGGGGACAAAGTTTACTACCGCACGCGCACCTGGTGTCTGCTCCAGATGATAGGCCATGTCGGTATAGTCCTTGATTGCATGGAGATAGGTCCACGGTAAGGCAAATTCACCTGTGACATGGTGGCGGTAATCCGGCTGGTGCATGTGCCAGCATAATACAAGCTTCAGCTTTTTATGGGAGCTCATTAGGAGGCAAAACCCGCCCCCCCGCCACCAAGGGGGTGCTCAACGATCATGGAAGCAAGGCCCTTAAAGGGTAAGATTTAGCGGACGTAGTGAACCTGCTGTCCGAGCATCTCGGGCGTCACCAGCGTCACGCCTCTTTCAGTGACATAAAAGCGCTTGGCATCCTCTGCCGGGTCAACGCCAATCGACATGCCTTCCGGAATGCTGCACCCCTTATCCAGCACCACCTTCTTGAGAATGGCGTAACGGCCGATATCCACATCGGGCAGAATGACAGAATCCTCGATCTCGGCGTAGCTGTGGACATAGACATTGGAAAACAGCAGAGAACGGCGCACCGAAGCCCCGCTGATGATGCATCCGCCGGACACCAGAGAATCGACAGCATAGCCACGGCGTGCATCGTCATCGAAAACGAACTTGGCCGGCGGCAATTGTTCCTGGTAGGTCCAGATCGGCCATTCCCTGTCATAGAGGTTGAGATAGGGCGTGATCTTGGTCATTTCCATATTGGCTTCCCAATAGGCATCGATCGTTCCCACATCACGCCAGTAGGGTCCGCCATTCTGCAGCCCGACACAGCTGTCTTCGAAGGGATGAGCAAATACGCGGTAGCGGGTGACCAGGTAAGGAATGATGTCCTTGCCGAAGTCATGGCTGGAATGGGGGTCATCGGCATCACGGATCAGCTGTTCGAACAGAAAAGCCGTGTTGAACACGTATATCCCCATGCTGACCATGGCCCTGCCCGGCTTGCCGGGAATCTCGTCCGGCACCTCGGGTTTCTCGGTAAACTTCACCACGCGCTGGTGCTCGTCCACCGTCATGACGCCAAAAGCCGAAGCCTCCTCTACCGACACTTCCATGCAGGCCACTGTCATGTCTGCTGCATGCGCGCTGTGAAAAGCCAGCATCTCGCCATAGTCCTGCTTGTAAATATGGTCGCCAGCAAGGATGAGCACATATTCCGACTTGTAGCCCCGGATGATATCCAGGTTTTGAAATACCGCATCGGCAGTGCCCTTGTACCAGGCTTCCTGAATGCGCTGCTGCGCGGGGAGCAGTTCGACGAATTCGTTGAATTCGCTGCGCAGGAAACTCCAGCCACGGTGCAGGTGCTGCAGCAGGCTGTGCGCCTTGTACTGGGTAATCACGCCGATGCGGCGAATGCCCGAATTGACACAGTTGGAAAGCGGAAAATCGATGATGCGGAATTTGCCGCCAAAGGGCACGGCCGGTTTTGCGCGCCAGTCTGTAAGCGCCCTGAGACGGCTACCCCGGCCACCGGCGAGAATCAGGGCCACCGTATTTTTGGTCAACAGGCTGATAAAACGAGGAGTAGTGGACGAATACAAGAAGTTCTCCCTTCCTACGATTATAGTAACTAAATTATACCCCTTTGGGCGGCACAGGTGTTTGCCTAAAGCCGCCTTCTGGCATATTCTTGGCGCATTATCCCGCCGCAGCGACACTTCCATGAAACCCAACCTCAGCGCCAAAGTCAACACAAATCTGAAGGCCCTGCTCAAAGCCCGGCACCATGATCCTTTCGCCTATCTCGGCCTGCATCAGGAAGGGGAAGGATGGTCGGAGCGAACCTTTCTGCCGTTCGAGCAGCAGGTGGAAATTCACATTGGCGGCAAATGGCTGATGCTGGAGAAAATCCACACTGACGGCATTTTTTTCTGGCACGGCAATGAAAATCCCGGGCGCCCCTGCCGGCTGAGAGTGCCGCGCCAGGAGGGTTACCACGAATTTTTTGACCCCTACACCTTTCCGCCGCAGATCAGCGAGATGGACCTCTACCTCCTGGGCGCAGGCCGTTTGCACCAGGGATACCGTATCCTGGGCGCACAACGTACGGCTCTTCTGGGCATTGCCGGCATTCGCTTTGCAGTATGGGCGCCCAATGCCGAGCGTGTCAGCGTCATTGGCGATTTCAATCACTGGGATGGACGCGTACACCCCATGCGCAGCCTGGGTTCGAGCGGGGTCTGGGAGTTGTTCATTCCCGGGCTTGCTGCGGGCAGCCTGTACAAGTTCGAAATCCGCAACCGTCACAGCGGCCATATCCTGACCAAAACCGACCCCTACGGCCAGGAATACGAGCTGCGCCCCGGCACCGCGGCAAAAGTACCGGCTCCCACGCAGCACAGCTGGGGCGATCAGGCATGGATGAAGCAGCGTCAGGCGCTCGACTGGCTGCACGCCCCGTTCAATGTCTATGAAATCCACGCCGGTTCCTGGAAACGCCATCCGGATGGCCGCTTCTACAACTGGCGCGAACTGGCGGAGCATCTTGTGCCCTACATCAACGACATGGGCTATACCCATATCGAACTCATGCCGGTATCCGAGCATCCCCTGGACGAGTCATGGGGCTACCAGACCACCGGCTATTTCGGCCCCACTTCGCGCTTCGGCACGCCGGACGATTTCCGTTTCTTCGTTGACGCCTGCCACCGGGCCAGTATCGGCGTCATTCTCGACTGGGTGCCGGCGCATTTTCCCCAGGACAGCTGGGCGCTGGCGCATTTTGACGGCACAGCCCTGTACGAGCACGAAGACCCGCGTCTCGGTTTCCACCAGGACTGGGGCACCCACATCTTCAATTACGGACGCCATGAAGTTCAGAGTTTCCTGCTTTCCAGCGCCCACTACTGGCTTTCCGAGTTTCACCTCGACGGCCTGCGCGTCGACGCCGTGGCATCCATGCTCTACCTTGACTACTCGCGCAAGGCTGGCGAGTGGATTCCCAACAAGTATGGCGGGCGCGAGAATCTGGAGGCCATCGAGTTCCTGCGCAGCCTCAACATCATGGTGCATGACGAGTTCCCCGGCGCGCTGACATTCGCCGAGGAATCCACTTCCTGGCCCATGGTGTCCAGGCCTGTCTATCTCGGCGGTCTGGGTTTCTCCATGAAATGGAACATGGGCTGGATGAATGACACGCTGCGCTACATGCTGCACGAACCTGTGCACCGCCGCTTCCATCACAACGAGCTGACCTTCGGCCAGCTTTATGCCTACACCGAGAACTTCATACTGCCCTTTTCACACGATGAAGTCGTGCACGGCAAAGGCTCGCTGCTCGACAAGATGCCCGGCGACACCTGGCAGAAATTTGCCAACCTGCGCCTGCTCCTCACCTACCAGATGAGCTATCCCGGCAAGAAGCTCAATTTCATGGGCAACGAGATCGGCCAGGGGCGCGAATGGCGGGTCGGGGGCGAGATTGACTGGGGGCTGCTGCAGTACCACTGGCACAAGGGCGTGCAGGATCTCAGCCGCGACCTCAACCGCCTCTATCGCGACACGCCCGCGCTGCACCAGCAGGATTTCGAAGTATCCGGGTTTTCCTGGGTGGATTGTCATGACGCCGACCACTCGGTCCTGTCCTTCCTGCGCTGGGGCAATGATGGCAGCGTCGTCGTGGTCGTCCTCAACTTCACACCCGTACCGCGCCATGGCTATCGCATCGGCGCGCCCCGGGGCGGCCGGTACCGGGAAATATTCAACAGCGATTCCACTTACTATGGCGGCAGCAATGCCGGCAATGGAGTTGGTCTGGAAACCCAGAACCAGCCCTGGATGGGCTTCGAGCAATCCCTGGTGATTACCATTCCCCCACTGTCTGGCATCATTTTAGCCCCAGAAAAATAGCTTTTAGAGTTCGAAAACATGTCCGCTCTCACCCGCCTTCCCAGCTGGCAAGCCTTGAAACGTCACCAGAAAAAAATGGCGCAGCTGCACATGCGCGACCTGTTCCAGCAGGACCCGCAGCGCTTTGCGCGCTTCTCGCTCAACCAGGGCGGCCTCCTGCTCGATTATTCCAAGAACCGGATCACCGAAGAAACCTTCGCCCTGTTCATGCAGCTGGCGCGGGAAGCCGGACTGAGCCAGTGGATTGAAAAAATGTTCACCGGCGAGGCCATCAACTTCACCGAGGGCCGCGCCGTCCTCCATACCGCCCTGCGCAACCGCTCCGGCAAGCCGGTGTATGTGGACGGCAAGGATGTCATGCCGGATGTGCGGCGTGTTCTGGCGCACATGAGCGAGTTTTCGGAACAGGTGCGCAGCGGCCAGTGGCGCGGCTATACCGGCAAGGGCATCACGGACATCGTGAACATCGGCATCGGCGGCTCCGATCTCGGCCCGGTGATGGTGACCGAAGCTCTGAAGCACTATGAAAAGCCCGGCCTCAGCGTCCACTTCGTATCTAACGTCGACGGTACCCACCTGGCCGAGACGCTCAAACGCATCCACCCGGAAACCACGCTGTTCGTGGTCGCTTCCAAGACATTCACCACCCAGGAAACCCTGACCAATGCCCGCTCTGCACGCGCATGGCTGTTGCGGGCCGCCGGCGATGAAGCCGCCATCGCCCGGCATTTCGTCGCGGTCTCGACCAACGCCGGAGAAGTCGCCAAATTCGGCATCGACACGGCCAACATGTTCGAATTCTGGGACTGGGTGGGCGGCCGCTATTCGCTGTGGTCGGCCATCGGGCTGCCGATAGCGCTCTATCTCGGCATGGATCATTTCGAGGCGCTGCTGGAAGGCGCATTCGAGATGGATGAGCATTTCCGCCATGCCCCATTCGAGCAGAACATGCCGGTCATTCTCGGAATGCTGGGCATCTGGTACAACAACTTCTTCGCTGCCCAGAGCCACGCAGTATTGCCCTATGACCAGTACCTGCACCGCCTGCCGGCCTATCTGCAGCAACTGGACATGGAAAGCAACGGCAAGCGCATTTCACGCAATGCCAGGACCGTGGATTACCAGACCGGGCCGGTGATCTGGGGAGAGCCCGGCACCAACGGCCAGCACGCCTTCTACCAGCTCATCCACCAGGGCAGCAAGCTGATCCCGGCGGATTTTCTGGTGCCGGTCGACAGCCACAACCCCATCGGAGACCACCACCGCATTCTGCTGGCCAATTTCTTTGCGCAGACGCAGGCGCTGATGCAGGGCAAGACCGAAGAAGAAGCGCGCGCCGAACTTGAGCGGGCAGGCATCAGCGGCCGGAAGCTGAAGCAGCTGCTGCCGCACAAGGTTTTCCCCGGCAACAGGCCCACCAACTCCATCCTGTTGCGCAAAATCACGCCGCACACCCTGGGTTCGCTGATCGCGCTCTACGAGCACAAGGTTTTCGTGCAGGGCATCATCTGGAATCTCAATTCGTTCGACCAGTGGGGAGTGGAACTGGGCAAGCAGCTGGCCAGCAACATCCTGCCCGAGCTTGCTGGCGGCGAGATGGCAACCCGCTTTGATGCCTCCACCAATGGCCTGATCAACCACTTCAAGAAATTCTCGGCACCCTGAAGAGGCTCCGGCTGAGTCCCTTCAGAATAACTCCGCATCCACGTTCATCGGCGCCGAGGGAGCGATCTTGTTCTGGCTCAGCAGTTCCTCATAGGAGCACACCTGATTGCGCCCGTGCTGCTTGGCGTAATAGAGCGCTTCATCGGCATGGCCAACCACCGTTGCAGGCACATCCTGACTGCTGATTCTGACGTAACCGATGCTGATGGTGACTTGACCCACTTGCGGGAATTCAAAGCTGGCCACCGTCTGGCGCAGGCGCTCAAGCACCGCTCGCGCGCCTTCCTCGTCTGTCGGTTCTAGCGCCGCGACAAATTCCTCGCCGCCAAAACGGAACAGCTTGTCGCCTTCCCTGAACACCTTTCGCATCATGCCCGCCAGAAGAATCAGCACCTCGTCACCGTAAATATGGCCGAACTTGTCGTTCACCCGCTTGAAATGGTCGACATCAAGCACCGCCAGCCAGCGGCTTTGCGCCCTGGCATCCTCACGGCGGCATCCACTCGGGATGCCATCCATTGCATCGTTCATGCGCGCCTGTGACAGCAGATGGCCAATATTCCGGTCGAAAGTGCGGCGGTTGAGCAGGCCGGTCAGCGTATCGCGTTCGCTTTCATCCAGAATGCGCACATAATTACGAAAAACCTGCAGGAAGCCGGTAACCAGCTTCTCGTCATCTTCTGCATATTCAGGCCCGATGATCTCGAGGAAGCCCTCGATCCCGTCCCGGCCATGGAGGGGATGAACGTAGCGCATCATGCCTGGCCGGGCAGGGCTTGATGCAAAATCACGGGTTTCCAGACAGCGCGAGAAATCGGCATCCGATGCCACGAGGATTGCCGGGCTATTCTGAAGAGAGGCAAAAACCAGCTGCACCCCCTCACGCTTCACCGACGCGGCCCGGCGCGCTTCAGGCCCGGACTGGGAAGGGCCAAGCCAATACACTCCACCCTCCTGTGCCTTGAGCAGTTCGCACAAGGTCGTCAGCAGGCTCTGAACCAGCGCATCCCGTTCCGAATTCGCCGTCACCTGGATCAATGAGTCGAGAATAGAGCCGTACAAGCGATTTCCAATGCAATGCGAAGGGAGAAAACCCAGAAATTCTATCCCGCCTAAGAAATGCTTACAATTTTACCCGCACCCGGTAATCCAGCACTGCCTTGCCTCGGGCAGGCACCTGCAAGCTCCAGACCGCGGTGTTGCTCGCCGGTTTCTGATGCGGGTGGCTCTCGGCCAGCACCTCCCAGTCTCCCGGCAGCGGCTCCATCACCTTGACTGTCACCGCCTCATCCTTGGCGTTCTTCAGCTCGATCCGGTAAGCGCTCTCAAAAATATAGTTATAACGCCCGCTGCCGCTTATTTTCTGGAAACTGGTCTGTTTCTTGTCCGCCGTGACATCAAAGGCCTCGCCCAGCTTGAGCCGCACTTTTTCACCGCGCGGCGTGTGGTCAATGCGGTCCTCACCCACGAACTGGGCATGGCCTGAGGCATCCTTCTTGTAAACACGGATCACGCCCTTGGGCAAAGGCACGCCCAGGCCAGCCCCCTTGTTCTCGAATTCAACGAAAACACCCACTTTCATTTTCTGTCCCAGATCACCCTGGCTGGTGCGGTAGTAGTAATCCCTGCCTTGCAGCAAAAGTTCCTTGTGGACGGGAATGCGGCTTGCCGAAAGCAGAGCCACCTGCTTGGTTTGCTGCTCGGCGATGGTGGTGGGACGCTCCAGCGAATAGAGGTGATACTCGAACAGGCTCTCCTCCGCCATTGCAGATGCGGCCATGGGCGCCGCCTTCATGACCCGCCCTTCCTGGGCGAAATCCAGTTCGCGCCGCACCCGGTTCACGTCCCCCGCCACCAGCTGCAGCCTGGCGTTGGGGTAGCTGCTGCCGCTGATATTGGTCAATGTCACCCAGCCGCTCAGGTCCAGCCGCTCATCTGCAGAACTCAGTTCGGCCACGTAATCCGCGCGCCAGGAAAGCCCTGCGGTGAGATAACTCAGCTCCATCGCACGCTCTCCTTCCGCAGGCGCCTGGAAGCCGATCACCAGCGTCGGACGGTCGCGCAGATTGTCCGGCACCATCCTGAATGCCAGACGGCCTGGCAGGCCGGTTTCAATGCGGTCCGCAAATTTCAGCACCACGCCGCCATTGGTGCTGAGAACCGTGGCCGTCTCGCTGCTTTCCGCTCCGGTGGCCGGGTTGGTCCTGATCACCGTAACGTTCTGGCCGACATGTTTATCCAGCAATTTCTGCGGCGTCAGCAGATCGAAATCGAAATTCTGTTCCAGCAAGGCAAGTCCATCCCCGCCAGTGAGGCTGCGCAGCAAGGCCGTTTCAGGCATGATGCGCGCGCTCACGTCTCGCCAGGCGAGGCGGTTCACCCCCTTGTCCAGGGCCACCCGGCGCTGATCCTTGACCAAGGCAAGATTTTCGTTATAGATGGTGACCGCCACCTGCTGCTGGTCCCTGAGCGTGCTCAATTTCTCGGAGGGAGGGGCAGACTGCACCTGTGCTGCCAGCAGCAGCGCAAGTGCGCCCAAGCCATGGGCTTGAACATTGAAAGCCATGCGGATTCTCCTTAGTTAAGYGACGACAGGCGCGCCAGCCGGATTTCCTGGCTCAGCTGATAAACTGAAAGCGCGTAGAACAAATTGCGGTTGTAGCGCGTGATCACGTAGAAATTATTCAGACCGAGCCAATATTCCTGCCCATCGTCGACATCCACGGCCAGCAGGGTGGCCAGCGTTTCTGGCGCCAATGCCTCTGYAGCCATGACCCCGCGCTTGCGCAATTGCTCAATGCTGTACTGTGGCTTCAAACCACCGCCGAAAAGGTCGCTGGAAGCTGCATCCTGCYGCAGTGAAGCGCGCATCGCCACCGGCAGGTTGGCCTCCCAGCCGTATGCCTTGAGATAATTMGCGACACTGCCGATCGCATCTGTGGAATTGCGCCACAAATCACGCTGTCCGTCGCCATCGAAATCCACCGCGTAGGTACGGTAGCTGCTGGGCATGAACTGGGGTATCCCCATCGCACCGGCGAATGATCCCCGGACAGAAAGCGGGTCCTTGCCCTCCTCCCGCATCAGCAGCAGGTATTGTTCCAGCTCGCCACGGAAGAATTCACCGCGGCGCGGATAATCGAATGCCAGCGTTGCCAGCGTATCGAGCACGGGATGGGACAGGGGATAAGTGCCATAACGGGTTTCCACCCCGATAATGGCCACGATCACCTCCTCTGGCACGCCGTAAATCTGGCGGGCGCGGGTCAGCGCAGCCTCATTCGCGCTCCAGAAACTGACGCCATGCTCAATGCGCCACGGATTCACGAAATTGGCGCGGTAACGGTTCCATGAAGGCGGCTTCACCACCTTGCTGGTCATGGTCTTTGCCGCATTGGGGCGCAGCATCACCTGAGCGAACAGGTCATTCAATTCGTCAGCATCGAAGCCGTGTTTGCTGACCATTTCTGCCACAAACTGCTGCACATCGGAACGTTCCGAAAAGGAAGTCGCATCCGCCACCGCCTGCGTCCACAGCAGCAACTGGGCAAACAGGAACAGGGAAAACAGGAAAAGAAGGTTCTTGAGCGGCATAATGTGCAGGTTTACTGCAAACGGGCGCGCTTGGCAAGTCAAAACAGTTTCATTTCAATACCGGCGAGATGCAATACATCCCGCTGAATTTGGGTCTATAATAAATTCAGTTTTTGTCACATTGCTCGTAACGAGGAGACATCAACAATGGCAGGACATACCCCCCCCACCGAGGCTGATCAGGCCCGCATTATCGAACGCCCGGACGGTTTTTACTGGCAGGACAAAATAACTGACGAGGTGTTTGGCCCTTTTCCGACACTGCTGGATGCCATGCAGGACATGGAATACAACGATGAAAGCGATTACGAACCGGGCGAAACGCTGGAAGA